>CAZCJG010000117.1:9943-12462 GCA_964498575.1 uncultured Anaerolineales bacterium | reverse complement strand
CCTGACGATGCGGATGCGCGGCCACTCGATCATCGACCCGGCCGACTACGTGCCGCGCGAGCAGCTCGAAGCCTGGGCCGCGCGCGACCCGCTGACGACCTACCGCGCCCGGCTCGAAGCCGAGGGCCTGTGGGACGCGGCGCGCGAGGCGGCGCTGGAGGCCCAGATCCAGGCCGAGATCGAGGCGGCGATCCACGCGGCCGAGGCGATGGACGATCCAGTGGCGGCGGATGTGCATGAGGGGGTGTTCGCGGAGCCGGCCCTCACCCCCCGGCCCCCTCTCCCGAACGGCGCGGGAGAGGGGGAGCTTCGCGACACCGTCGTTGAATCGAGCCGACGAAGATGACGATGCGCACGATTACCTACCACGAAGCCATCCGCGAAGCGCTTTGGGAGGCGATGGAAGCCGATCCCACGGTCTTCCTCTTGGGCGAGGACATCGCGACATACGGCGGGGTGTACAAGGTGACGGCGGGGTTCCTGGACCACTTCGGTCCCGACCGCGTGATCGACACGCCGATCAGCGAGAACGCGATCATCGGCGCGGCGACCGGGGCGGCGCTGGTCGGGATGAAGCCGATCGCCGAGATCCAGTTCGCGGACTTCATCGCCTCGGGCTTCGACCCGCTGGTCAACATGACCTCGACCATCCACTACCGCTGGGGCCAGCCGGTGCCGCTGGTGGTCCGCGCCCCCGCCGGGGCGACCTGGGCCAGCGCCGGCCCCTTCCACTCGCAAAGCCCCGAAGCCTGGTTCGCCCAGATCCCGGGCCTCAAGGTGGTGATCCCGGCGACCCCGGCGGACGCCAAGGGGCTGCTGACGGCGGCGATCCGGGACCCCAATCCCGTGATCTTCCTCGAACAGAAGTACCTCTACCGCCGCCTCAGCGGCCCCGTGCCCGAGGGCGAGCACAGCGTCCCGCTCGGCCGGGCGGCCATCGCGCGGCCCGGCCGGGACGCGACGCTGGTGGGCTGGGGGACGATGGCCCACAAGGGATTGGAGGCGGCGCGGCTCCTGGAGGATGACGGGATCGAGCTGGAAGTCGTCGACCTGCGGACGATCGTGCCCTGGGACCGCGCGGCGGTGCTGGAGTCGGTGGCGCGGACCGGGCGGGCGATCGTGATCTACGAGGCGCACCGCACCGCCGGCTTCGGGGCGGAGGTCGCCGCGACCATTGCCGAGGAGGCCTTCGCCGAGCTCGACGCGCCGGTGCTGCGCCTGGCGGGGCTGGACACGCCGATCCCGGCCCATCCCGTCCTGGAAGCCGAATACCTGCCGGACGAGCACAAGATCGCGGCGGCGGTGCGGGGGTTGGTGGGGTATTAGCTTGGGGGGAACCGCTCCCTGACGGTCGCGGCTCGGACGCAAGCGAGGGTGGTGCAAGCGATTGTGGTACAATCCGGCGGAGGCATTGCCGCCCGTTCGCCGCTTCCAACCCACATGGGGGACCGTATGAACGCCTTCCAAGTCGCCCGGCCGCTGCAACCGCTCGGCGTCATCGGCATCATCCGCGCCAGCCTCGGGGTGCTGTTCAAGAACCTCGTCGCCTTGATCGGCATCCCGCTGATCACGCTGGCGGGGATGCTGGCCGCCGTGGCGGCGGTGATGGTGCCGCTGGTGCTCGGCAACCGCGTGATCCCGGGCATGCTGGCCAGCCCCGCCGAATGGCCGCTGGGCATCGCGCTGGCCATCCTGATCGGGCTGCTGGTCCTCCTGGCGATCCCCTTCCTCGTGCTCTGGGCGGTCGTCGGCGGCGGAGCCTTGATCGCCGCGATGGGCGGGGGGCACCTCGGCCAGCGGTTGGGGATCGGCGGAGCCTTCGGCGTCGGGATGCGGCGCGCGCTACCCCTGCTCGGGGCGACGATCCTGTCGCGGCTGGTCATCGCATTCTTCAGCATCCCGGCCGCCTTCCTGCTCCTCTCCAGCGGCATGCTCCTGGCCCAGGGGCAGGCTAGCGGCGATCCCTCGCTCCAGGTCCTGGCGGTCCCCTTCCTCTGCCTCGCGCCGTTCCTCGTGGTCGTCGCACTCTTCGTCACCCTGCGCCTGCTCTTCGTGCCCTTCACCGCGGTCTTCGAGGAGGCGGGGCCGATCGGCGCGATCGAGCGGAGCTGGGCGCTGACGCGCGGGCACGTGCTGCGGATCCTCGGCTACCTGGTTGTGCTGACGCTGATCGCGATGCTCATCTCGATTGCGTGCCAACTGTTGCTGGGATATGCTGCGGCGCAGGTCATCCCGCCGGCGTCCGTCATGGTCGTCCCCTCACCGACCGCACCGTGGTCATGGGTCGTGCCCGCCGCGCCTACGAGCCTGGAGATGGCAGGGCTGGCCATGCTCGTCGTCGGCTACGTCATCGCGATCACGCTGGTCTCGCTGGCCATCGAGATCGCCTTCGTCGTCCTCTACTTCGACATCCGCCACCGCGACGAGGGCTTCGGGGCGGTGGCCGGCGAGCCGGAGCCGATCCCGCCGCCGGAGGGCACGCCGGACGAGGGTGAGCCGGTGGAGGAAGGCGAGCCGGT
>CAZCJG010000117.1:0-9843 GCA_964498575.1 uncultured Anaerolineales bacterium | reverse complement strand
GAGCCGGTGGAGGAAGGCGAGCCGGTCGGGGACGCCGAGCCCGCTCCGTCTGACGCGCCCGCCGCCGAAGCCGCCGCGGACGCCCAGACCGAGGGAGACGGAGCGCCGGTGGCGGAAGCCGTGGTGGTGGCGGCGGTCGCGGAGGAAGTGTCCGAGGAGCGGCAACCGGCGCCGGAGGCAGATGCCGATGCCTTCGAGGCGGCGGCGGTGGACGCGGCGGCCGAATCGGGATCCGAACCGGCGGCCGAGACACCGGATGCCCCTGCCGCCGAGGGCACACCCGCCGAGCCGCCGGCGTGGGCGTCGTTACCGATCGAACCGGACGGAGAGCCGGAGGGGGGCACGGGCGCGTCGGACTCGGCGGAGGGCCAAAGCGGCTGACGAAAGGCCGGTCAGACGGCCGGTGCGGGCCGGTTGATCGTGTTCGCCGGCCCGCCTCACCCCGCCGGCAGCCGCAGCAGCTCGCGCAGCCGGTCCGCCGGCACCTGGTAGCAGTGCTCCAGGAAGTGCTCGCGGAAGCCCAGGTCGGTGTTGATGCCGATCATCGCGGCGTTGCTGCCGGCATTACCGGTTTCGATGTAGCGCGCGCCGGGCACCTCGTCCATCAGCCTGGCCAGCATCTCCAGCTTGAGCAGCTTGCCGAGCCCGTTGCCCTGCTGGGCGCGCACCACGCCGGTGCCCCACTGGTCGATGAGCGCCGGGTTGGCCGGGTTGAAGTTCACGTTGGAGTAGCCGGCGCAGGCGCCGCCGGCGGCGTCCATCGCCACCAGGTTCCAGATCACCCGCCCACGCTGGGCCTGGCGGCCGGCGATGCTCGCCCAGCGCTCGCGGCTGTAGCGCTCGGGCGCCTGATCCAGGTTCTCCAGCGGCATCAGCGCCTCGACCTCGGTCATCATGTCGAGGTAGCGGTCGACGTCGAAGCCGATGTCAGGCGCGGGGTAGTCATCCATCGGGAAGAACAGCAGCCGGTAGCGATCGCCGACGCGCTCGCGCCGCCGCGCCAGCTCATCCTCGACCCAGCCGCGTTCGACCTGCGCCAGGTCCAGCCGGCTCTTGCGCTCGACGATGCGCGGCGCCAGGCCCCAGCGGCCTTCGACCAGCGCCTGCAGGTCCGCGCCGATCGGCCGGTTGAGCTGCAGGCAGAAGCAAGCGGTGGTGACCGTCGGCATGGCGCCCATCGCCTGGTCCAACATGAAGCCGGCGAGCCGGGCGCCGTAGCCCTGGCGGCGATGCGCCGGCCGGATATAGGCGCTGAGCCACAGATTGGCCGGATTGTCCTCGGGATCGACCGACCAGTCGCCGAAGCCGATCACCTCGTCGCCCAGCCGGGCCAGGCCGTACCACTCCCGCCACGGCAGGCCCCAGCCGACCTCGATCGCGCTACGCACCTCGCTCGGCAGCCGCGGCGGGTCGTCGTTGCCCAGCTCGTGGTCGAGCGCGAGCTGCATCTCCACCAGTTGGTCCAGCACGGCGGCGGGCACGGCGCCGAGGTCGAAGGCTTCAAAGTGCAAGTCATCCATCGTCGTCGATCTCCATGAAGGTCTCTGGTCCACCCCGGTTGACCCAGGTTCGTGGATCGTGCTCGGGGTCAGGACTCCGCTAAGGACGGATCGCGGCCGGCGGCGGTTCGTCGAGACGTGTTGCCGCGGCCGGCGGCTCCGCCAGGCCCAAGGCCACCGCCTTGGCCGTCATCGCCGCGTAGGCCGGGCCGAGCAGCCGCGCGACGTCGACGTCCTTGCCGGCGAAGGGCGGCGGGCCGAGGCGCTTGAGCACCGGCAGCGGCAGGAGCGGCGGCGCGATATCGGTCGCCAGGCCGTCCAGGCCGCGCCCGGCGCGCCAGAAGCCGTCGACCAGGTCGGCGAGGGCGGGCGCCGCGTCGGGGTCGAGTTCGGGCGGAGCGTCACCATCACCGTCCCCCGCGCGCGCCTGCCGGGCGCGCAGCGCGGCCATGATCTCGGCCTCGTCGCGCCCGCGCAGGCGGAAGAGCAGGAAGGGGTCGGCGTCCAGACGCTCGGCCAGAATATAGTGCGTGGCGGCGATGTGCTTGCAGACCGCCGCCAGGTCCGGGCAGGAGCAGCGCATGTCCAGCTCGCCCGCCTTGTCCGGGAACAGGCCGACGCGCGCCGCCTGGAAGACCGACTCGATCTCGACCGGCATCTCGCCGGCCAAGAGGTCCGCGACGAAGGCCGCCCGCTCGGCCAGCGCGTCCAGCACCGCCTCCCACTGCTTGTCGCCGAGCGCCGCGAGCTCGATCTTGACGACGTAGGGATTGGGGCGCGATCCCTGCACCCGCGCCTCGACGCCGCGCCTGGTTTCCTCCAGCGCCAGAACCTGCCCCTTGCGCGCATAGGTCCGCCCGCGCTGCAGCCGGCCGCTGTCCATCAGCCGCTCCAGCGCCTCGATCCAGCGCGTGGCCCACCAGTGCTTGACGAAGGCACCCTTCTGGCTATGCGCCTTGATCCCTTCCTCGGTCGGGATCGGGCGGCTGGGCTCGAAGCCCCACCAACTGCTCATCCATCACTCCCTGCAAGATGCCGGCGTTCGGATCGGGCTAGCATTATACTCTTGGCGGATGATTGGCATGACCGTCGACCGTTCCGTCAGAGGGGGCAGGCGATTCCCGCGGCGCCTGTTCGGGCTGTTCTGCCTGCTGGTCACACTGGGCGCCGCCTGGCCCCCAGTCCGCGTCCCACCCGCGCTGGCGCAGGACGACCCGGCGGCGCAGGTGGATGCTTGCGTACGCACCGAGATGGCGGGTGGGGGTATCCACGGCGCCCAGCTCGCCGTCCTGCGCGATGGCGAGGTGGTCTTCGAGCGCGCGTACGGGCGGCGGCATCGCGACATGGAGGCGCCGGTCGACGTCCACACCCAGTTCCGCATCGGCTCGACGACCAAGACGCTGACGGCGCTGGCCGTCCTCCAGCAGGTCGATGCCGGCGCGATCGATCTGGACGCCCCGATCACCCGCTATCTCGAAGGCTTCGCGTTGGCCGAGCCGGGCCAGGCGGAGCGGATCACGGTGCGGCACCTGCTGACCCACGCCAGCGGCCTGCACGACACCTCGGCCCGCGACGAACGCGACCTGTTCGGCCCGACCGATCCCGGCGCGATGGGCCGCTGGGTCGCCGCGCAGATCGGCACCGCCCCCTACGCGCCGCCGGGGCGCTTCTGGAACTACTCCAGCGCCAACTACATGTACGCCGGGCACATCCTGGAGCGCGTCACGGGCTGGAGCTATCCCGACTATATGGACCAGCGCGTCTTCGCCCCGGCCGGCATGGTGGACTCGACCCTGCACGCCGAGGCGGCGGTGGCGCGCGGGAACTTCGCCTACGGCCACTACAATAATCCCTTCTCGGGCCGGCTGGAGATCTACGACCTGAACCAGGCCAACAACTGGGCGCGCCACCCCACCGGCTACGCCAACGCGACCGCCGGCGACCTCGTCCGCTTCGCCGGGCTGCTGATGGCCGGCGGCGGCCCGCTGCTGTCGCCGGAGTCGACACGGGCGATGCAATCCCGGCAGCAGCTCCTGGACCTCGGCCAAGACCAGTATTACGGCCTGGGCACCTTCGTCGAATTCTTCCAAGGCCATGAGATGATCCACCACGACGGCGGCGCCTGGGGCTGGTCGGCCACGCTGAAGTGGATTCCCGACGCCGGCGTGGCGGTGGCGACGACGTCCAACGTCGGCGGGCGCAGCCTCGGCGGCTCGACCCGGTGCGCGCTCGCCGCCTACGTCCCCCCCGGCCCGGCGCGCCCGGCCCCGGCCTGCGGGCTGGACCGCGACGGCTGGGACCGCTTCGTCGGCGACTACGAAGGCAGCGCGAGCTTCGGCGAGCGCTGGACCGTGCGGGTCACCCGGCCGGCGCCCGACCGCCTGCGGATGCAGGTCGAGCGCGCGGAGGGCGCGCCGATCGATGCCACGCTGACGCAGGACTGCGGGCTGTGGCTCGACAGCGGCGCCGGCTCCTTCCAGGCTTCCGGCCTGGGGCTGGTCACCTTCATCGTCGATCCGGTCGATCCCGGCCGCATGTGGCTGCGCAACCGCTTCTTCGTCGCGGGCCGCGCGCCGGAAGCGCCCGCGCGGCCGCCGCTCTTCCTGCCCTGGCTGATGGGGCGGGCTCAATGGCCAAGCATGGGCCGGCGAATAGAATTCGCGCCTACCATCACAAAGCCGGCCTTCGCCGGCTATTCACGTGAGAGTTGGGCGTCCAGCCCGCGCAGGCGGGCTTCGTAATGGTAGCCGCGAATTCCATTCGCCAGGCTACTTGCCATTCTGCACCTGTCAACCGCTATCCCCACCCCTCTCGCCCCACGGCAAATACACCTTCCCCCGCCCCGGCTCCGCCGATCCCACCGGTGTCGCTGACGGCGGCGGTTCCGTCGGCGCAACCGTGGCCGGCACGTCTGTCGGCGCGACGGTCGGTGTGGGCTCCGCCGGCATGGTCGTCGCCGTCGGGGTCTCCGGCGCCTGCGTCGGCGTCGCGGTTTCGCTGCGACTGCCGGGTGTCGGCGTCGGGAAGGCGGGCAGGCCGCGCAGGCCGATGTCGAAGGTGGCCGCGAGGCCGTCGCCGTCCTGGCTGACGCCGAGCAGGAGCTGGTCGCCGCCGCCGCGGTAGATGCCGTCTTGCGGGTTGCGAGTAGTGCGCTGGCCGGTGGCCGCGTAGGGGGGGTGCGTGAAGACCTGGTCGGTCAGGCTGTCGTCGAAATAGAGCTGAGACGTGAACTCGTAGCCCTGGCTGGCGGCGGGATCGGTGCGGATCTTGAAGTGGATGTGGACGGTGCGGCCGGGATACCAGCCGGGGTAGAGCGTGGTAAAGGTCGCGACCCCGTCCGCGCCGGTGACCTGGTAGCCGCGCAGGAACTTTTGCCCGCGCGTGTCGAACAGGCCCCCGGTGTCCAGCACATCCGAGTACACGCCCGCGGCGTCGCATTGCCAGATGTCCACCACCGCGCCGTGGACCGGCGTGCAGTCGCCGCCACTCTCGATGCGCGTCACCCGGAAGACCAGCCGCAGCCGCGCCCCCTCGCGCACCACGCCGCTCGCGGGATCCGAGCGGATGTCGGAGCGGTGGAGCAGCTCGTCGACGAAGTACGGGCCCTCGGTCTGCTGCGGCCGCACCACGCAGGCCGGCGCCGGCAGCGTGGGCTGGGCCGGGCGAACAGGTGCCAGCGGGCCGGCGGGGGCCAGCGGCTCGCCCGGAGCGAGGGGCCGAGCCGCGGCGCCCGCCGGCAGCTCACCGATGGCCGCGATGCGCTCGCCCAGCCGCCCCGCGCCGAACGCCGCGACGGTGACGCCGGTGAGCCGCAACAGCTTGCGCCGGCTGAGCCGGGAAGGACCGGATGCCTGTCGCCGGGTGTCCTGGGTCATGGTCCGCTCCTGTGCGAGTTGAACGGGCAGGGATCGACCGTGTTACGATAGGCGCCGGACGGGCGGGGGTCAACCGGCGGGGCGAACGCCTCGACGCTCAACAGGTCGTTGGGAGTCGGACGGGCGTTCCTTTGACCACCCCGAGAGCTGTCTCACCCCCCGCCCGCGCAGCTCTCCACCCGCACCAGGTCCAGCTTCGCCGACCGATCCGTGCTCCAGGCCCAGCCCACGTCGCCGTTGGGGTAGGGGGTGAGCTCGCTCCATTTGTCGATGCTGGCGGGGACGCCGACCGGGCCGTCGGCGAGCTCACCGGTGGTCTTGTCCAGCACCGCGAGCTGCAGCGTGCCGGCACGCAGCCAGCCCGCGAGCATCGCGCCCACGCCGTATTCGGCCAGGTAGGCGCGAAACGGGTACGGGGTCTCGAGCTGGGTCGCGAAGTCCAGGCGCTTGTCCTCGGTCACCTTGCCCGTGTTGTCGACGAAGGCCAGGTGCAGCTCCATCGCCGCCGCCTGGGCCATGTGCAGGATCCAGAAGCCGCCCGCCGCCGGCACCAGGCCGCCGAGCGCGCGCTTGGTCGGGTCCAGGTTGTCGTGCAGGGTGCTGTCGCCGAGCCGGCGCTCGCGGTCCATGACGACGAAGTGGAAGGCGTTGGGATAGGCGTCGCCGTGGCAGGCGGTCCCGAAATGCCCATTGTCGGCCAGGCGGACCGCCCAACTGTGCGAGCAGCCCCAGGCCCACTGGCCGGGCAGGACCTGGCCGCGCCCGTCCAGGAAGCGGAAGGCGTCGCCGGTGTGGATGTCGATCTCGCCCGGCGTGCCCGGGCGTGGCGAGGAGTCGGCGGCGCGGTAGTACAGGCCGTACTCGCGGCCGTTCCAGGCCAGACGAGCGGTGTGCTGGTACCACCAGATAAAGTGCGCGCCGTTCGCGTCGACGTTGGTCTTCTTGGTCACCGTCGTCCGCCAGTCGGTCCGCCCCGCCTCGTCGAAGCGCCACAGGTCCAGCTTGGCGCACAGCGCCTTGTCCGGCGTCGAAGGACCGCGGCAGTACTTCGGGCTGTAGATGTCCGGGTCGTTCTCGGCCACCACCATCGCGCCGCCGTCCTCGTGCGCCACCAGCGCGTGCACCTCCTCGGCGGCGAAGGAGAGGGGCGTGCCGACCATCCGGTCCTCGGCGTCGAAGCCGGCGACGCGCACCGTCGGCCCGGCCTGCTCGCGCCAGGCGACCAGCGCGCCGCCGCCCGGCTTGGGCGCCAGCGGGAGCGGGAAGTACTCATCGTTGGCGCGGATCGGCCGGCCGAGCTGGGTCGACGTGATCCGCACCCGCTCCGCCAGGGGCTTGCAGATCACCGGCGTCGGCGTGGGCTCGGCGGGCGTGGGCGGTGCGGTATCGGTCGGCGTGGGCGCCGCCGTGGCGGTCGGCGGTTCGGTCGGCGTGGGCGGCGTGACGATTGCCGGCGTGGGCAGATCGGCAAGGGCGGCGCGCCGCGCCGCCAGCGGCAGGTGCAGGTGATGGGGCAGGTCGGCGTCGCCCTGCTGGGCGGCAACGGGGGGGACGGGTCCGCGGTCGGGCCCGGCGCGGCCGAGCGCCAGCAATCCCAGGCCAAGGACGACCGCGACCACGGTGGAGGCGGCCACCCGACCGACCGGGAGGTCCCGTGACCTGACGAGATGGAGAGCGCGATGGGTCGCTGACATCGGAAGCACGCTACCGGCCGAGCCGGTGCTTGAGAGCTTAGCACGGGGCGATCACCGGGGTCAAGGGCCCCGGGGTCGAGGGTGGAGCGGCGTCGAGGGCGAAGTCGGCGATTAAAGCCGCAGCGCCGGGCGAACACGCCCGGCGCTGGACTCCTTGTTGAGGAGGGGGAGGAGGAGAAAATCGAATGCGGGCACAGTGTACCCGATCCCGCGCGGCCTTGCTGGTCGCTCGGCCGATGCTTTACCGACGCTCAGCCTACGCCCGCCGGGCGCGGGGTGCCGGCAGCCCGGGTCACGCCGCCCGCTCGGGCACTCCCAGCACGCCATCCGCTCACCCGCCCCATGTCGAGCCGCGCCCTGCCCGGAGTCGCAAGGGGACCGCACATCCTGTATAATCACCGCCGACCAGCGCCCGGGCGGGCCGATCCCCGTCCGGGCGCGCCACGTCATGCCGCGCCGCGCCGGTTGTGCCGCCGGTCGAGCAGCAAGCCTGGACGATCGGCCGGACGCATTGAAACGGACCCCGCCTTGGAGCCAACCTACGTTGCTTTGGACCTGGAGACCACCGGGCTGAACGCCGAGCGCGACGCGATCATCGAGGTCGCGGCGGTGCGCTTCGCCGGCGATCGCGTGCTGGGCAGCTTCGAGACCTTCGTGCAGGCGACGGTCGACCTGCCGCTGCGCGTCCAGCAAATCACCGGCCTCTCGCCCGACGACCTGGTCGGCGCGCCGGAGCTGGGCGAAGTGCTCCCGAGGTTCCTCGACTTCGTCGACGGCGCGCCTGTGGTCGGCCACAGCATCGGGCACGACCTGCGCTTCCTGGCCCGCCACGGCGCCGTGCTGAGCCAGCCGGCGTTGGACACCTTCGAGCTCGCCTCGATCCTGGTCCCCGAAGCCACGCGCTACAGCCTGGGCGACCTGTCCGACCTGCTCGGCCTGGACGTGCCCGAGGAAGGCCGCCACCGCGCTCTGGCCGACGCCCACGCGCATCGGCTGCTGTTTCTCGCCCTTTGTGAGCGCGCGCGCTGCCTGCCGGCCCATGTGCGCTCGGCGATCAACCGAATGGCGGGGCGGGTGGATTGGGCGTTGGGGGCGGTGTTCGCATCTCCCAGTCATTCAGGAGAAGGGCGGGAGCGGATCTCTACGCGCCCCCCATTGGCGCATGGGGGCGATCAGGAGGACGAGGATCGATCCCCAAGCCAGCCCTTCGACCTCTCCATGCTCGACTTTCTCCTCGCCCCCGGCGGGCCGCTCGCCGAGCGCCTGCCCGGCTTCGAGGATCGCCCCGGCCAGCGCGAGATGCTGCGCGCGGTGGCGGAGGCCTTCCAGCGGGGGGATCAGCTCCTGGTCGAAGCCGGCACCGGGATCGGCAAGAGCCTGGCCTACCTCGTCCCGGCCGCCGCCTGGGCGATGGCGGCGGAGCGGCCGGTGCTGATCGCCACGCACACGCTGACGCTGCAGGATCAGCTCATGCACCGGGACCTGCCGCTCGCGGCGGAGCTGCTGGGCGGGGACCTGCGCGCCTGCGTGCTCAAGGGGCGCTCGAACTACTTGTGCCGTGCGCGCCTGGCGGGCCTGGCCGACCGGGAGGATCTCGACGTCGAGACCGTCAGCGCGGCGGCCAAGATCCTGGTCTGGGCCGAGGTCACGCCCACCGGCGACCGCTCCGAGCTGCTGCTCCTGGCCAGCGACGAGCGCGCCTGGCGTCTGGTTTGCGCCGAGCCCGAGGCCTGCACGCCGGAGCGCTGCCCCTACGCCCGCGCCGGCACCTGCTGGGTGCAGCGGGCCCGCGCGCGGGCCGAGAAGGCCCACATCGTCGTCGTCAACCATGCGCTCCTCGTCCAGGACGCCCTGGCCGAGCGCCGCATCCTGCCGCGCTACGCACACCTGGTGATCGACGAGGCGCACCACCTCGAAGCCGTGGCGACCGACGCGCTGGGCGAAGCGGTGACCCAGGCGCGGGCGCGCGAGGTCGCGCTCGGCATCACCGGCCCGCGCGGCCTCGCGCTGCGCGCCGCGGCGGTGTTGGAAGATCCAGGAGCGGTGGAGGATCCAGGGGTGGCGTTGGCGGGTCCGGGGGCGGTGTCGGAAGGGCCGGCGGCGCCGTTGGCGGGCACCGACGGCATCGACGGCGCGGCCGACCTCGCGACCGCGATCGAGCACGAGGCGCGCCAGGCGCTGGCGCACATGGATACGTTGTTCGGCGAGCTCGCGACCTTCATCACCGAGCACGCCGGGCGGACCGAGTCGGTGCTGCGCCTGACCGAGGCGACGCGCCGGCAGCCGGGCTGGGCGACGATCGAAGCGGCCTGGGAGCAGGTCAACGCGGCGCTGGTGGCGCTCCGGGCGGGGATCGAGCGGCTATGGGAGCAGGTGTTGCTGGCGCAGGCAGACACCCGGGAGCTTCCGCGCGATATTGAGGGCGCCCACGAGCCTCCGCGCGAGGTCGCGGGCGACCGGGCGCACCCACGTGCGTCCGAGGAGCAGCGCGCGATCCTGATCGCGGACCTGGCGGCGGCGCGGCGCGAGATCGGGGAGCTGGCACGCGGCCTGGCGGCCACGATCGGGCGGCCCACGGCGGACGACATCCTGTGGGCCCGCGGCCCCGCCCAGATCGGCCTGCACCGCGCGCCGCTCTTCGTCGACGAGCCGCTGGGGCGGTACCTGTTCGCCGGCAAGGAGACGCTCGTCCTGACCAGCGCGACCTTGCGCGCGGGCGACGACTTCGACTACGTGCGCGCCCAGCTCGGCCTGCCCGACGCGCCGGCGCTGGCC
>CAZCJG010000116.1:0-12477 GCA_964498575.1 uncultured Anaerolineales bacterium | reverse complement strand
TGCGCGGCCAGGTCGGTCTCGATCCGCTCGATCCGGCCTCGCCGCTGGTGGATACAAGCGTTCAGCCGCTCGACGTGGCGGGCGCCCGGATGACCGTGTTCGGTTACATGAATGGTGACGTGCGGACCTATGAGATTCCGATCGGCCAGGGGAGCGGCGCGGGCCGCCGGGACGGACTCGGCCGCCTGCGCACCGAGCATCGTGAGCTGGCCGGCATCCCGTTCGCGGATTTCGGGCGGGACGGCATCGCGCTGGCTACGCCGCTGCGGCTGCCGGCCTTCACCGCAGCGGACCGGCGGCCGGAGGCGGTGCAGAGTTGGTTTGGGGCCAACTGCGCGCGCCGCGGCAACCTCGTGCCGGCGCCGGACGGCTCGGCCTTCCTCGTCGCCCTGCCGTCGCTGAGTGGGCAAGCCACCGGCATTTGGCTCGTGCCGCGCAACGGCGATCCGGACCGGCAGGTCACGGCGAACGTACTCGACTACCTGTGGTCGCCGGACGGCCGGTTCCTGGCGCTGGTCGAGCCGGCATCGGCGGTGTCCAACGCGGCGCAACGTTCGCCATCGGACGCCAACGCGCGCCGTGCGTCGCAGGATTTCGGCACGCGGCTCGTGCTGCACGATGCGGCCACCGGCGACGAGCGCGAGATCGCGGCGGTCGACGCCTTCGCGCGGCCGGGAGTGACGGCGGAGGGTGTCTGGTATGCACAGGCGGATGGGATCTGGGTGGCGCCGTGGTCCAGTGGTGATGCGCGTAAGGTGGTGAGTGGATGGCCGGCGGGGCGGGAGTTCGCTCCCATCACCTTTGAGCGGGCTCCGGACGATCCGGAGTTGGATTCCGCGGATGCCGCACTGGTCCGCCCCGCACCGGACGGAAGGAGCGTGGCTTATTCCTGCCGCGGCGGACTTTGTCTTGTCCATCTCGATAGCGTTGAGGCCGCCACCGTCGACGTCCGACCGAGCGATGCCGTGTGGAGCCGAGATAGCCGAATGATCGCCGCCGTCGAAAGCCGGGCTGGATACACCGACATCTACGCGCCGCAGGAATTGGTCCTGCTCGATCGCGCCGGCAGCACCCGGTCTCCGGTGACCATCGCGCCTGACGGCCGGGTCGCGCCGCCCGCGTGGACCGCCGACAGCCGGCGCATCTTCCTGACGACCTGCCCGCTGGATGGGCGGCGGATCATCACGGTCGAGGCGGCGACCGGCGCGGTGCGCGACCTCTCGCAGCCGCGCTGGGATGCCTGGTCGGCCCTGCTGCCGGGCGAGAACGCGCTGTTGCTGAGCAACGGGCGCGGCGGGTACTGGCGGGCGGAGGTACAGGAGGGACAGGGGCGGTGATAGCGGTGCATCCGGACAGACAGAGCCGATACGCCTTCGCACTCACCTTGGACTTGCTCGGCATCCGACTATAATTCTGGTCCAAATGGATCGAGACCCGTCATTCAGCCTGATCTACGCGCCGATTGTCAAGCGCCACCTGCTCACGATCAAGGCGAGACACAGGTCGACCATTCGTGCCAAGATCGTCGAGCAGCTCAGCTTTGAACCGGATGTCGAGACCAGAAACCGCAAGCCCCTGAAACGTCCGGTGGTCTATGCGGCGACCTGGGAGCTGCGCTTCGGGCCGCGAGGACAGTTCAGGGTGCTTTACGACATCGACTGGGCGGCGCGCAGCGTTTACATCCTCGCGATCGGTATCAAGCGGGGCAATCTGTTGATCATTGGTGGAGAGGAAGTGGCATTGTGAAGATCGCATCCATCGCGACGGTCAAGGCGAACTTGAGCGCCTTCGTCAAGGCAAGCGAGGATGAGCTTGTCATTATCACGCGGAATGGAAAACCGGCTGCGGTTCTCCTGGCCATGGAAGACGAGGACGAGCTTGAGCGCTTGGCCATCGCCTATTCACGACCACTCCAAGCTCTCCTCGACGAGGCGCGAGGGCAGATCCGCGCGGGACAAGGGATCCCGCACGACGACTTCTGGCGCGATCTGGAGGAAGAGCCGTCAGACACGCTCGGTGTGGAGAGAGAATAGCGCCAGCTCAATCCGTTCCGTGGCCGAAATCGCGCGCCAGAAGGCCAGGCCGTCGGCGTTGGACCGGTACACGACAAGGTGGCACTTGATGATGCCCGCGTCGCCGAGCGCGGACAGGGCACGCGTCACGAGCGCCCGGCCGAGACCCTTGCGCCGCTGACCGGGCGCCGTCACCAGGTGATGGATCAGGCCGCGCCGCCCGTCGTGGCCACAGAGGATCGTGCCGACCAGCGCGTCCCCATCGTAGGCGACGAAGCTCAGGCCGGGATTGCGCGCCAAGTAGGCTTCAATCGCCCCGCGCTGGTCGGACTCGCCCAGCCCGACGCCGGGCGTGGCCTGCCAGAGCTCGAAGGCGGCGGGATAGTCGGAGGGCTGGAAGGGGCGGAATTCGGATGGCATGGGATGGCCGTGCCTCAGCGCGCCGCTTCCGCACGCCGCTTGATACCACGCAGGTGGCGCGTTTCCATCCAGCGGTGACCCGTGCCGGCGATCGCGATCAGCCAGGCATCGGGGAGTCGAGCGATGGCACGGTAGATACGCTCGATGAGCGCTGGTCGCTGTCCCGCGGTCTGTGCTTCGCGCGCCCTCTGCTTCCACTCCCGCGAGATTCGCCCGCGCACGATCAGCCGCGACCGCGCCGGCGAGATCGGCTCGACGAGGTGCTCCCAGCTCGTCACGGGTCCTTGCGCGCCCGGAGCGATGAGGATCAAGTCACGCGGTGGGTCGACGCCAGCGACGACGAACGCGTCCGTCGCGCCGGGCAAGGCGGGGAGCACGTCCCCCGGCGCCAGATGCTGGTACTCGTCCAAAATGCGATCGGCGCTCGGTCGCCCGCCGTTGTCGATTCGGTCGATGCTGTACCAGCCCCCTCGCAGCGCTCCCATCTGCGCCAGCCACGGCCACACGCGTTCCGGGGGCGCGTCGATGGTGACGGCATGGGTCACCGTGAACATCGGATCCCGAACGATCTCGTCGCCCGGCATGGGGCGCTGCTGCTCCTCGCGTGATGCTGTGATGCTGGTCATGATTGCCTCGGTATCAAGTCATCGCCGGCCTCGAAGCAGCGTCGGATCTCCCGGCTGATTTCATCCACTGATCGCGGCCGGACCTCGCGTCCAGAGCGGCCAAATCGTTGCATTCATCCACCTCCGGATATCATCGTCACTGCATGGCTGAACACTATTCCATCTCGGCAAAAACGTCCAATCCCTGCGAGGCGAGCGTCCATTCAAGAATGGTGCGGCCGATGCACGACCAACACCCCCAGCGCCGCGACCATCACCGCCGCCGCCAGGCCGAAGGCCGCAGCCGGGCTGGCGAGCGTCCACACCAGGCCGATCACGGCCGAGGCGGCGAAGTCGCCCAGGGATTGGATGCCCGCCAGGAGGCCGAAGGCGGAGCCGCGCTGATCGGCGGGGGCGAGGCCGGCGACGGCGGCGTGTTCGGCCGTCTCGACCGCGCCGATGGCGACGCCCGACAGCGCGAAGGCGCCGCCCACCAGCACGATCGACGGGCCGACCAAGGCGAAGGCGGCATAGGCCAGCCCGAACAGCCCGACGCCCGCGCCGAAGACCGGGCGCGGGCCGCGCCGGTCGGAAAGGTGCCCGGCCGGCGTCGCGGCCAGCGTGGCGGCGGCATTGTAGATGACATAAAGTCCAATCGCGATTGCCGCGGCCGGCTCGGCGCCCCGCCCCGGCGTGAGGAGCTCGGTCGCGCGGAGGATCAGCATGGTCGCCGCGACGTTGCCCGCCTCGAACAGCGCCACCGCGACGAGCAATCGACCGAGCGGGCCGCGCATCAGGGGACGGACGACGAAGCGCAGCGGCGCCGTCCGCCGCTCGCGCGGCCGCTGGATGTGACGCACCGCGTAGTAGATCGCCACGGCCGCCAGTAGCCCGGGGATGACCGACAGCAGGATGGCCTGGCGCACCCCGGTGAGCGCGACCAGCCCGAGCGCCAGCAAGGGGCCGAGCACCGCGCCGAGGTTGTCCATCGCACGCTCGAAGCCGTAGGCCCGGCCGTAGGCGGTGGCGTCGACCGCGTCGGCCAGCAGGGCGTTGCGCGACGGCTGCCGCAGCCCGCGCGCGGCCCAGGCCCCGGCCCGCAGCAACCCCACCTGCCACGCCGCGGTCGCGAGGCCGATCAGGGCCGACAGGATCGCGGTCGCCGCGTAGCCGCCCACCGCCACCGACCGCCGCCGGTCCGGATCGTCCGCCAGCGGCCCGCCCGCGAACCGGGTGATCCCCGCCAACCCGTCGGCGATCCCCTCGATCAACCCCAGCACCGCCGCCGGCGCGCCGAGCGTCGTGGCCAGAAAGGCCGGCAACAGCGCCGACAGCACTTCCTGCCCGATGTCGGATAGCAGGCTGGCGACGCCGACGCCCCGCACGCCCGGCGTCAGCCACTGAGCGGTGGGGAGCGTGTCGGCTGGAGTGTCTGTGTCGGGGGTGGCCACGAGGAGTATGGTATCACTATGTCTGCATCTGCCAAGCCCCGCATGCGCCGAGCGGTACCTGAGAAATCCTGCGGTGCTACAATCCCCTCCCCAACCATGACCGAACGCGCCTCGTCCTGCCGTGTCCTCCCTGCCATCCGTGCCCATCCGTGATTCAGACCCTTGCCGCCACCCGCTACGTCACGCCGCTCCGCGAAGGCGGCTCGCTGCCCGCCATCGTCGAGGCGGATGACGCGCGGCTGTACGTGCTGAAGTTCCGCGGGGCGGGGCAGGGGCCGAAAGTGCTGGTCGCCGAGCTGGTCGCCGGCGAGATCGCCCGCGCCCTCGGGCTGCCGGTGCCGGAGATCGTCTTCGTGGAACTGGACCCCGAGCTGGCGCGCCACGAGCACGACCCGGAGATCCGCGACCTGATCGCCGCCAGCGGCGGGCTGAACCTCGGGCTGGCTTACTTGCCCGGCGCGGTCACCTTCGACCCGCTGGTCGAGCGCGTGGAGCCGGACCTCGCGTCCGCCATCGTCTGCTTCGACGCCTTCGTCACCAACGTCGACCGCACGCCGCGCAACCCCAACCTCTTGATCTGGCAGAAACGGCTGTGGATGATCGACCACGGCGCCGCGCTCTACTTCCACCATGCCTGGGGCGATGTCCTGGCGCGCAGCCGTGATTCCTTCGCGCTGATCCGGGACCACGTGCTCCTCGGCGCCGCCGCGGAGCTGGCGGAGGCGGGCGCCTGGCTGGCCGAGCTGATCACGCCGGGCGAGGTCGACCGCATCGTCGGGCTGATCCCGGATACCTGGCTCGGCCCGGATGCCCCGTTCGCCGACGTCCAGGCGCAGCGCGATGCCTACCGCGCCTACCTGCTACGCCGGCTCGATCCGCCGCACGTGTTCCTGGAGGAGGCGATCCGTGCCCACGACCGAACCCGAGGCTAACATGGTCGATGCCGAGGTGGCTCACGCTGACGTCGCTCACGCTGACGCTGGCGCGGTTCACACTGTCGCGGCCGACATCGACGTGGCCCCCGCGGCCGAGTCGCCCCGCGGGCACGTGACCTACGACTACGCGATCGTCCGCGTGGTCCCCAAGGTCGAGCGCGGCGAGTTCGTCAACGCGGGGGTGATCGTTTCCTGCCCGGCGTTGGATTACCTGGACGCGCGCGTCGAGCTGGACGAGCGGCGCCTGCTGGCGCTGGACCCGGGCGCGGACATCGAGGCGATCCGCGACCACCTGGCGGCGATCCCCCCGATCTGCGCCGGCGGCGAGGCGGCGGGGCCGATCGGCGAGCTTCCGCAGCGGGAGCGCTTCCGCTGGCTGGTCGCGCCGCGCAGCACGATGATCCAGACCTCGCCGGTGCATACCGGCACCTGCGCGGACCCGGCCGAGGTGCTGCTGCACCTGTTCTCGACCGTGGTGCGCTGAGCCTTGGGTCCGGTTCTACGGGTTGACCTTGCGCTCTTGCGCCACGATCCGCGCAATGTTCTTCTTCTCGACATCGCTCAGCGCCTGGCCGACGTCGTCAAACAATGGCTCGTACCAGGGTTGTGACGCGAAGTAGCGCTGCAGGTCGTCGTTCTTGAACTTGTACCCGTGTCGCGCGAAGACCTCGTTGCGCATCAGGCTGAGCTCGGCCGGCGACCTGCCGTCCAGGTCCCCATCGATCAACAAGCGGGTGGAGGCTTCGGGGAATTTTCCCGGGACGAGCGCTGGCGGGAGCGTCACCGGCACCAGGACCGTCGCCGTGACCACCCGCTCGATCGCCGAGGCCGGCGCTACTGCTTGCTCGCCCCCAGCCGCCCTGGCCGGCGGCTCGGAGTCCGCCGCCGGCGATGCTCCCCGCAAGAGCGCCCATCCCCCTAACACGCTCAGCGCGACCAACGCGAGACCGGCCAGCGCCGCGGTGGCGGGTCTCGAGCGCCGGCGCGGCGCGGCGACCAATACGGTGTCGATCTCTGTTTGACCCCCGCTGTAGATGCCGTCGAGCGCCGCCCGCATCGCCGTCGCCGACGCGAAGCGGTCCTCCGGCCGTAGCGCCATCGCCCGCAGCACCACGGCTTCGATCCCCATCGACAGCTCCGGCTGCCACGCGCGCGGCGGCAGGAGGAGGCGCGGATTGGCCACGCGGTCCGGCGCGGTCGGCGGCGGCACGCCGGTCAGCAGGTGGTAGAGGGTGGCGCCGAGGGCATAGACGTCGCTCCGCGCGTCGGTATGGCCGGCGCCCAGGCCGAACTGCTCGATCGGCGCGTAGGCGGGCGACCCCATCCGCAGCATCGTCGCCGTGCGGAGGTTGTTGGGATCGACCAGCTTGACAAGCCCGAAGTCGACGAGCTTGATCCTACCTTCCCGCGACAGGATGATGTTGGCCGGCTTGATGTCGCGGTGCACCAAGGGCGGCTGGCGGCTCAGGAGGTACGCCAGGGCATCGAGGACTTGAGCGGCCCACACACGCACCGGCTTCTCGGGCAGGGGACGCCCGTAGACCGCCCGGTGGCGCTCCAACGCCTTGTGAAGGTCCTCCCCCTCGACGTAGTCCATGACGAGGTATTCGTTGCCACCCTCCGAGAAGTAGTCCGAGACGCGCGTCAGGTTGGGGTGGTCGAGGGTGGCGAGGGTGGCGGCCTCGGTGAAGAACTGGCGGCGGAGGGCCTCGATTTCGGCCGGCGAGGCGTTCGGGTCGGCGAGGAACTCCTTGACGGCGAAGCGGCGGCCGGGCAGGCGCACGTGCTCGGCGAGGTAGACCGTGCCCATGCCGCCTTGGCCGAGACGGCCGAGGATGCGGTAGTTGCCTTGGAGGGTGTTTCCAGGCTGAAGGGGCATGGGTCGGGTCTTTCAGCGGGCACGATAGTCCTGATCGCCGGCGTGGTCAACCGCCTCGCATACGGCTCGGCTCTGGAGGCGGGTCGTGGGCTTCCCGCACATTCTAACGCCGATGCCGAAAAAAGCCGCGCGCGCCGCGTTCAGTTCCCACGAGACCTCATCCCTGCTCGTTGCGCGCCAACCTGATGAACCCCAAGGAGATATCCGTTGAACATGCTGTTGAACACTCGACCCCCCTTCCGATCGCGCCGCATCGCATGGTCGTTGCGGTCCGTGCTGTGCCTTGTATCGAGCCTTGTGCTCGGCATCCTCGCCTCCGCGAATCTGCCCCCCGCGCAGGCCCAGCTTCGCTTGCCCCCGACCGCGTCGCCTGTGGACGGCACGGCTGACGCGACCGACGCGGGCATCTACGAGCTCTACTTCGACCGCCAGGCCGGCACGCTGACGCTTTACGCCGAGGATGCCTCACGCCTGGAGATCCTGACCTTGCTCCGCGAGAAGTACGGCGTGGACGTGGTCGTGCCCGAGCTGGAGGACGGCCGCGTCAGCGCCCGGCTCGACCAGGTCCGCCTGGACGAGGCGCTGCGGCGCATCCTGCCCGAGGGCGCGCGCTTCCACTTCGATGCCGGCGAGGCCGAGATCGACCTGGGTGGCCGGACCGACGAGCGCCGCGGCCTGCGCGCCGAGTTCCCCTCCCACGCCCCGCCCAAGGGCCAGGGGCGCGAGCCGGAGCGCGACGTGATGAAGCTGCCGCCGGAGAAGGAGACCCGCGGCCGGCCGGACGGCGACGTGGTCAAGGCCGAGGCCGAGAGCATCAAGGTGCCGCTGGGCGAAGGCCCGAAGAAGGGGTTGGAGCAAAGCTACCCAGGCTGGCACGGCCGCGTCGGCCTGCACCTGGTCCGCGACGGCGGCGCGCAGGTCACCGACTACGAGCGCGTCGAAGGCGAGCTGGTCCGCGGCGACCGCCTGGCGGGCAACCTGATCTACGCCGTGTACGTCGGCGGGAGCCTGGCGCAGGTGGCCTCGCTGCCCGATCCCTTCGAGCTGCGCAGCTACACCGAGGAAGGCCCGCACAGCCACCTGGAGGCCGGGGAAGCCGACATCCGCCTCGCCCTGCCGGACTTCGTGGCCGAGCCCGAGGCGTTGCGCCAGACCACCATCGCCCTGTACCGCTTGGGCGACGACCTGCCCGAGAACCTCGGCGCGCCGCTGCCCCAGGAGCTGACGCCGCAGACCTTCGAGCGCTTCCGGCCCTACCTCAGCGAGCTCGGGAAGGTATCGGGCGAGGATATCATCGGCGCGCGCCGCGCGAGCGGCCGGGATGCGCTGGCGGGCGGCGATGCCCGGGGGACCGG
The DNA here is from genome assembly GCA_964498575.1 of uncultured Anaerolineales bacterium. Classification (GTDB taxonomy): domain Bacteria; phylum Chloroflexota; class Anaerolineae; order Epilineales; family Epilineaceae; genus CAZCJG01. Next base: position 3,820 of record CAZCJG010000116.1, on the reverse strand, counting down.
CGGGACGGACGGCTCCACCGATGCTGCTGGCAGCACCACCGACGCCGGGATCGCCGACGGCCTGACCGCGATGGACCACCACATCCCGGTGACCGAGCTCCTGCGCAGCGGCTCGAACGGCGGCAAGCGCAACCTGGTGATCATCGGCGACGGCTTCCAGGCCGACGACCAGGCGGCGTACAACACCTTCGTCGACAGCTTCGTGATGAACGGCGGCGTGTTCAGGGACGACGCCCTGCGCGAGACGATGAACGCCTTCAATATCCTCCGCGTCAACGTCGACTCCACCGACCAGGGCGTGACCCAGGTCGACTCCAAGGGCAAGGTGACGACGGCGCGCTCGACGGCGCTGGACTTCCGGTTCAGCGGCGACTGGAACCGCTGCTGGATGGAGTGGGGCCCGAACAGCGGGACCCTCTTGAACGGCATCCTGAACCATGCCGTCCCCCAGCGCGACTACGTGTTCATCGTGCTCAACGAGCCCGGCTTCGGCGGCTGCGCCTACGGCAACGTGCTGGCGGTGACGACCGGCGTGGGCTGGACCGTCGGCGCGCACGAGATGGGCCACATGGTCGGCGCGCTCGGCGATGAGTACGTCGCGGCGTCTCCGCCTGAGACCTATACCGGCGGCGAGCCGGGCGCGGTCAACCTGACCAAGAACACCGACCGGGCGACGCTGAAGTGGCGCGAGTTCGTCGACCCCAACACCCCCTTGCCGACGAAGTGCGGCGACGTCACCGACATGGTGCAGGATGTCGGCGCCTTCGAGGGAGGCGCAGGCAGTTATAACAAGGGCATCTATCGTCCGACCTGCGACAGCCGGATGAGGAGCAACTCGCCGGCCAACAACCCGGTCGGCTACAAGAACATCCACACGCTGCTGGACCCCGTGCACGACTTCGACTTCGACGAGAGCTATGTCGGAGACTTCAACGGCGACGGGAAGGGCGACGTGGTCGTCCACAACGCCAACAGCCTGGCGCTGTACGTCTCGACCGGCTCCACGCTGGAGGTCGCCTGGGTCGCCACCGGCGAGATCCCGCTGTGGGACGACTTCATGGCCGGCGACGAGTTCTACGTCGGCGACTTCGACGGCGATGGGAAGGACGACCTGTTCGTGGTCAACTTCGGTGACTGGGTGATCCCCTACTTCGCGCTCCTGCGCTCCAACGGCGCCGGCTTCGACTGCATCCGCCGCTTCGACCAGGAGCTGCCGGGCTGGGACGACATGAAGCCGGGCGACGAGTTCTTCGTCGCCGACTTCAACGGCGACGGCCGCGACGACATCGAGGTCTTCAACGCCAGCGACTGGTCGATGGCCTACTTCGAGCTGCTGCGTTCGACCGGCGGCGACCTGGCCTACGCCCAGCGCTACGACGGCGTGCTGCCGGGCTGGGACGACATGAAGAAGAACGACCGCTTCTACGTGGCGGACTTCGACGCGGATGGACGCGACGACCTGTACGTCTTCAACGGCCAGGATTGGTCGGTCGGCTACTTGGAGATGCTGCGCTCGACCGGCGGTGGCCTGGCCTACGTGGTCCGCTACGACGAGGAGCTGCCGGGCTGGGACGACATGAAGCCGGGCGACGAGTTCTACGTGGCGGACTTCAGCGGCGACGGGCGGGAGGACCTGTACGCGGTCAACACCAAGGATTGGTCGATGGGCTATCTCGAGCTCCTGCGCTCGCGCGGCAACAACCTGGCCTACAGCTTCCGCTACGACGGCGTGGTGCCGGGCTGGGACCGCCTGGAGCCGGGCGACCGCTTCTACGCGGCGGACGTCAACGGCGACAAGCTCGACGACCTTTACGTCTACAACGCGACCGATTGGGACAGCGAGTATCTGGGCATCCTGCGCTCCGGGGGCCGCACCGTGTCCGGGAGCTGGCAGAAGGACTGGGTCAACAGTTGGAACCTGGGCGAGAACGATCAGTTCCTGGTCGCCAACTTCAACGGCGGCGCGGGCTGGGACGACCTTTTCGTCCGCAACCACGACTGGTTCGGCCTGCTGCGCTCCTACAGCAGCTCGGTCGGCCTGACGATGATCAACCCCAACTGGATCCACAACCACCGCTACCACAACTTCGGTTGGTGGTAACGCGGCGACGGCGGCGCGGACGCGCCGAGACCAGGCCTGGCATGAGGGGCGCCCCACCGCGGGGCGCCCCTCGTGCGTTTGATGTCGCGATCGCGAAATCGAGCCTCGCCAGGTCCGTCAAGCGACCCGCAGGTCCACCGCCTCCCCCAGCGCCTGCACCGCCCGCGCGATATCGGGCGCCAGGCGGCCGTCGGGGCCCAGCACGCGCCGCCGCACCTGGATCCGGCCCCAGGCCTGGCCGCCGGACACCCTGGCGCCGCGGGCCGGCGCCAGTGCCAGGACCTCGCCCGGCACCTCGATCGCGTCCACCCGCACGGCCGGGCGCATCAGCGCCAGCTCGCCGGCCAGCTCCAGCCAGCGGTAGACGCCGGTGATCAAGGTACCGCGCACCCGGCCGGCCTCCGGGGCCAGATTGTGCAGGATCACCTGCCCGCCGCTGACCGGCGCGAGGTGCAGGTCCAGCGGCGCGCCGTCGGCCTCTGGATCGACGAAGGCAAGGATGTGCCGCGCGAGCAGCGGCAGCCGGCCCGCGAGCAGCTCGAGCTGGGTGTAGAGCGCGATCGAAGCCACCAGGCGCGGGTTGACCTCGATCACCACCAGCCGCCCGTCTTCGCCCAATACGAAGTCCAGCCCGAAGATGCCCCGGTAGCCCTGCGCCGCCAGCGCCCGGCCGACCCGATCAGCGATCGCGGCGAAGGGTGCCGGGTCCAGACCCAGCTCCGCCGCGGCCGACCAGTCGTTGCCGCAGGCGCCGAGCGGATAGCGCGTGAGGCTCGGCTCGCCGGTCACCTGGAGGAAGGGCGCGCCGACTGCCACGCCGCGCGCGGTCACGCAGGCGTTGAGCGTCAACGGCAGGCCCGGCACGAAGCTCGTCGCGCGCACCGTGCGCCCGTGCAGCGCCGCGGCGGCGGCCTTGAACGCGACCGAGTCCGCCACCTCGTAGGTCCGCGCGCCACTGTAGCCGTGCGCCGCTTGCAGCACGAAGCGCGGTCCCAACACCCGCGCAAGCTCCGAGTAGGTGGCGTGAACCAGGTCGCTCGCCATGCCGGGCGGCTGGGGCAAGCCCAAGTCCGCCGCGATGTGGCGGAACATCACCTTGTTCTCCCACTGACGCGCCAGCCGCGCCGGCGCGCACAGCAAGCCCCAACCCTGCGCGCGGCAGATGGTCTCGATGGCATGCGAGGGCTTGAACACCAGGAGATGGAGCCGACCGCAGCCGGTCAAGCTGCCACTCGACGTCACCTCGGCGAGATGGGTGCTTGACCCGTCAGGGGCCGGCTCGACATCCGGCGTGGCTCCTGGAGATCCCTTCAGCGTATCGCCAGTCGCCCCTCCAGGACCGCCGATCGCCACCGCGCCGCGCCGGTTGAGAAAGGCCGCCACCGACGCGCCTTCGAGCAGCGCCGAGGTGCTGCGCTCGCCCTCGCCCCCGTCGTCCGCGGCGAACTCCCCGGTCGAGGCCAGCGCGAAGACGTCGATCCCGCGCGCCCGGAGGATGTCCAATGCCGGCGGGGCGTCGATGCTGATGATGCGGTAGCCCGGAATCAGCTCCTCGAGCCCGATCCCATAATGCGGATCCGGCCCCGCGAACACGATCCCCGGTGCGCAGGCTTCCGCCCACGCCGCGAAATCGGCGGGGGTGACGACCGGGGGGCGGGTCAATGCCCCCTCCCCGGCCTTGCTCCGCTCGGCCACCCCTCCCCCGCAAGCGGGAGAGGG
>CAZCJG010000115.1:0-12538 GCA_964498575.1 uncultured Anaerolineales bacterium | reverse complement strand
TCAATACGGATCAGGGGGCGCAGTTCACCAGCCGGGAATTCACCGGCCGCCTCTTGGCCGAGGAGATCCGCATCAGCATGGATGGCCGGGGCCGGGCCCTGGACAACGTGTTCACCGAGCGCCTCTGGCGCAGCCTCAAGTACGAGGAGGTCTATCCCCGCGACTACCTGACGCCAGCCGACGCACTGGGCGGCCTGGGCCGGTACTTCCCGTTCTACAACACCGAGCGACCACACCAGGCACTGGACTACCTGACGCCGGCCGAGGTCCACTTCGGGCAGTGGCCCCGGTGAGTCCCGCGGCCGTAGCCTCCACTGCGGGCGCCGTCAAGGATCTCCGCTGCGCTTCGACCGCTACGCGGCGCGGCGCGAACGACACGCGCCGCGTCCTTGACTGCGTCCTCGTTCCGGCTATAATGCGAGGACTGGGAGCTGCCGCTCCCACCTACGAAACAAATCCCAACATTTTATTTCCCATCACCCATTGTCCAAACAATGGGGGGAACCTCACCCCAAGCTGGTCAGATCGTTTCATTCGAAGTAGTGAAGACGGTCTCGCTGGGCTGAACCGGCCTACCATTCAACTCTCTGGTGATGGCCGTACCCTCTACACCACCGTTTTCAACAACGATCTTAGCCACACCGGTATTGGCGAGTTTGACTTGACGGCTCTAGAGCGAGATCGGGCACAGAACTTGATGCTTGGAAAGATAAAGCGATTCTACGATACTGACCCCTATTTCTTCACGAGATCGGCAAGGGGCGCTCGGCCGGGAGAGGTGCATTATCTGGGCATCCACCGATTCACAGCAGATGCAGTAGTCCAGACACTCGATCTGGTTACGGGCGACTTTGTGGGAGCCACCATCCCCATCAAGTCGATGGTTGCAGCCGAGGGCAAGGACATGAAGACAGCCTATGCCACACTTTCGGGCGATGGTCGCTACATGATCACCAATCTGTGGTACTCAGGGGAGATCAACCTGGTAGACCTTGTAGAGCGCACATCTCGAGTGGTTCCGCTCGATGGCATGACCATGACGGGCGGTGTTGCGATCAACCTGGGCTGGGTGAATTCGGGGCTGCTTGCTGTGCACGCAGGTAACCACGTGCAAGTATTGCGGCTCAACCCAAGCACGGCAGAGGCTGAGCAACTCGCATCGATACCGGTCGATGGGCCGAAGTTCTGGTGGCCCCCCTACCAGCAAGTCCCTGCCCAGCTTGCCTGGAACACGTCCGGGGAGCAGCTAATCGTCAGCGTGGACCATGACGACAGCGAATTCGCGGTAATCGACGTTCTGGACGAAGGGAGACAGCTACGGACAGCAAAGTACATCACGGTCTGTGTTGACGAAGGCCAGATCAACATCGGCCTTGACATCCTAACGTGCAATGGTGTGTTTGATGCTCCTCCGGGGCCTGATCACAATACCCGTTGCTTTGCGCCACCCCAGACCCCGACGGCCACGCAGTCTCCTCCTGAGCCAACGGCGACCGCCACGGTACTTCAGCCAACTCCAACGACGCCAGCGCCTACACGACCGGCGGCGTTCATGCCGCTGCTCATGGACGGGCCCTAGCCCTAGGCCTCACCTCGCTGGTGCTCCAGCCCCGCGATAGACAGCAGCCGTTGGATGCGCACACGCACCGGAGACCCGAGCACCATTGCTGCCCACCAGATCGGGCTCACGTCTTTGGACTGGCCTCGATTCTTTGGACTGGCTTCGATCTTCAGTGGAAGCGCTGCGGCCGCAGCACTTCGATCTGCCTCCTTGCCCTCTGCCGTCCCAAGAACCCGCTCCACACTCCCTGCGCCGGCCAGGAGAGCTGCGCACCTCGTTCATCCTACCCCATTGGTTGTTCCAAGTCGCGTTCGACGAGACGCGCATCTATGTCGGGAGCGAGAGCTGGACTTACGCGCGTTGAGGCGGTGGATGGACGTGCTCGGGGACGAGTGAGCGAATGATGCGATCGCAGAAGTCAACCGCGTAAAAGCGTTCGGCGTCGCGGAGGCCACCGGGGCTGAAGATGTTGGCTTCGATGACGTGGTCGCCGATCAGGTCGAGACCGGCGAGGATGATGCCATCGGCGGCCAATCGCCGTCCCACCGTTTGGGCAACGGCGCGTTGGGTGGGGGTGAGTTCCGCCGGCTCGGCGCGGCCGCCGGTGTGGAGGTTGGCCCGGAAGTCGCCGGGGCGGGGCAGGCGGCGGATCGCGGCCGGCTTGCCGTCGACTTCCAGGATCCGGCCGTGGAGCAGGATCACGCGGATGTCGCCGGCCTCGGCGCCGGGGACGTAGGCTTGGGCGAGGACGTAGGTGCCGCCCGCGAGGAGCGTTTCGAGGATGGCGCCGAGGTTCGGGTCGCCGGGGCTGGCGAGGAAGACGCCGCGGCCGCGAGTGCCGGTGACCGGTTTGAGCACGGTGGGACCGCCTAGAGTTGACATAAAGACACGAAGCATATCTGGATCACTGGTGACCAGCGTGGCGGGGCAGTGTTCCGAGCAGATGTGCAGGGGATAGACCTTGCCGTGGGCTCGCGCGAGCGTGTCGGGCGCGTTGATCACCGGGACACCGTGCGTCGCGAGAAGGCTGGCGAGGGCGAGGGCGGTGCGGTGGACCTCGGCGCGGGCGGAATCGCGGGCGGGATTGGTGCGGATGAGGAGCAGGCGGCAGGTGTCGAGGTCGACGGTTTCAAGCGGGGCGGACTGGAGCTCCGCGAGCCAGACGGCGCGGAGCGCGGGATCGTCGCGGGGCGGTGCGGGGGATGGGGCGAGGTGGGCGCGGGCGGTCAGGCGACCACCGGGGGTCAGGCTGAGGCCCGACACGCCGCAAACCAGGACCGGGTGGCCGCGGCGGGTGGCGGCCTCGATCAGCATCACGGTCGTCATGGACGGCGTGAACTCGGCGGTGTGGTTCACGAGGACGGCAATCGGGGAAGCGGGTGTCATTCGGCGCGCACTTGCCTGGGAATGCGCTCCATTATAGGGATGTGGGCTGCCGCCAGCCGCCTCGGTCATCCACTCGGTGGCGCTGAATGCCTACGAGCGTCTTGATCCTGCCTCAAGCTTTGGCCATTTCTGTCCGCGTTAGTCGCACCGATGTCTTGAATTTTTAGGTGGAATGCCCTATAATCAAGCGGTGATGCGGCCCTTTGACCTGGAGAAGTCCTTGAAGGAAGCGGAGCTGCGCCTGCCTGCCCTGCAAGCAGGAACTGCGCGCCGACCACGCTCAGACGCCGGGAAGTCACGCCTGCCCGAATCGGTTGCCGCGGCCTTGCTCGACATCCTGCGGCGGCAGGAACGCCCGCCGATGCGCGAGGTGCTGGACGAGCTCGCCGCGTTCTGCCGGAAGCAGCAGGAGCGGATGCCTTCGCGAGCGACGGTCTACCGCTTCATCGACGAGTGCTCCCCGCGACAGGTGTGCATCGCCGAGTTGCCCGAGTCGGTGCGCAGCGCCCTGTACAATCTCGACCCGGACGGCATGGTGCCGGGCCATCAGCTCGCGTTCTACGCCTTCAGCTACGGCGACTTGCGGGCTCTGAGCTTCGCGGCCGGATTGCCGTGGCTGGATCTATACCAGGCCGATCGGATGCGAGGCTGGCGACCCAGGAGCCACGGGCTCTTGCGGGCGGTGATGCTCCGGCGGGGGATCTGACGTGGATGAACGCGGCTATTCGCCGGAGCACGTGATCCCGGTCGACCTGGCCCGAGCGGTGCGCCACTTGCCGTTCTGGTTCGTCATCGGCGGCCATGCGGTGCGGAGTCTGGTTCCCTATCGGCCCAGTCGAGACGTCGACTTCGGCGTCAATGCTCCAGCAGAGCTCGACGCGTTGATCACGGAGCTGTCGCATTCGGGCGAAGTTGAGGTCAGCGAGCGATCGAGCGACACGGCTCACCTGCGCTGGAACGGCGTCAACGTGTCGGTGTTCGTGCTGCCTTTCCTGCAGCCCTTCGTGGTGGACCGGCGCCTCGGTACCACTGGCATTCTCGCCACCAAGCTCCACGCCATTCTCGATCGCGGCACACGTCGGGACTTCTTCGACCTCTACGTCACGCTGCAGAGCCAGCGCCTGGGCATCCTCGAGTGTCTGCGGTCGATTCGCCAGGTCTACCGGCAGGACGTGAACGAAGGCCTGCTGCTGCGGGCGCTGACCTACTTCGACGACGCCGAGCGTGAAGCGCCGCTGCCGGGTGAGGGACGGCACGACTGGAGGGCGGTGAAGGAGTACTTCATGCTGAACGTCGGCAGCCTGCTCGTGCCGCCGGGAATGCCGCTGGAGATTCAGGGCCACCGGGTCGACGTGACCGAGTAGGCCGCGGGTGGAAGTTCATCAGAGGTGCTCCTCAAGTCTTGGCGCGGGGTTTGTGAGCTCCTCGATCAACGCCGGATCCGGGTTGATCGACTGGAAGATCCGCCGCCGGAAGCCTCCCCGCGAGTTCACCAGCCGCGCCGCCATCTGGTCGATCGCCGTGATCGCGAGCACGGTCTGGATGTAAGCCTCGATCAGGTCGTCGAGGCCCAGCCCCAGGCGGTTGAAATCCCGTGCATCGACCATCAGCAGCCGCTCGGTCTCGGTGGCCCAGGAGCCGTCGGTCCGGCGGACCGAGAGGTTGGTGCCGAGCATGTCCCAGGACGGCCTCTGGCCATCGAGGTGGGTGGCGAGCGGCCGGCGGGCGCGGCGGGCGTACAGGGCGACGGGGAAGAAGCCCGCACCGCTCGTCCCGACCATGAAGCGGAGATCCGCGACGTAGATATCACCGCGCCGGTCCGGCACGGTGCCCAGATGATAGAACCGCCCCGCCGCGCCGCGCGAGCTCCAGCCGGAGTTGCCGATCAGCGCCTGGACGATGTAGCGGTCGTAGGCGCGCGGCGCGTGCATGAAGGCGTCCAGCTCGGCCGGCGAGGTGATCGTGTAGACGCCCTGGCCGGCGTTGGCGTAGGGGACCTTCACGACCGCCAGGCCGCCCATGCGCTGCACCCAGAACGGGATCTCGGCGTGGGCGACGTCCCAGATTGTCTCGGGCGTGCGGATGCGCAGGCCGGACGATTGCGCCTCGGCGTTGAAGAAGTCGTACGCCTTGGCGGCGAGCAGCTTGTTGCGCCCGCCGGCCAGGCAGACGAGGACGGGATTGCAGATCAGGGTGCGGGTGATGGGTGGGATGCGGCCCCAGGGACGCTGGGTGACGTAGCGCAGGGCGGCGCGGATGGGATGCCAGACGTCGGTGGCGGGGTCGCGGACTTCGAGGACGCTGGCGGGGGTGAATCGAGCGGGGGCGTCAGGGTCCTGCTCGTGGAACGGGACCAGCCAGACTGGCTGGTCGACCTGATCGGCCAGGGCGGCGGCATAGCCGGAGACCTCCATCTCGTTCTTGTCATAAAGTACGGCCAGCTCACCATCCGGCAGGTTGCGGCGGCGGAGGAGGGGGAGGAGGCTGCGCTCGATCAGGGTGCGGTAGCCGGCCTGCTCGTGCGTGTCGTCGGTCAGCGGCATGGACTTCTGGCCGGCGGGGCAGGAGTTGGTCTCGATGACGACCGTGCGGCGGATGCCGCGGGCGGTCGCGACGTGGAAGAGGTCCGCGCCGCCCCAGTGAAAGAAGCGCGGTACGTAGGCCAGCGCGGCGCGCACGGCGTCAGGCGCGACCTCGGGGTGGAGGTGGACATAACGTTCGGCAATCCGCTCGTTGTGGAGGGAGAGGAAGTAACGGACGAGGGGGTGGAGCTGGGCGTTGAGGGCGCGCGGGTCGAAGTGGGCCTGCGGCTCGAAGGCGCCGGGGGGAATGAGGCGGGGGAGCGGGTGGAAAGGGGGCACAGGCGATGGGTGGCGATGCCGAGATACTTGCCCCATCCGGGAGCGAAAGCGAAGCGGAACCTCAGGCGATCCCGGGATCTTCCAATCCCAGAGCGTCCCACACCTCGTCGCTGGCCAGCACCGACAGGGGCAACACGTCGACCTGTTCGGAAAGGGGGTAGCGTTGTGATCCGGGATAGAGGGCGATCACGCGGTCCAGCTCGAGGTCATTGAGCGCGATGCGCATCGATGGCGTCAGTCGTGGGGCGTCCGAGCGTTTGCATTCGATGCCTACCCGCCGTCCTTGCTTGATCAAAAGCAGGTCGATCTCCGCGCCACCGTGCGTAGCCCAGAAATATGCCTCATCCGGCTGCACACGCTTGAGCACCTCGTCGATCGCGTAGCCTTCCCACGAGGCGCCGCTCTTGGGATGCTCCAGCATCTCCTTCGCGCTGCGCAGGCCGAGCAGCGTGTGGAGCAGGCCGGTGTCGCGGATGTAGATCTTGGGGGACTTGACCTGCCGCTTGAGGAGGTTGGCGTGCCAGGGAGGAAGCTGGCGGACCATGAACACCGCATCCAGGATGTCGAGATAGCGCCGCACGGTGCGCTCGCTGATCCCGAGGGCACGTGCCGGCTCGGTGGCGTTCCAGGTCTGGCCGTGGTAGTGTGCCAGCATTGCCCAGAAGCGCCGAAGTTGCACCGCCGACGCGTCGACGCCGAACTGCGGCAGATCGCGCTCGATCAGCGTTTGGATGAAAGCCTGCCGCCAGGCCAAGCTGTCGGCCTCCGACGCCGCGAGAAAGGCCGGTGGGAAACCGCCGCGCAGCCAATGTCGGTCTTGCGCCGTGATACCGACCTCGCCTAGGCCGAACCCACCCAGCATGACGGTCTCGATGCGCCCGGCCAGGGACTCCGAGGGTTGTTGGAGAAAGCGGGGCGCCGCGCTCCCGAGTATCAGAAAGCGCGCCGGCAGCGGGTCGCGGTCGGACAGCACCCGCAGCACCGGGAAGAGATCCGGCCGTCGCTGGACCTCGTCGATGACCACAATGCCCTCCAGGCCGCGCAGCGCAGTCATCGGCTCGTCAAGGCGCGCCAAGCTGGCAGGATCCTCCAAGTCGAAGTAGTTGATCGAGTCCGGTGCGACGAACTGCCGCGCCAGGGTGGTCTTGCCGGCCTGGCGCGGACCGACCAGCGCCACCACGCGACTGCGCGCGAGGGCGGCGGCGATTTGGGAACGGCGAGCGGGGCGGTCGATGGTCATTCGACCCAAAGTATACCTTGAAATTCGAGCATGTCAAGGCTAGATTTTCAAGGTGAAATACCGTAGCATCACCGGCGAACCGCTCTCAACTTGAGCGGCATGGGGTAGATCGCGCGCCTAATCAAACGGCAGCACACAAGCTCCCGGCCCCTCGAACAACAGCCGCACGGCACACGACAGGTCACCGGAGTCGATCCGGCCATCCCCGTTGGCGTCGCAGCCGACCGGCGACCCCGGGAAGGTGCCGCCCGGCGCCGCGCTCGACAGCATGCCGTCGCCGTCGAAGACTTCGAGCACAATCGCCGACATGTCGGCGGCGTTGAGATGGGCGTCCCCGTTGCAGTCGCCGGGATCGATCAGCCCGAACTCGTAGGCGCCGATGTCGCAGACCGCGGTGCTGTCGTAGTTGCCGTCCTGGGGCCGGGCGACGCCGCGCTGGTCGGTCGCCAGCGGGCCCCCGCCGGGCATGGGGCAGCTCGCGCTGCCGGCGTCGATGGCATTGCTGCCGGCGAGCAGCGCGTGGGTCAAGGTGGGGCCGCCGTTGTCGATCAGGATCGGGCTCAGTTTTGTCACGGCGCCGATGCGGATCCCGGTGCAGGGTCCGGTGGGCGACGTGATCAGGTTATTGCCGCCGCTGAAGTCGCCACCCGCGGCGATCCGGCAATCCCCGCCGCCCTGGCTGCCCGCGATGATGCTGTTGCGCAGGTTGACCGTGACGCCGAATGTGGCGACACCTCCGCCGCCCGTCACCGTGGTATTGCCGTTCAGCGTAGCGTTGGCGATGCTCAGGCTGCCGCTGTAGGCGTAGACGCCACCGCCGCTGTAGTACACGGAGTTGCCGCTGAGGGTGCTGTTGACCAGGGTGGCTGTGGAGTAGCGCGGATAGAAGCCGCCACCGTAGCTGGCGGTATTGCCGCTGAGCGTGCTGCGCTCGACGGCGATCGTCGAGTAACGGGTGAAAATGCCGCCGCCGACGAAGTAGGCCGAGTTGCCGCTCAGAGTGCTGTCCGCTACGGCGATCGTCGCGTAGCGGCCGTAGATGCCCCCGCCGTCATCCAGCAGGGTCGCGTTGCCGCTGAGCGTGCTGTCCTGCACGTACAGCGAGGTGAAGAGCCCGGCGAACACGCCGCCCCCGCTGAAGCCGGCGGTGTTGCCGGTGATCGTGCTGCCCACCACGCCGAGCTCGGTGATCCGGGCGGAGAGCCCGCCCCCGTCGGCGTTCGCGGCGTTGAGGTCCAGCGTGCTGTTCAGGATATCCAGCGTACCGCTGAAGTCGTAGACGCCGCCCCCATCGCTCGACGCGGTGTTGCCGCTGATCATGCTGTCAAGGATCGTCACCGTCGCGCCATTAGAGTAGACGCCGCCGCCGTCGCTCGAGGCCGAGTCGCCGGAGCTGACGGCGGTGTTGCCGGTGATCGTGCTGCCCGCGATGTTGACCGATGCGCCGGTGGCTGCGATGCCGCCGCCGGCGTAGTAGGCCGAGTTGCCGGCGATCGTGCTGGCGGAGACATCCAGCGTGGCTTCGTTTCCGAACACGCCACCGCCGTGGTAGGCGGAGTTGCCGCCGATGGACGAGCTCTCCACGGTCAGCGTCGCCGCGCTGATGTAGACGCCGCCCCCGAGATAGGCCTCGTTGTCGGTGATGGTGCAGTCGACCAGGCGAACCGGTCGGCTGGTGGATCGGATGCCACCTCCAGTGGACGCGCTGCCGCCGGTGATCGTGGCATCCCGCAAGGTGAGATCGCCGCCCCCGGTTACGGAAAGTATGCCGAACGGGGAGATAGCGGTTCGCTGAATGACGCCGCCGTTGCCGTCGAGGGTGATCGGGGACGTGATCGCCGGCAGGGCGGTGGCGAGACCGTAGGTGCCCCCGTTGACCAGGACGATCGTGTCCGCACCGGGAGTGCCGCTGTGGATGCAGTTGCCGGTCGTGGCGTTGGTGTTGGCGGCGGTGATCGCGTTCGGCAGCGTGCAGTTCGGACCGCCGCTGCCGTTGACGCTGATCGTGTCGGCGCTGGCGGGCCGGCCCGCCAGCGCGAAGAGGACCGCGGCGGCGGGCAGCGACAAGGCCCAGGTTCGCGCGAGGCCGCGCCGCAGCCGGCGGGGCAGCGCCAGGAGCGACCGAAGCAATGGAGCGAAGCGGGATGCGGCCTGGCCGAGGCGGTGCATGACCAGGCTTGCCAACCAAGGATCGCGCCGGGCGAGGTCGATCTGGGCGCGGGCGGCGGCGATCGCGTGCCGGTCGTGGGGCGCTGAAGGCGCAGCATCGGATGGCGCGATGGCAGGAAGCGGAAGGATCAAGACGTCGTCCTGGCCGGTCATGGCAGCAACCTCCGGTGGTCAAAGCAGGCGATGCGACAGTCCGAATAGGAGATGGAGCGCGAAAGCCCCGGGCCATGATAGCGTTAACCCGCGAGAAAGTGGAGCGTTATGGGATAGGAGCATTGCGGAACAGGAGCGTACGGGACAGGCAAGAACGATCGGGTCGCCAACGCCAAGTCGGGTGCGTTCGCCCGAGATTACCGCCACGGCGACGCGCATCGGGTGGGTGAGGATGGCTGCCCAGGAGGATGGCGACGCTTGCCGAATGCCACGAAGAAGAGTAGAATATTACTTTGAGAAGGGTCATTCTCAAAAGCTATCCAGATTTAGCCATGCTTTCTTCTCTGCAAATCGGACCACAAATGTGAGAAACGTCGACATGCCAATTGAAAGTAATCCCCCTCTATCGTACACGAGCGCGCCGGACCGATCGGACCATGCTGCCGGCGCACCTGCCGCTGCCGATTTGCCTCCCGCTGTCGGCGCGCCTCCCGCCGATCCCGCGGCGGTGCCTGGGATGTCCCTGATCCCGGCCCCACCTCGGGATCGGGATCCTTCCTCCCGCCCCTCCAACCTGGCGCCTTCCGTGCTTATCCAGGCCGCCGACGCGCTCGGCGCCAACCATCCGGTCGATGTTTACATAAAGCGTCTCCGCACCCCTGTCAGCCGCCAGACCACCGAGCGCAAGCTGGACATGGTTGCCCGCGCCGCGGCGGGGCTATGGCCGGGCGTGGTCCAGCTCGATCACCCGCGCGGCGAGCGCTACGGCCTGCCCTGGCTCGCGCTGACCCCTATCGCCTGCGAGCAGCTCAGGAACGACCTCGCCGACCGCTGGGCGCCGGCCACCGCCAACGCCGCCCTGGCCGCCATCCGCGGCGTGCTCCGCGCCGCCTGGCTGGCGGGGGCGTTCGACGCCGACGGGCGCGATCGCCTCTTCGCGGGGCTGGCCACGATCAGAGGTGATGCACGTTATGTCAATCGCGGTAAGGCATCTCGTCAGGATCAGAAGAGGCGATCCGGGAACTCCCCGACGGGCGAGTCCTCCCCGGTTGGCACGCCATCCCCCACGGTCGAAGGCCTGTGGGCCGCCGAGGACGCCGAATCCGACGGCCAGCCCGGCCGCCACCTCGAGCCCGGCGAGATCCGCGCGCTCTGGCACGCGGCGTCCGCCGATCGCAAGGGCGCGCGGGGTCCCCGCAACCTGGCCGTGCTGGCCCTGCTTTACGGCTGCGGCTTGCGCGCCGGCGAAGCCGTCGGGCTGACCCTGGTGGACCTCGACCTCGGCGAGGAGCCGGCGGTCCGCGTGTTCGGCAAGGGCCGCAAGCGCCGCGTCGTTCCGATCCCCCCTGCCGCGGTCGCCCCTCTCCAGCGCTGGATCGCCGCGCGTGGGCGTGAGCGCGGCGGAGGCGTGCTCCTGCTTCCGGTCCTGAAAAACGGTGACATCCGCTACGAGCGGTCCGGCAAGCCGGCCGAGCTGACACCCCAGGCGCTGACCGGCATCTGCCTCTCCCTGGCACGGCAGTCCGGTCTCGCCCCCTTCCGCGCTCACGATCTCCGCCGCAGCTTCGCCGGCCAGCACCTCGACGCCGGCACCGACATCGCCACCGTCGCCGCCCTGATGGGCCACGCCAACGTCACCACCACCGCGCGCTACGACCGCCGGCCGGATCGCGCGCGGCGGGCGGCGCAAGGAAGGCTGTGGGTGCCGGAGGCCTTGATCGCCACGACTTGACATGGTTCTTCGAGTTCTACTGAAGCAACTGACTCAAGTCTACTTGGCTCTTGAAGGAGTTCCCGAACGAGCACTTGTTGCAGGATTTGGCAACTGGCGTTTCGTCCGCTATCGTTGCCGGCACCTGTAGTCGTAGTAAGCGCGCGCTGAATGTGTTGGACATCGAGATGGTACGATAGACCGCCCAGGCGTAAGACCGTCGGGCGGTCTTCTCTTCTCAAATGGATTTCGACCGATCGCCTCGCTCTGCTTGCAGCATCACATCCGATAGCGGTAGACCGGCTTGGCCGGCGCCGCCCCAGATCCTAAGGAGGATCGAACCATGAACTCCAAGCTCTACGTGGGCAATCTGTCGTACCAGGTCACCGAGGACGAGCTGCGCACGATGTTCAGCCCGGCCGGGACCATCCAGGAGATCGCGATTCCGCTCGATCGCATGACCAACCAGCCGCGCGGCTTCGCCTTCGTCACGATGGGGACCGATGCCGAGGCGCAGAAGGCGATCAGCATGTGCAATGGCAAGACGCTCGGCCAGCGCCAGATCCGCGTCAACATCTCCGAGCCCAAGACCTCCGGTGGTGGCGGGTCGTACAACTCGAACCGTGGCGGGTCCTACAACCGCCGGTAGAGTGCCTGCCGGCCGGTGATCGGTCGGCCCCCAATCGAATACCTGTGACTAAGGGGAGCACCGCGTGGTGCTCCCCTTAGCTTGATCGATGTGGTCCAACCGCCTACCCCACCCGCCACTTGATGCTGCACCCGATGCTGGGCTTCTGCTCGGCGGGCACCGGCCGGCCCTCGATCAGCGCGTCCAGCGCGGCGCGCAAGCTATGGCCGTCGACCGGCGCGTCGTTGCGCGGTCGGGCGTCGTCGAGCTGGCCGCGGTAGGCCAGGCCCAGATCGGCGTCGAACACGAAGATGTCCGGCGTGCAGACCGCGCCGTAGGATCGGGCGACGTCCTGCGATTCGTCGAAGAGATACGGGAAGGGATAGCCGAGCTCCGCGGCCACCACGGCCATCCGTTCGGGGCTGTCGTCCGGATAGGCTTCCGCGTCGTTGGCGCTGATCGCGACGAAGCCGACCCCGCGCGGCTGGTAGTCCTTGGCCACGGCGACGAGCTGGTGGTTGACGTGGATGACGAAGGGGCAGTGGTTGCACAGGAACAAGACGACAGTGGCCTCCGCGCCGCGGACATCGCCCAGCGCCACGTCCCGATTCGACACGGTATCCGGGAGCGAGAAGTCGGGCGCGGTCGTCCCCAGGGTGGGAACGAGCGAAACGGTAGCGGCCATGGCGTGTGATCCTTTCCTGTGCGGGTGCCGAATGCTAGGCTTTGACAGTCTACACGGCGCCCATCAGGAGGTCAAAACGGGGTCACCCCCCGGTTACCTTGTGCCTCGCCACACTCCCGCCCACGGCAGCCAAGCCACCGCGGC
>CAZCJG010000114.1:0-12547 GCA_964498575.1 uncultured Anaerolineales bacterium | reverse complement strand
ACCTCGAGCTGCGCGCCAAGGGGCAGACCAACACCGCGATCAAGCGGCTGATGGGCATGCAGGCCAAGACCGCGCGGGTGGTCCGGGGCGGCGTCGAGGCGGACATCCCGATCGGCGAAGTCGTGGTCGGCGACATCGTGATCGTCCGCCCGGGCGAGAAGGTGCCGGTCGACGGCCGGGTGATCGACGGCCACTCGACCGTCGACGAGTCGATGATCTCCGGCGAGCCGATCCCGGTGGCCAAGGCGGCCGGCAGCGAGGTGATCGGGGCGACGCTGAACAAGACCGGGGCCTTCCGCATGGAGGCCACCCGCGTCGGGCGCGACACCGTGCTGGCGCAGATCGTGCGCCTCATCCGCGAAGCGCAAGGCTCCAAGGCGCCGATCCAGCGCCTGGCGGACACGGTCTCGGCCTACTTCGTCCCGGTGGTGATCGTCGTCGCGAGCCTGACCGCCCTGGTCTGGCTGGTGTTCGGCCCGGAGCCGCGGCTGAGCTATGCGCTGACGGCCTTTATCACCGTGCTGATCATCGCCTGCCCCTGCGCGATGGGCCTGGCCACACCGACCGCGATTATGGTCGGCACCGGCAAGGGCGCCGAGAACGGCATCCTGATCCGCTCCGCCGAAGCACTGGAAACCGCGCACAAGGTCACCACGATCGTGCTGGACAAGACGGGAACGCTGACGGCGGGCCGGCCGGTGGTCACCGATGTCATCCCCGCTTCGGTTGCGAACAGCTCGACCGACGGCGCGGACAGCCCGAGCAATGGCAGGTCCACCACCGATCACATCCTTTGGCTCGCGGCGTCCGCCGAGCGGGGCAGCGAGCATCCGCTGGGCGAGGCGATCGTCGAGCACGCGCGGGCGCGGGGTCTGCCGCTCGCCGATGCCACGGCCTTCAATGCGATCCCCGGGCACGGCGTCGAGGCGGTGGTCGATGGGACCGCGGTCCTGCTCGGCAATGCCAAGCTGATGGGCGAGCGCGGGCTGGCGCTCGACGGCCCGGCGATCCGCGCCGACGCCCTGGCAGCCGAGGGCAAGACGCCGATGCTGGTGGCGGCGGACGGCACCGTGGCGGGGATGATCGCGGTCGCGGACACGCTGAAGCCCGGCTCAGCCGACGCGGTCCGCGCGCTCCTCGGGCTGGGGCTGGACGTGTGGATGATCACCGGCGACAACCCGCAGACGGCCGCGGCGATCGCGGCGCAAGTGGGTATTGAGCACATCCTCGCCGAAGTCCTGCCGGAGGGCAAGAGCGACCAGGTGAAGGCGTTGCAGGCCGAAGGGCGGATCGTCGCGATGGTCGGCGACGGGATCAACGACGCGCCGGCGCTGGCACAGGCGGATGTGGGGATCGCGATCGGCACGGGCACGGACGTGGCGATGGAGTCGGCCGACGTCACGCTGATGCGCGGCGACCTCGGCGGCATCGTCACCGCGATCCGCCTGTCGCGCGCGACGATGGGCAACATCAAGCAGAACCTGTTTTGGGCCTTCGCGTACAACGTCGTCCTGATCCCAGTGGCGATGGGCATCCTCTACCCCGCCTTCGGCATCCTGCTGAGCCCGGTGATGGCCGCCGCGGCGATGGCGGCCAGCTCGGTGACGGTGGTGGCCAACGCGCTGCGATTGCGGCGGTTCGAGGCCGGGGCATGAGCGCCGAAGCCGGCTACCTGCTTCGCCAATTCGACACCGCCTGGAAGCTCGCCAGCCTGCACCTGGACGGCCTGACCACGGAAGAGTGCCTGTGGCGCCCGGCCGCGCAAGGCTTGCATGTCCGGCAACAAGCTGACGGAAGCTGGCGCGCGGACTGGCCGGATCGCGAGGACTACGACCTCGGGCCGCCGAGCATCGCCTGGCTGACCTGGCATGTCGGTTTCTGGTGGTCGATGCTGCTGGACCACACGTTCGGGGGTGGGCAGCTCGGGCACGAGGACGTGGCCTGGCCCGGAGGCGCCGACGCCGTCCGCGCTTGGCTGGGCCAGCTCCAGGTCGAGTGGCGCGAGGTGTTGGCCCAGCTCGGCGCGGATGCCCTGTCATCGACCGAGCGAACCCGCTGGCCCTACCGAGACCGGCCCTTCGGCGACGTCGTCGCGTGGGCCAACATCGAGCTGACCAAGAACGCGGCCGAGATCGGCTATGCCAGGTTCCTGTACGCCGTCCGCGACCGCTGAGCGACCGACGCGTCCCCTGGACATAGCCCGAATGCTCCCGATCACGCTGCCGATCCGAGAGATCCCGACATGCGCGTGCGGTCACCGATTACCTCCGGGACGTTGATCGTTCTCGGCTTGCTCGCGGCCGCCCTGGGCATCGGCCTCGCCGGCGGCATGCTCGCCAGACAATGGAGGGCGGAGTTGCCGCCGCACGACGCGGGCGCGGGCCAGGCCGTCACGGGATCAAACCAAGCCCCCGGCGCCCCTCCGCCCCCACTGATTGACCTCAACCTCTCGGATGCCGGCCTGCCGACCGCCGAGCCGGCCGCGCTGGCCCTCGGCTCCGCCGTCTACGCCCGGCACTGCGCGAGCTGCCACGGGGCACGCGGCGAAGGCGAGCCGGATTGGCAAGTAGAGCGCGCGGACGGGACACTGCCCGCGCCGCCGCATGATGCCAGCGGCCACACCTGGCATCATGCGGACGCCGAGCTGATCCGCATCATCCGCGATGGCGGGACGGTGTACATGCCGAACTCGCGCATGCCGGCATTCGGGGAAACGCTGAGCCCCGCCGAGATTCAGGCGGTGCTCGACTACATCAAGGCCAGCTTCTGGGGGCCGCGCGAGCGGGTCTACCAAGCCGATGTGTCGCGGCAGTGGGAGGCTGCGCGAGGGGCGCTGCCGGCTGTCGCGACGGTCACGCCCCCGGATGAGCCGGCGGATGGATGATCTGCTGCCCGCGCGCGGCAGCACCCGCCGCCCAGCCCGACAGGTCCATGCCCCACCCTTGCTCGACGGGCTTCAGCGCCGTCTCGGGCGGCGCTGATCGCTGCTCGTCAGCGCCGCCCGGTTCGGCTCGCCGCGCCGGATTACACGGGATGCTTCAGTTTTCCTCGCCGCCGGGGAGGCTGGTCACAGGTCCCCCCTTGGTGGCTGGCGCCACGGGGGCGGCGGCGGGGGCGGGGGCGACGGCCACGACCGTCTGCTTCGACGACTGCTGCTCGGCTTGCGTGGGGAAGGCCCCGCCTTCCGCCAGCAAGAGCGAGTGGTTCAGCGTGCTGCCAGCGCCGTAGTTGAAGATCCGCACGGTATAGCTCGGATGGGCGTCCGAGCAATCGACCTTGAAGTTGACGCCTTCCATCGAAGGCTGGTCGGTCCGGCGCAGGCTTTCCAGATAGTAGCGCTGGGCATCGCCCTGCCACTTGCGCTGACCGTAAGGGTGGTCGGTGAGCTGCGCGCTACCCTGGTCGTTCCACAACTGGAAGCCGATCTGGTTCTCGTTCGGCGTGCCGCCGGGCACGACGTTGTAGTTCATCCACAGCGTGTATTCCTTGCACGCTTCGAGCACCAGCGGGGTAGCGGTGAAGCTACCGCCGGGGCTGCCGCCGAGCGCGGTGTCACCGGCGACGTCGGCGGCGAGGATCGGGCCGGGGATTCCCTGGGTTGCGATCACCAAACCAAACCCCAGCATGGTCGCGAGGGCGACCATGGAATGACGACGATGCATCAAAGCCTCCTGTAAATCAGTGAGCACGCGCAGGGTTGCCCGTGTGACTGTATTATACGCTTGGATCGCGGTGTGTCCAGAAGTGCCGGGGCGATCGCCGCGCCGGTCCGAGGTGCGGCTTCCAGCGGCCCTTGACGTGCTGGCGACGATTCGGCATCATTCTCGGCGGTGGCCCGAAGGCAGCCGGAGCGAGCAAGGCATGGAGACGGATTCTCAACTCCTCATCGACAGCGAGCAAATGGAGGCGCCGGCGGCCGGCCGGCCGCCGGCGGGAGAGGTGCTGCTGACCTTCCTCTTCACCGACATCCAGGGCAGCACCCAGCTTTGGGAGCACCACGCCCCGTCGATGGAGCCGGCGCTCGCGCGCCACGACACGCTCCTCAGGCAGGCGATCGAGGCCGCGGGCGGCAGGGTGTTCAAGACCGTGGGCGATGCCTTCTGCGCCGTGTTCGGCGCTCCCGTCCCGGCGTTGCAGGCAAGCATCGCCGCCCAAGAGGCGGTCGCCGCGGAGGATTGGTCGGCCTTCGGGGAGGGCTTCCCGCCCTTGCGCGTCCGCATGGCCGTGCACACCGGAACGGCGAGCACCCGCGAGGGCGACTACTTCGGGCCGACGCTCAATCGCGTCGCGCGCCTGGAGGCGGCCGGTCACGGCGGCCAGATCCTGGTCTCCCTCGTCACCCAGCAGCTCGTGCGCGATCGCTTGCTGGGCGGCGTCACCTTGCGCGAGCTGGGCGAGCACCGGCTGAAGGACCTGCAGCACACCGAGCAAATCTTCCAGGTCGTCAGCCCCGGCATGCCGGACATCGAGCTGCCGCTGCGCACCGCCGACCGGGTGAGCGCCCACCATCGCATCCTGGTCGACGAGGCGGCCGGACAGCGCAGCCTGCCGGAATCGCTCGGCCTGCTGTACGACGCCGTCCGGGACGAGACGCGCACGGTGTCGATGAGCCCCGACCAGCTTCGCGAGGTGGCGCGCCATGCTCCGGCGAACCTGACCGAGTATCGGCTCGGCCGCGTGGCGCATTGGTCCCAGCCGCAGTACCGGATCGACGGCCGCTTCGTCGATCTGGCGCTCCTGATCGACCAGGGCGAGGAAACGGGAGGCGGCCGTTGGCGCGTGCGCGAGGAGGTCTACCACGACCTCGGCGAGCTCATCGACCGCGTGCCCGACCCTGCGCTCGTGGTGCTCGGCCCGCCGGGAAGCGGGAAGAGCACCCTGTTGCGGCGCGTCGAGCTGGACGCCGCCCTGGCGGCCTTGCGCAGCGAGCGCGAGGACGACCGGGTGACCTTCTACGTCGAGCTGAACCACTTCAAGCCGCCGCACGAGGGCGAGCCTTTGCCGGCGCCGCATGCTTGGCTGGCGCAGACCTGGGCGGCACGCTTCCCGGATCTGCCCGGCATCGACACCTGGCTCGGCGCCGGGCGCGCGACGCTCCTCTTGGATGCGCTCAACGAGATGCCCGCCACCGACGAGGCGGAGTTCCACCTTGCGATCCGACTCTGGAAGGACTTCATCCACCGCACCGTCCAGCGTGCCCCGCGCAATCGGATCATCTTCTCCTGCCGCAGCCTGGACTACAGCGCGCCCCTTTCGACGCCGGACCTGCGCGTGCCGCAGGTGCGCATCGAACCGATGAGCGACGCGCAGGTGCTTGAGTTCATCCGGCTGTACAGCCCCTTGCGCTGGCGCGACATCTGGGAGGCGCTGCAAGGGGCGCCGCAGCTCGAGCTCCTGCGCTCACCCTATTTCCTCAAGCTGCTCGTCGAACAGGTCGACGAGCTCGGCGAGTTCCCCCGCGGCCGCGCGGCGCTGCTCACCGGCTTCGCCCGCCAGGCGCTGCGGCGCGAGGTGGAACGCGACAACCCGCTCTTCAGGCCGGGGCGGCTGCTGTCCAGCCGGGATGTCCGGCGCCTGGCCCAGTGGAGCTGGCGCACGCCTTGGGAGCTTCCGAGCAACGGCGTCCTCATCCCCAAGCTGTTCGACCTGGCCTACGCGATGCAGGCCGCCCGCGCCGATGGCAAGGCGTCGCGCTCGCGGCTCAACTACGACGCGGTGCTGGATGTCCTGGACGACGAGCGTGACGAGGACATCGTGCGGGCTGGTCTGGCGCTCTCGGTGCTCGACGAGGACACGATCAACGAAGACGTCCTGTACATCCACCCGCTGGTCCAGGAGTACTTCGCCGCCCAACACCTGGCGCAGCGCTCGGATGCCGTGCAGGACTTGGTGCGCGCGCCCTGGAGCCGGGCCGAGGTCCGGCCGACACTGGAAGCCGCGCTCGGCATGATCGCTCCGGCCGATCCGCTGCCGCCGCTGCCGGCCAGCGGCTGGGAGCCGACGGCGATTCTGGCGGCCGCCATGACGCCCGACCCCGAAGGCTTCGTGGCGCGTATCATGGATTCCAATCTCGCCCTGGCCGGGCAGTGCGCCTGCCAGCCGGACGTGCCCTTGAGCGAGGCGCTGCGGGAGCGGCTGTGCCAGGCCCTGGTCGTGCGCAGTCGTGACCCCGAGGCGGACCTGCGGGCGCGCATCGACGCGGCGCTCGCACTCGGCCGCCTGGGCGATCCGCGCTTCCCGCGCTCGTCCGGCCCCCATGGCGCGTACCTGCTGCCACCGCTGGTCGCCTTGCCGGCGGGGCGCTACGTCATCGGGCGCGACGACGACCTCGTCGCGGACGAAGCGCCCCGGCACAGCCTGGACCTGGCCGCTTTCTCCCTGGGGCAATTCCCGGTGACCAACGCCGAGTGGGCCCTGTTCATGGCCGCCGGCGGCTACGACGATGTCCGGTGGTGGGACAGCGAGGCCGCGCTGGCGTGGCAGCGCGGCGAAGGCACGGCGGAGGGCATCCGCAGCGGGCTCCGGCTGTGGCGCGGGCGCTATCTGGAGGATCCGGGATTGCTCGATCGCCGCCTCGCGACCGGACACATCGACGAGGAGCGTTATTCCCAATGGCGTCATCGGCTGTCGCTCGACGACGCGGCCTTCGAGGCGCTCCTGGTCCATGAATACCCCGGCGGTCGCCGAACCGAGCCACGCTTCTGGCACGACGAGCGCTTCAACCATCCCGCGCAGCCGGTCGTCGGCGTGAGCTGGTTCGAGGCGTGGGCCTACTGCAACTGGCTGGCGGCGCAAACCGGGCGGCCCTTCCGCCTGCCCTCGGAGGCGGAGTGGGAGGCCGCGACCCGAGGCGCGGCGGGCCGACGGTATGCCTTCGGCGACGAGCCCGAGCCGCTGTGCAGCAACACGATCGAGGCGCGGGTCCGGCGCCCCACGCCCATCGGCGTCTTTCCCCCTGGCGACACCCCGGAAGGCTTGGCGGACATGACGGGCAACGTCTGGGAATGGACCCTCAGCCTCTTCGGCCGCCGCCAGGACCATGCGGAGTTCGGCTATCCCTACCGGCCGGCCGACGGCCGCGAGGATCCGCAGGCCGGCGCCGGTCTCGTCCGGATCGCACGGGGGGGGAGCTGGTACCACGATCTCGACGCCGCCCAGGCCACGACGCGCTACACCTTCTACCCGGACGGCTCGAGCTTCGCGGTCGGCTTCCGCGTCGCGCTGTGAACAGCCGGGAGCGAGGACATCGTCGCCCGATTCGTCCCGCCCCGCCGATCCCGATGCCCTGCCATCGCCCGCCGCCTCCTGACTCGATGCCCTCCTCCCCCTGCCTCCCGCCGCCGCACTAGGGAGTGTATACTCTAGCCACTTCCGAGCCGCACAGCACCCGCGGCCTAACGTGGGTCAAGAGGAGATATTATGGCTGCAGAAACAGCCGTCCAGACCTACAAGCTCGATCGTTCGGGCACGGCGCGCTTGTTCGGCGAGCTTGAGGCGAGCCTCATGGAGGCGTTATGGGGACTGGGGCAGGGCACCGTGACCCAAGTGAGCACCCACTTGGCTGCCCCCCAGCAGTACACGACGATTCAGACCGTGATGAACCGCCTGGTCGACAAAGGTGTTTTGGAGCGATGCGGAAGGGACGGGGGCGCGGTCGTGTATCGACCGACCGAGCCTCGGGATGCCTTGATCGAGCGTGTCTCGCGTGACCTCGTGATCAGCCTGCTATCCGACTTCGGCCAGGCCGGGGCAGCCGGCCTGGTCGACGCACTGGAGCAAGCCAGTCCCGAGCAGTTGGACGAGCTTGAAGCCAGGCTCCGCGCCCTGCGCGAGAAGGCCCTGCGATGAAACCTTCCCCGAGCGTGGCCGCGGACCGGGCGGCGCGACGGCTGTTGGTCCTCTTGGGGACCCTGGCCTCAGCCGTGACCGTGCTGGCGGCTGGCGCGCTTTGGGTCCTCGTGCCGCTGTATCGCAGCGAGATCACGAACCACTGCTTGCGCTTCGGGGATTGGCTGGCGGGTCATCCGGAGGTGCTCCTCGGCCTCGTGCCGCTGTCCTTGATCGTCTACGTGGTCGTCAGGACGGCTTGGCGTGCCGTCGAGCAAGGCGCGGCGACGACGCGCCTTTTGGCGGCCCTGGATCGGCCGCGGCCCCTGCCCGAACGCCTCGCCGGCCTCGTACAGTCGCAGGGCATGATGGGGCGCCTGGACTTCGTGGATCATCCGGTGCCGCTCTCATTCTGTCACGGGCTATGCCGCCCGCGGATTTGCGTCAGCGCTGGCTTGCTCGGCCTGCTGGACGACGCGGAGCTGGCTGCCGTGCTGCGCCACGAGCACCACCATCTCGCACGGCATGATCCCGCCCGCCTGCTGGTGGCGCGGGCGTTGTGCGACGGGATCGGATTCCTTCCCGGCGTCGCCGCCGTGTTCGAGCGCTACATCGCCGCGATGGAGATCGCCGCCGACGCCGCATCCGCCAGAGACGACGAGGACCGGTTGCTCCTCGCCGAAGCCGTGCTGAAGCTGCTGCGGGCACAGCAACACCTGCGTGGCCTTCCCGCGGCGCCGATCAGTCCGTTCTCGCCCTTGGTCGCACGGGTCGAGTCCCTGCTCGCGCCGGGTAGCTCCGCTCCGCGGCTCCAGGCGCGCACCTTCGCCCAATTGGCGGTTGGAATCGGCATGCTGATGTTCTTAACCGCGGCACCCATCGCGTTGTCGGCAAAGCCTGACCCGCTCCATCCTTGCACGATCGATGTTCATCGGCACGGCGACGTGCCGCATCCGTAGCGCTCGGCGCCTCGCGGCAACAAACCGGCAGCTCGGCCTCTACCAGAACCAGCGCGCGCCGCGCCTTGTCGAAGAAGTCCTCGCTGCTCTCGATCACGAGGCGCTTCGGGTGGCCCGCCCAGATGTCGAGGATGCGTTCGTCGATGGCGGCGCAGGGTCAAGTTCGCCCGAGGGCTAGGTCATGTGACCTTTCGCCGGCCCGGATTCATTCGTTATGTGTCCGAAACGACGGCGGCGGAAGCCTGGACGCCCTCGCGATGCGGGCGCCGTCATCAGCGGACCGCCTCGGCCCGGTCCAAGCTCAGCTCGATCACCAGGAGGATGCCATGCCCATCACCCGCAGACGCTTGATCGCCGGGGGCTCGGCGCTGGCCGCGGCGGCCGCGCTGGGGCCCGGCTTTCGCGACGAGGATGCCCGGGACTGGGCGCGGCGGCCGCGGTTCGCCTGGGCGGCGGGCCGGACGCGCGCGATGCCCCGGCCGACGCCTGAGCGGCAGCTCCTCTCGCGCGCCACCTTCGGCCTGGCGCGCGGCGACGCGGCTCGCGCGAAGGCCATGGGCGGCGCCGCGTGGATCGAGTCGCAGCTCGACAGTGGCACCGATGAAGGGGTCGAAGCCGCGCTGGCGCCGCTCGAGACGCTCCGCTGGAGCTCGCCCGAGATCCGGAACGCTTCCAATGACCTGGCGCCGCGCGCGCGCATCCGCGACGAGCTCGTGGCGGCCACACTCTACCGGATGGTGCACAGCCGCTGCCAGCTTTTCGAGGTGATGGTCGACCACTGGGCGAACCACTTCAACGTCTACATGGACGATTATCACATGATGATGCAGACCGTCGCCGACCGCGACGTCCTGCGCCGCCACGCCTTCGGCACCTTCCGCGATCTCCTGCACGCCGACGCGGCGAGCGTGGCGATGATGCAGTACCTCAACACCCTGCAGAATACCGCCCGCGGGCCGAACGAGAACTACGCCCGCGAGGTGATGGAGCTGCACACGCTGGGCGTCGGCGGCGGCTACAGCGAGGCGGACATCAAGGCCGTCGCCCGCTGCTTCACCGGCTGGAACCGGAACGACGCCACGTGGCGCTTCGAGTTCCGGAGTCACGACCACGACACCGGCGCCAAGACCGTGCTCGGCGCGCCGATCCGGTCCAGCGGCGTGGCAGAGGGCGACGAGGTGCTGGACCGGCTGGTCGACCACCCGAATTGCCCGCGCCATGTCGCGCGGCGCCTGGCCCGGCGCTTCGCCAGCGACAGTCCGCCGGAGGCGCTGGTCGACCGCGTCGCGGGCGCCTGGGGCAAGGACGGCGACGTGCCGGGCATGTTGCGCGCCTTGCTGACCTCGGCGGACTTCGCGGAGGCGGGGGCGGATCCCCAGGGCGGGGGACCGGCCAAGATCCGGCGGCCGCTGGAGCATTGGGTCGCGGTCTTGCGCGGGCTGGGGGCGGACGCCGGCTTCCTCCTCGCGACCCCGAACGACGGGGACTACACCGGCCGCCCGGAGCGCTACCTCCAGCTCATGGCCCACATGCCCTTCCGCTGGCGCTCGCCGGACGGCTATCCGGACATCGGGCGGCGCTGGAACGGCGCGCACATCATGGTCGCGCGTTGGAACTTCGGCCTGGCGGCAGCCGAGAACCGCCTGGCAGGCGTCGAGATCGACCTCGTGGCCCAACTGGCCGATGACGGCGTGGTCGCCGAGGCCGCGGCGATCGTCGACTACTGGGCGGACCGCCTGTTGGCCCGGCCCCTCGTCGCCGGCGACCGGGCGATGCTCGTGGAGGCGCTGGCGGCGGGCGGGTCGGGGCGCATCCCAGCCGGCGAGGCGGCGGCGAGGGTGCCGCTGCTGGTGGCGCTGCTGCTGGACAGCCCTTACTTCCAGTGGCGCTAAGGTGGCGGTGAAAGGAGTACCGTGATGAAAATTCAGAACCTGGGCAAGCGGAACTCGCCCGAGCCACGCACGCGACGGGAGTTCATCCGCCGCGGCGTCGCGCTCGGGGCGGGAGTCCTGCCGGGCTGGATGCCGCGGCTCGCCTTCCGCGCCGCCGGCGCCGTGCCGCGCGGCGACATCCTGGTCTGCGTCTTCCAGCGCGGCGGCATGGACGGCCTGTCGGCGGTGATCCCCTACCAGGAGCGCGGCTACTTCGACCGCCGCCCGGCGCTGGCGATCCGCGCCCCGCGCGCCGGCGACGCCAAGAGCGGCCGGCGGCTGGACGATCGCTTCGCACTGCATCCGGCGATGACGGGGATGGCGCGCCTATGGGACGAGGGCCGGCTGGCCATCGTGCACGCCGTCGGCTCGCCGGACGACTCGCGCAGCCACTTCGACGCGATGGACTACATGGAGCGCGGCACGCCGGGCGAGCGCAGCCTCTCCACCGGTTGGATCGGGCGGCACCTGGAAGCCACCGCGGCGCGCAGCCAATCGCCGTTCCGGGCCGTCGGTATGGGCGACCTCTTGCCGCTCAGCCTGTACGGGCCGGTGCCGGCCGCTGCTCTCCAGTCGATCGCCGACTTCCACCTGGAGGCGGAGGTCGACCTGGCGGCCTTCCAGGCGCGCATGCGAGAGCTGTACAGCTCCGGCGACTGGTTCGACGAGAACGCCCTCGGGGCCTTCGAGGCGCTGGCGCTCTTGGAACGCGCCGATCCGCGGCGGTACCGGCCGGAGAACGGCGCCAGCTACCCGGACACGCCCTTCGGTCGCGCGCTGGAGCAGGTGGCCCAGCTCATCAAGGCCGACCTCGGCCTGGAGGTGGCCTGCGTCGATATCGGCGAGTGGGACACCCATGCCTACCAGGTGTGGCAGGGCTCGAGCGACCCGACCGAGGGCCTGATGGCGCGCCTGCTCGGCGGCTTCGACGCGGCGCTGTCGGCCTTCGCCATCGACATGGGCCGCCGGATGGACGACCCCGGCGTGACGGTGGTGACGATGAGCGAGTTCGGGCGGAGGGTGGCCCAGAACAGCGGCAACGGGACCGACCACGGCCACGGCAACTGCATGTTCGTGCTTGGGGGCGGCGCGGTCCAGGGCGTCCATACCGATTGGCCCGGCCTGGAGCCTGAGAAGCTCTCGGGCGGCGAGGACCTGGCGGTGACGATCGACTACCGCGACGTCCTGGCCGAGATCGTCGCGCTGCGCCTGGCTAACCCCGCGCTGGATGCCGTCTTCCCCGGCCACGCGGCGGCGATGCATGGCGTGGTGCGGGCGCGGGCCGATCTGCCCCCAGCGCCGGGGGGGAATGGCGATGGCGGGCGCGTGTTCCTGCCCTGGGCCGGGCGGGACGGACCTTCGATCCCCTAGCGCTTGCGCTTGCCGCGCTCCATCACAACCGCACCCGCCGCAGCAACTGCGCGTTGACCGCGACGATCACGGTGCTCAGCGACATCAGGAGCGCACCGACGGCCGGCGAGAGCAGGATGCCCCAGGGGGCCAGGATGCCGGCGGCCAGCGGCAGGGCGATGACGTTGTAGCCGCTGGCCCACAGCAGGTTCTCGCGCATCTTGCGGTAGCTGGCGCGGCTCAGCCCGAAGATGCGGACGACGTCCTCCGGATTGCTGCGCACCAGCACGATGTCCGCCGACTCGATCGCCACGTCGGTGCCGCCGCCGATCGCGATGCCGACATCGGCGCGCGTCAGGGCCGGCGCGTCGTTCACGCCGTCGCCGACCATCGCCACCCGCTTGCCGCGCGCCTGCAGCTCGGCGACCTTTTGGTCCTTGTGCTCCGGCAGCACCTGGGCGAAGTAGGTGTCGATGCCCA
>CAZCJG010000113.1:0-12555 GCA_964498575.1 uncultured Anaerolineales bacterium | reverse complement strand
AACTACGCCGCCGCCAAGGCCGGCATCGTCGGCTTCACCAAGAGCCTCGCCAAGGAGATCGGCGCGCGCGGCATCACGGTCAACGCGGTCGCGCCCGGCTACATCCCGACCGACCTGACCCGCGACCTGCCGGCCGCGCTGCTGGACGAGGCCAGGAAGCTCACGCCGCTCGGGCGGCTCGGCACGGCCGAGGACGTGGCGGCGGCGGTGGCCTTCCTCGCCTCGGATGACGCGGCGTACATCACCAGCCAGGTGCTGCGGGTCGACGGCGGGATGGCGTTCTGATCACGATGAGAGGTGCTACCGATCGGTGGGGTGCGATGACGAGGGTCAAGCTCGGATGATCCGCGCGACGGGCCGATGAAGGGTCGCAGGCGCGCGCGCCAACTGGCGCTCCAGGCGCTGTACGAGATCGACCAGAGCCATCATCCGCCCGAGGTGGTGATCACCGGCCGGGTGGACGACCTGTATCGCTCGGGCGCGCGCAACGGCCTGTCGGCGGACGACTGGCCCGTGGCCGAGGAGCTGATCGACCGCTTCGGACGCGAAGGCTTCGAGGCGCTGGACGGTCGCGGCCAGGCGGCGCGCCTCGCCCTCGCGCCCCAGCGCTTGCAGGCGATCCTGGCCTTGCTGGTCGAGCTCCAGAAGCAAGCCGAGTACGGCGCGGCCATCGTGCGGGGGGTGGGGCGCAATCGGACGGCGATCGACGTTGAGATCGGGCGCATCGCACCCGAATGGCCGGTCGATCAGATGGCGCCGCTGGACCGCAACGTCCTCCGCATCGCGCTGTGGGAGATCGGCCAGGGCCGCGTGCCGGTGCGCGTGGTGATCAACGAGGCGGTCGAAATGGCGCGGCGCTTCAGCGGCGAGGGAGCGCGCCGCATGGTCAACGGTGCCCTGGGCGCCTTCATGGCTTCCGGGGGTGGTCTCGACCTGATCCCGAGCGAGGCGGACTAACCCGGCGTATCGAGGGGCTGCCCGTGCGGTTCCGGCGCGGCTGAATCCGGGGGCGCGGCGGGGGCAACCGCGAGCGGGGCTGGTTTGAAGAGGTAGCCGACCCCGCGGATGGTGTGGATCACGCTGGGCCGGGCACCCGGCTTGTCCAGCTTCTGGCGCAGCCAGTGCACGTGGACCTCCAGCGTGCGTGTGTCGTCGCTGTAGTCGGTGTCCCAGACCCGTTTCATCAGGAACTGACGGGTCAGCACCTGGCCCTGGTAGGTCAGGAAGGTCGCCAGGAGCTGGCATTCCTTGGGCGTCAGATGATGGCGCACGCTGGCCACATCCAGCGTGCGCTGGTCGACGTCCAGCACGATCTCGCCGCAGGTCAGGCGCGTCCCGTCGGGGGCGTTCATCCAGCTCAGCCGTGCAGGATGCGCCCGCAGCCCGCGCAGAAGACCAGCTCACCGCCCGTGCTGGCATGGTGAACCTCGTCGAGCGGCAGCTCCATGCCGCAGGCCATGCAGGCGCGCGCCTGGATTTCGGCGACCGCCCGCCCGGCCTTGGCCCGGCGCAGCCGGTCGTAGGTCGCCTGGTCATCCGGCCGGATTGTCGCGAGAACGCCGTTGCGCCGGGCGTCGAGCTGGCGAATGGCGGCCACCAGCCGTGCTTTCTCGCCCGACAAGCTGGCATTTTGCGCCTCGGCCTCGGCTTCGACCGCCGCCAGGCCCTGGCGCGCGGTGGCCAGCGCCTCCGCCGCGGCGTCGCGGGCGAGCATCGCCTCGAGTGCCTCGTCGTCCAGGCCGCCCAGGCGGCGCCTCAGCGACTCGATCTCGCGCTGCAGGTTCTGGACCTCGCGCGGGCCTCTGAGGTCGCCGGCATACAGCTTCTTCTCCTCCGCCGCGATATGCGCCTGCACGGTCCGGCGCGCCTGGGTGTGCCCGGCCAGCACTCGCTCCTGCTCGGCGAGCGCTTGCTCGGACGCTTCGACCTCCCCGCGGGCAGCGGCGACGGCGGTCGAGCTGGCCAGCGCCGCCTGCACCCGCCGCAGGCGCGTCACCGCCGCGTCGCGGGTCAGGTCCACCTTTTGCAAATCTAGAAGCAATTGTGCGCGCGACATGTCCTGGCGATCGCCTTCGGTCGGGGAAGCTCGGGCGGCCGGGCGGTCCGCTTGCCGCACATTGTACCCGATCCGCCGCCCGATGCGCAAAGCCGCCGGGCGGTCGATGCCGCATGCGGAGCCGGCGATCGGCTTTGTTGCGCGAATGAACATCGTTACCAGATTGATACCCCAGGCGATAGCCGATCGGCGGCATCGATGATATCGTTACGAATGCGCAGCCACGCTTCAGATGGCTGAGGGAATTTCACAAACGGAGGGGACACATGGCGCGAGCGCGTGATCGTGTTTCGGGAAAGATCGACCACCTGTTCCATACGGTGCGGCGCAGCGATGGTCGGGAATACACTTACGACGACGTCGAGCAGGGGACCGATGGGCGGGTCTCCCGCTCCTACGTCTGGAAGCTGCGGCATGGCCGCAACTCCAACCCCAGCCTCGACGTGATCGAGGCGTTGGCGATGTTCTTCAGGGTGGAGCCGGAGTACTTCTTCATCCCGAAGAACGAAGACGAGGAACGATCGATGGAGATGGCCGAGGTGGCGGCGCTGCTGCAGGATCCGGCGGTGCGCATGGTGGCGGAGCGCGCCCGGGGCCTCAGCTCGACCTCGCTGGAAGCGGTCAACAACCTGATCGACAACCTGCATTCGATCGAGAAGCCGCGGCGCCGCGGCGGCAAGCAAAACGGCATGGGCAGCGAGGACGAGTAACGCGCGACATTCCGCGCTGCGGGCGACGCCGGCGGGCGACGCTTGGGCGTCTCTGCGATATACTTTGATCCTGCGGGCGGCGCCTTCCGCCGCCGCCCGCAGCGCGCCGCCTCGCCAACCCCATGCACCGGAGGTGCCCGATGTCGCCACGCCGCCTGCTCGCCATGCTGGGCCTGCTCATCCTGCCGGTCCTGCTCCCCGCCCCGCTCGCGGCAACCGCGCCCGGCCCCACGCCGCGCTTCTCAGCCGCGTCCTTGGACCGCCCGGACGCGCCGAACCAGGGCAACGATCCATACCGGGCGTTCTTCCCGATCGCCGAGAAGCGCTGGACGATCGACACCAGCTCGCTGGATGATCCCTATGCGCCGGGCACGGGCAATCCGGGCTACGACGTCCTGGCCTACGATCTGCGGTTCGCGTTCACGCTCGACACCGCCAACCCGGAGCGGCCGAGGGCGGCCTACGCCGCCACCGCACTGATCGACGCGGTGAGCAGCACGGATGGGATCGACCATGTGGTGCTGGACTTCGTGCTGCCGGCGGCCGGCATGAGCAGCAAGGTCTACCTCGACGACGCGCCGGCCACTTGGTTCGCCGGGCCGGGCAACCGGATGTGGATCGAGATCCCGGCGCCGCTCGCCCGCGGTGGTGCGTTCCGCATCAAGATTGACTACGAGGGCACGGCCAGCATCAACGCCACCGGCTTCAGCATCCGGCGCGTCGGCCAAACCTCCGACGCGCAGGTGTGGACGACCGGCGGTGCCAGCGCCTGGTTCCCGGTCAACAACCATCCGCGCGACCGGGCGCGCTTCCGGTTCACCGTGACCACGCCGAAGGGCTACGTGGCGGTCGCCAACGGCCGCCGCTTGTCGGCTACCGACCAGGCGGACACGACGACGGCCGTCTTCGACACGGGGGTGGCGATCGCTCCGGGCGAGGCGGCGGTCAACATCGCCAAGTACACGGTCGTCGAGAGAACAAGCCGGTCCGGCGTGCCCCTGCGCCACTACCTCCTGCGCAGCCCCGAGCAGGCGCGGGCGGCTTTGCGGATCCTCGAGCGGCAGCTCGACTACTTCGCCGAGCACATCGCGCCCTATCCGTATGAGACCTTCGGCGTGGTCGAATCCGGCGCCAACAACTCCAGCAGCGTAGCTTCGCTGTTCCTGCTCGGGCGCAGCCAGGCCGGGGCGCGGCCGGTGTACTTCGATCGCAATACCGGTGGCCTGGTCGCCGGCCAATGGCTGTTCTCGGCGATCGGGCTGTACTCGCCGGGCGACGCTTGGCTGACCAATGGCTTGGATGCCTACCTGGGCTATCTGTACCTGGCGCGGGACCAGGGGCCGGAGATCGTCAACGCGCGGCTGGCGGCCCTGGAGTGGAGCTACGCGTTCAACGTCGCGACCGATCGCGCGCTCGTCGAGCTGCCGACCGACGGCTCCGCGGCCGCGGTGGCGACCAACAAGGCGCCCTGGGCGGTCCACGCGGTGCGGCGCGAGATCGGGAGCGGCGCCTTCTGGCAAGCGGTGGGAGAATACTTCGAGGCCCGCAAGGGGGAGTACGCCAGCCTCGACGCCTTCCAGCGATCCGCGGAGGCCGCCGCGGGTCGCCCGCTGGGAGCCGTCTTCGACCCGGCCTTCCGCCGGGCGGCCACCCCGCGGCTTAACCTGGCGTGGGCGCAGGCCGGGAGCACGGTCCATGTGCGGGTCTGCCAGCTCACGCCGAACGCGCTGGCGTTCAAGCTGCCGCTCGCGCTGCGTGACGTGTCGAGGGACGAGTCGGGAGGCGTATCGTGGCGGGAGCTGGAGATCAATCAGCGCGAGCAGGCCGTTGACCTGATCTCCGACGACCTCCTGACCGACATCACGCCCGACCCCGGCCAGGCGCTGCTCGCCGACGTGATGGTGCACTGGCTGGGAAGGTCGCCCCTGCCGGAGTGCGCGGCTTTGCCACAGCCCGCGTTGGCGCGGGCGGAGGGGGTTGGTGGGGCGGCGGTGGACGTAGTGGACCCAGTGGACGATGTGGATGACGGGGGGACGGGGAGCGGGGGGAACCAAGGGGACCGGGGGAGCCCGGTGCCGGACGCTGCCGCCGGGCTGGATCCCGCGGTGCCGGGAGCGATCGGCGAGGACGGGGCGGCACTCGAAGCGTTCAAGGCCGAGCGGGCGCGGCACCTGGCGGCCCATTTGCCGCCGCACTTGCGGCCCGGTGGGCGGGGGACGGAGCGCGGGGCGGCCGAGGCGCCGGACGAATCCGGCACGCCGTCGATGGGCGACCCGCTCCTGCCCTATCTCGGCAACACGGGCTACGATGTCGGGAAGTACACCGTCAAGATCCGCATCGACCCCGAGAGCGCCAAGGTTCAGGCCGACACGACCATCGAGGCGGCCAGCACGATGGACGCGCTCGATCGGATCAGCCTGGACTTCATGCGGATGGACGGCGACGAGGGGCTGGCGATCTCGGCGATCGAGGTCGATGGCAAGCCGGCGACCTACCAGCGGCCGGCCGATGCCGACAAGCTATGGGTGGACCTGCCGGCGGCGGTGGCCAAGGACCAGGCGTTCGCGGTGCGCGTCCGGTACGCCGGGACGCCGGTGCCGGGCGGCACCGACGTGTTCAGCGGGGGGCTGCTGCCGCATCAGCAGCAGACGATGTACGCGATCTCCGAGCCGGACGGGACGCGCAACTGGATCCCCGCCAACGACCATCCGCGCGACAAGGCCTACTACCGCTTCGAGGTCACGGTGCCGAAGCCCTACGTCGCGACCGCGAACGGCATGCCGCTGGGGGTCACGGAGACGCTGACCGAGACGACGGCGATCTTCGAGATGCGCCAGCCGATGGCCTCGTATCTGGCCACCGTGGCGGTCGGCCGCTTCCAGACCGCGAGCCAAGCCGGCCCGAACGGCATCGGGATCTTCCACTACTTCCTCAACGACCCGGCGGTGGCGATGCGGGTCGCCGGGGTCACGCCGGACATCCTGGACGTCTTCGGCCGGCTGGTCGGGCCGTATGCCTTCGACAGCTACGGGCACTACGCCGCGCCGGGCTTCGGCGGCGGCATGGAGAACCAGTCGATGACGGCGATCGGCCCGGGAGCGTTTTCCTCGAACGCCCCGCGCGGCCAGCACTCGCTGATCGCCCACGAGGCGGCCCACCAGTGGTTCGGCGACGCGCTGAGCCCGAATTCCTGGGCCGACATCTGGCTGAACGAAGGCTTCGCGACCTACTTCGCCGAGATCTGGCGCACCTTCAAGACCGGCCCCGAACCGCTGGGCTGGCGGATGGAGGCGCTGCGCTATGCGGTGCTCTCCGGTGGGGCCAACGCGCCGGTCAGCTTCCCGAGCCTGGACGACATGTTCGGCACCAATACCTACGAAAAGGGTGGATGGGTGCTGCACATGCTGCGCGCCGAGATCGGCGAGACCGCATTCTGGACGGGCTTGCGCAGCTACTACTTGAACCACAAGTTCGAGACGGTGACCACGGACGACCTGGAGAGCGCGATGGAGATATCCAGCGGCAAGGATCTCGGTGCCTTATTCGACCAGTGGGTCGACCGGCCCGGCAATCCCACGCTCTACGCCGCCTGGCAGCAGCAGCCGGACGGGACCGTCACGGTCCGCGTCTGCCAGGGCGACGCGCAGCCCTTCGACCTGCCGATCACGATCGCCATCCACGGCGAGGGCCTGAGCAAGCGCGCGGCGGCGCGGATGAGCACGGCCGAGACGGAGCTGTCGGCGAGCGCGCCCTTCGCGGTGGAGGGGGTAACCGTCGACCCGGACTTCATCCTGCTCGCGGACATCCGCGTGCGGCGGGTGGCGGCGGACGCCGCGCTGCCGGGCTGCGCGGAGCTGGTTGAGGGAGGCTGACGGCCTACCGCTCGGCTTGGGCGCAGTCGGCGCGCGCCTCGTGGATCCGAGCGAGGGGGTGATCATACTACCTTCGGTTCGGGTCTCCGAGCAATGCACGCCAGGCCGAGAGCCGGGGCGAGGAAAGGCCGGGCCGGCCTCGCCGTCGCCCCGAAATCATCTGGCTTTTCATCGGATCAGCCGCGCACGACCGTCTGGCTGTGGTTCCGCGGAATAGGGTACGCGATAAAACCCTGCACCCGCACGTCCTCGGTTCGGCTGTTTGGCAGGACGGGCGCATGCGCCCGCACGACCGTCTGGCTGTGGTTCATCATCGCAAGCCCCTGCACCCGCACGTCCTCGGTTCGGCTGTTTGGCAGAACGGGCGCCTGCGCCCGCACGACCGTCTGGCTGTGGTTCATCATCGCAAGCCCCTGCACCCGCACGTCCTCGGTTCGACTGTTCGACATTTCCTATCTCCTTTGGGTTCTGCCCGTTTTCGCGGGCCGGCTCAGCCCACTGCTGATGTGGATAGGATATCCGATCGGCGGGCGGGAGTCCTGAGCGCGAGCTGAGGTTGGGTTGAGGTTGGGCTGAGGTGGGGGATCACCATCCGTTGGCTGAAGCTGGCCAACGCTGCTATGATCTGCGAAGTCGGGCCCCTGGAACACACGATCCCAAAGGTTGCTGAACCATGAGCCAGAGCCGTGATCCTTCAGACATGCTCGCGCCGCTCTTGGCGGCAGGTGGTGACGCGGGTGCGTTTGCCGATGCCGCCGGTCGGATGGACTGGCGCGCGACCACTGCCAGCGACTACGTTCGCGCGGTGCGCCTGGCGCTGGCGGCTGGCGCGCATCTCACCGCCCGCGAGCTGGCCACGCAAGGTGCCGAACGGTTCGCGTACGACCCTGAGCTTGCCAACATGGCCCGCGTGCTGGCGCCACCGAAGACCACAGCCGCGGGTACGGCCGGGCGCGAATCCATGGAACCTGACCGCCAGTGGCTGCGAGCGCACTGGCAGGAGTATCATGGGCGCTGGGTTGCACTGCGTGGCGGGGAGCTCCTCGCCCATGCCTCGTCGGCGGGAGAGCTCCGGCGAAGTATCGAGCCCATGGCCGGAGTGTTGATCCTTCGGTTTGTTTGATGCTGCAATTTGACGACGGCCGGCCGTTCTCGTCCGGATCGGCGCAGGCCCTCATGCGTCCGACCACCGAGCGCGAGACGGCGGACAAGCTTTTCCTTCGTGTGCGGATCGACGGCATTCTCGAAACCGAGGCGGCTGTCGATACCGGCGGATTGTACGTGTTGTGCAGCCCAGAGGCAGCAAGCTTGCTCGATCTCGCCAGCGCGGACGCCGTGGCTACCGAGAAGCTCAGTGTGCGCGGGGTCATGATCGCCGGCGATCTCCACCGTGTTTCGCTCAGAATCCTCTCCGATGAAGGCTTGGACGTCGTCATCGACGCCACGGCACTTGTCCCTCGCCTGCGACTCGGCGCGAGCTGGGGATTGCCGGACGTCATCCTCGGCTGGCATGGCTGCCTGGAACGGATGCGGTTTGCCGTCGATCCGATCGAGGGCATGGTCTACTTCGGCAGCGAGGAAAGCTGATCGTCGCAGGCAGGGTGCACCCCTCAAGACCGGCACATTCGTGTCGAGTAACACCCTTCCGACGGAGCGGGTCACAGGTCCTTGTCCGCACGCGTCGCTCCGCTCTGTCAAGGAGCCTCGGGCGGGAGCTGGTTCTCGCGGCAGGCAATGACGTCGGGGGGGTCCGGGCCGAACAGGGTCTCTTTGATCGCCAGGGACCGGCGGTACAGCCGCTCGGCTTCTTCGGGGCGGCCGCGGGCGTCGTGGATGGCGGCGAGGTTGTTGTAGGTCACGGCGATCTCGTAGTGGTCGGGGCCGTAGGCGCGCTCGAAGACGGCGAGGGCCTCGTGGTACAGCACTTCCGACTCGTCGTACTTGCCCTGGCCGTCCAGGATTCCGGCGAGGTTGGCCTTGTCGGCCGCCACGTCCGGGTGGTCCGGCCCCAGCGCCGCCGCGCGCAGCGCCACGGCCCGGCGGGCGAAGGGCTCGCCGCGGGCGTAGCGGCCGCGGGCGTGCTCCAGGCCGCCGAGGTTGTGGTAGAGGGTGGCGAGGTCGGGGTGGTCGGGACCGAGGCGGCGTTCGAGGATCGCCAGCGCCCGGCGGTACATGCGCGCGGCTTCGTCGAAGCGGCCGGTGTACTTGTAGAGCACGGCCAGGGTGTTCAGGACCATCGCCGCCTCCAGCGGATCCAGGTCCTTGGCCTCGCGCAAGGCCCGGCGCAGCAGGGCCTCGGCCTCCGCGTACCTGGCCTGGCAGCGGCAGAGCCAGCCGAGGCTGGTCAGCACCCGCACGCGCAGCTCGCGGCGGTCCTCGGCCGCGTCGCCGGCGCCGAGGAGCGCGAGCGCCCGGCGGCAGAGCCGCTCGGCTTGGGCGTAGTCGGCGCGCGCCTCGTGGATCTGGGCGAGGTTGCACAGGATCGCCGCCGCGTCCAGCGCCGCCAGGGCCTCCGCCGCCCGCGCGCCCGCCTCGGCCAAGCGGTTCTCGCGGTGGAGCGCCATCGCCTGGTTGTGCAGCGCGATGGCGCGTTCGAGCGGATCGGGGGAGGGGGGGGTCATGGGGCCCACGGATCAGGTCTCCTTCAAGCCATGCACGCCATGCCGCGAGCCGGGGCACGGGAGGCCTCGTCGGCCTCGCCTTCGCCCCGGCTCGCCTGGCTTGTCATCGGATCAGCCGCGCACGACCGTCTGGCTGTGGTTCTGTATACGCATACCCTGCACCCGCACGTCCTCGGTTCGGCTGTTCGACATTTCCTAATCTCCCTTGGGTTCTGCCCGTTTTCGCGGGCCGGCTCAGCCAACTGCTGATGTGGAACGGATGTCAGAGCCTTGTCTTGACAGGCCTGAAGTAGATGGCTAGAATCTGGCCACTTTGGTCTATCAAATCGTGTTTTCACCGCAGGCAGTCGCCGACATCAAGGTGTTGGAAGCGCGAGATCGGGCCTCTGCCAAGCGCGCCATCGAAGTCCATCTTCGACACCAACCCAAGAGGGCCTCGAAGAGCAGGATCAAGCGGCTTGGAGGCCTGCGGCAACCGCAGTTTCGTCTGAGGGTGGGCAAGTTGCGGGTCTATTACGACGTGAATGACGCCTTGGAACGCGTCGATGTTCTTCGGGTTCTCCCGAAGCCACTGACTCAAGCTTACCGGGCTCATGAAGGAGTTCCTGATGAAGCGGATACCGCTGGCTGAGGCGAAGGACACGCTTTCGGCCGTCATTCGAGCGGCCCAGACCGAGGAGGTCGTCATCACCCGGCATGGTCGCCCCGCGGCGGTTGTTATCGGCTTCCAGGATGAAGACGACTGGTTGGAATACCGGCTGCTGCATGACGAAGGCTTTCTGAGATCGATCGTGCAAGCACGAGCGGACATCGATGCCGGTAGGTTCACCACGCTT
Organism: uncultured Anaerolineales bacterium; assembly: GCA_964498575.1. Lineage (GTDB taxonomy): Bacteria > Chloroflexota > Anaerolineae > Epilineales > Epilineaceae > CAZCJG01. The sequence continues at coordinate 2,460 of CAZCJG010000113.1, read as the reverse complement.
GAGGGCGTTCCGGACTAGCACGCTAGCTCGATCGCCAGTTCGGTCATACCCCTACCGCTCATGCAGCTCATCCCGCGTCCAGCGCGCATCCCCACGCCCGCTCCGGCTTTCCCCGGAGAGCGCCAATATGGCCTCTCTCTTCCACATCCACCCATAAACTCCCTCAAGGTTCCGCACCCAGCGCGTCGTGTCGAAGAGCGGCTGGACTTCGCGCTGCTCCGCGAGGCGCCGCTTCAGCGCGGCCAGCCCGTCCGCGTCCCGACCGAGCCGCACCGCCTGCTCGACGTAGGCATCGAGGTCGGGCGCGATCAGGTCGGGTAGGCCGATCGCCGTCAGCAGGCTCGCGCCGACGCGGCTGGCGAAGGTGGCGCCGGGGCAGGTGAGCACGGGCACGCCGGCCCAGAGCGCGTCGCAGGCGGTGGTGTGGGCGTTGTAGAGGCGCGTGTCGAGAAAGAGGTCCGCCAGGCGCAGGCGGGCCAGGTGGCGCGCCTTGCCGATCTGCTCGGCGAAGACCAGGCGGGCGCCGGCGACGCCGGCGTTTTCGGCGGCGGCCCGGAGGTTCCGGCGGACGACCGGCGCGTCGATCCACAGCCAGAGGACGCTGCCAGGGACCGCGCGCAGGATCGCCATCCAGCGCTCGAAGATCGCGGCGTCGATCTTGTAGCTGCCGTTGAAGCAGCAGTAGACGACGCCGTCGTCGGGTACGCCACAGTCCGCTCGCGTTATCGGCGTGGGATCGATGGCCTGGGTGTCGTCGGTGACGTAGTAGGAGTCGGGCATCAGGGCCAGGGCTTCGGTGTACAGGTCCGCTTCCCCCGGCGGCGTGACGATGGCGTCGGTGACGGCGTAGTCGATGAAGCTCGCCCCGACGCAGCCGGGGAAGCCGATGTAGGTGACGTTTATCGGCGCTGGCCGCAGCGCGAGGACGTGCAGGCGGTGCTGGTCGGTGTGGCCGTGCAGCTCGACCAGGATGTCGATGCCGTCGGCGTGGATTTGCCGCGCGATCTCGGCGTGGCTCCAGCCGCGCTGGTCGCGGAAGACGTCGCTATCCGCGATGATCCGCCGCCGGTACTCGCTGCCGTCGTCCTCGCCCTGGGAGTAGGTGAAGACCCGCACGCGATCGCGGTCGTGCAGGCCGAAGACCGGGGTCATCAGGTGGCTGAGCGCGTGGTTGCGGAAGTTGGCCGAGACGTAGCCGATGCGCAAGGGGCGGCCGGGATCGGCGGTGAGCGCGGCGCGATCGAAGCCGAAGGCCAGCTCATCGCGCTGCCCCTGCATCGTGACTTCGATGCGCCGCGAGGCGGCGCGGCTCATCGCGGCCTGGAGCTCCGGCGGCCAGGGCAGCGAGAGCGAGGCGAAGGGCGCGACCGAGGTGCGCTTGCCCGCGGCGAGCTCGTCCCGCGTGATCGCTTCCAGGCGCGGCAAGAGCTCGGCGAACCGGTCCCACTCGCACAGCTTCTGGCAGCTCAGCGCGTAGGCGGCCAGGGCAGTCGGAGCGTCCGGCGCGAGCTCCAGCGCGCGGGCGTAGCTGGCGTGCGCCGCGTCGAGCTCGCCCATCCGCGCCAGGGCGGCGGCGAGATTGCCATAGGCTTCGGAAAGGTTCGGGTCCAGGGCGATCGCCCGCCGGAGGTAGTCCAGCGCCGGCTGGGCCTGGCCCTGGTGGAAGTACAGGTTGCCGAGGTTGTTGTGGACGATGGCGCTGGTCGGATCGAGCGCGACCGCCCGTTGGTAGGCCGCCAGCGCCTGTACCTCGTCGCCCAGCCGCTCGTAGCAGATGCCCAGGTCGTTGTGGGCCATCGCGTAGTCCGGCCGCAGCGCCAGCGCCCGCCGCTGGGCGGCGATGCCCCCGGCGATGTCGCCGTCCTCGGCCATGAGCTTGCCGGCGTTGCGGTGGGCCTTGTGGTTGGCGGGATCGAGCTGCGCCGCGCGCCGGTAGTGCAGCAGCGCCTTCTCCATGTCGCCCAGCGCCTCGTAGCACACGCCGAGGTTGTTGTGCGCCCGGCTGTCGTCCGGCGCGATGGCCAGCACTTGCTCGAAGGCGGCAATGGCGGCGGGATAGTGCTTTTGGCGGAGCGCGATGAGGCCCTCGCGATGCCAGACCGCCACGCCGTCCGAAGGAGGCGCCGTTGGGGGCAACAAGTCGATCGGTGGGTGGACGATGTCGATCGGCGGGAGAGGCAGTTCGTCGCCGAATACCCGCGCCATCGGAGTGGCGAGGTCGTTGTCGTGAGTTGGTTCCGTTGGGGGCAGAGCCCCTGGAGTCGGCACCGGCAGCAGCTCGGCTAGGTTGCCGGCGGCGAGGGCCGCAAGGGCGGCGCCCACCTCGATGATCACACGGTCCCAGGCGCCCGGCAACGGCTGGCGGAACAGGCGCATGGTCGGGTACCACGGACTGTCCGCGCGGTCGCGCATCCAGCGCCAGTCCGGCGCGAAGCAGAGCAGCGTCCACACCGGGCGGCC
>CAZCJG010000112.1:9993-12607 GCA_964498575.1 uncultured Anaerolineales bacterium | reverse complement strand
CCGACGCGCCTGCCGTTGGCGCGTTGGGGTGCAGGGGTGGCCGAGCGGAGCGAGGACGGGGAGGGGGTGAGCTACCGGCTGAACTGCCGCGACACCTCGCCGACATGGCCCATCGCGGCTTCCCAGTCGGCGAAGCGGCGCGGGTAGCGTTCGGCCAGCGCGCGGGCGATGGTCTCCAGCGTGGTCCGGCCGTCGCACAGCGACAGGATCAGGCGCTGGAGCTCGCCGTCCTCATCCAGCACCGGCTGGAAGTCGGCGGCTTGCTTGCGCAGCGCGGTAGGCGAGATCGAGGCGCCGCCGAGGCTGGATTGGGAGAAACGCGTCTTGGGGGGCGTCGCGGCCCCTGTGCCGGCGGAGTGGACCTCGGTCTTCCAGCGCCACATGTAGTCGTCGCCGACGAGGTCCGCGGTGAGATCGACCGCGACCTCGTCGCCTGGAGCCAGCGATAGCGCCTCGGTCCAGGGGAAGAACGCGGTGCCATAGATCGCCTTGGGGCAGGCCGGGGCGTTGGAGAAGCCGAGGGTCCCCCACAGCACGGTGTCGAACCACAGCACGAGGCCGTGAGCCACAGCCGCTCGCTCGACGGTCCAGCGCACGGTGCCGGCGACGTCCGGCGACGCGATCGTGGTGTAGTCCAGCTCCGCCCAGACTTGCGGCGGGACGACGAGGCTCTCGGGCGGAAAGCGCTGCTTGGTCCAGGTGTTGACGACCAGCGGCCGGGCGGCGCGCAGGTCCAGGCCGTAGGCATTGTCGAGCCACGGCTTGTCGTAGCTCTCGCGGTAGACGTCCGGCGCCGAGGCGATGGCGACCATCAGGCGGTCGCGCTGCGGGATCTGGCGGCCGCCGGGCCGGAGCAGGCGCGCACGGGCGTCGATGATCGCCGGGATATGATGGTCGTAGAGCGGCAGGATGCCGCGCAGGTCGGAGACCATCACGTCGGCCGGCTCCGGCAGGCTGGTGCGTGTCGACAGGTCCTGGATGAACGTGATCCGATCCGCCATGCCGTTGGCGCGCGCGATCTCGCGGGCGGTCTGGACGGCGTCGTTGTACTCGATCGCGTAAACGTGTCGAGCGCCATGGCGCACCGCGAGCATCGCCATGATGCCGGTGCCGGTGCCGATGTCCAGCACCACCGATCCCGGCTCGACGGTGCGCGCCAGGGCGGCGGCGTAGGCGTCCATGCGGACCGGGTCGTTGATCATCTCACCGTAGGAATCGATGCTATACATGGTCCGGCTCCTCGTGTGCCCAATGGGCGGTGCAGTCTTCTACAATCGCCGCACACAGACGCCCGAGCTGGCGCCGATCGGTGTGCGGCTGGACGCGGCGAATAGGGATGGTGCTGACGATGTCGCTCAAGGTGTCGAACTCGGCGGCGCGTAGGGCACCGTCCAGCACGCGGGTGGCGAAGGTCTCGGCCACCAGCGATATCAGCGCGCTCGCCGGATGCACCGGGCCGAAGACGGGTGCGCTCGGATCGTCGACGCGCTCGTCGATGAGGTAGATCATCCCGAGCGGCAGCGGCGTGGCCTGGTAGGCATAGCCGTCGCGCCCCAGGTTCAGGCAGAAGCGCTCGCTGTCGAAGCGCCGCGGCCGCAGCGGCAGATGGCTCGGCATGCCGGCCAGCGCCTCCACCGAGGGCGGCCAGAGCCGGATCCGCGGATAGCCCGGCTGGGCCATCCAGGCCCCCGCGGCGCCGACCAGCGGCACGACGTCGTCGGTCAGGCCTGCGTAGCCCAGGCGGGTGAGCCCGGCGGCGGTGGTCGACTTGCCGGCCTCGGCCGCGCCGACGAAGGCGACGGCCCGGCCGCCGATGGCGACGGCGCTGGCGTGCAGGCAGGTCAGGCCGCGCAGGCGCAGCACGACCCCCATGATCGGCCCGAGGAAGTAGGACAGCACCTCGCGATGCGGCAAGGGCGAGCTCGCCTCGACCCGCGTGCCCGCGCGGTCGACGACGAAGCTCGTGCCGTCGGCATAGCGGTAGGCCAGGCGCCCCTCGCCGGCCAGGCGCCAGACTTCCAGCCAGGGCCGGCCGTCGTCGGTGAAGTCCCCCCCCGTGTACAGCGGGACCGCCGGCGGGTCCGCGGGCCAGGCGAGGGGCCGGGACCCGAAGAGCACCGTGAGATCCGCCGTGTGTACGCCAGCACCGCCCGACACAATGGGCAGGCCCGGTATGGTTCGGTTGGCGGCGACCAGCAGGCCGTAAGCGCAGTATATCGTCATCACGCGAATCGGGTTGGCCGATGGTTCGCCGGGGGCTGAAAGCTCGGCCTTGGTCCAGCGACGCGTTGCGACAACCCGCGATTAACAATGCCGTGCAGATGCGCCTCCGGGTCTCAGCCCGCGGTCTTGTCCGCCATCATCATCCCCATCGCGCCGTCCTTCATCATCGACATGGAGTTCGTGGCGCGCGTGATGTCGCGGATATCGCCATAGACGGACAGCTTGGGGGATTGATACGGTCGCTTGGTCTCCGGTACGAAACCGGCGGAGTCATGGCCATCGGACAAAGATGACATATCGTCGATCATTAGGATGCTCCAAGGTCTAGGCTAAACATGATTAGCATGGCCTGCCACGACCGTTGGTGGGGAACGGCGTGATCGCAGAAAAG
>CAZCJG010000112.1:0-9893 GCA_964498575.1 uncultured Anaerolineales bacterium | reverse complement strand
GGGTGCTTGGGATCGCCCGCCAGCGGTGTCTTGGGCCGCAGGCGTACCGGCTCGCACAGCCGGCCGCGCATCGCCCGGCGCAGGAGCGCCTTGTCGACACACCAGGGCAAGGGCGGGACACGGAGCATGAAGGCGACCAGGCGCGTGTCGAAAAACGGGTGGCGTCCTTCCAGCGGCAGGCCCGTCACGCCGGCATCGTAACTGTCGAAAATGCTAGGCCACAGGGCATGCGCCAACTGGCCGGCGGCCATCGGACGGTTCGGGTGAACCCCCTCCTGCTCCGGCACCGCCTGATGCCAGCACCGCCACCGATCGGCCAGATCGAGGCGCCGCGCCAGCTCCGGGTTCAGCCAAGCCGGCAGGGGCGGGACCTCCGCGCTCGCGCCCCGCCGCGCCCGCCACCAGCGCCGCGCGCCTGAGCGGAGGTAGAGCGGCGGCAGGCGCCGTTGGTCCCGGACTGTCGCCGCGAGGTTCGCCGCAAGTCGAGCGAAGCTGCACTGGCGCAATAGGCGCGGGACGTAGGTCGGCTCGGGGTACTGCAAGGGGTCACCGCCATAACCGGTCAGCACCACCCGACTGAACGCCGCTGCCGCGCCGAAGCTCGCGTCCTCCATCTTGGCCATCGAGCGGTCGACCGGCTCGGGCCAGGGCGCGCGGGAAGGGTGCGCGGGATCGAACAAGAGGTCATCGTCCGAGGCGTAGAAGTCCACCGGGATGCCGATGTGTGCCGCCGCCAGGCCGGTCCAGCGGCGCTCCTCGTCGGGGATCAGGCGGTCGTAGACCACCGTCACCGCCCGCAGCGCCTCGTGCGGCGGTTCCGGCGCCAGGTGGCGGGCGGCGGTCGCGGCGATCGCCGGCGAGTCCAGCCCGCCGCTCATGAAGACGGCCACGCGCGGCATGCGCAGGCGGTCGGCGACGGCGCGATCGAAGTGGAAGAGCAGCTCGTCGACCCGGTCGTCCGGCCACCGCCGCTCGATCGCCGGCTCCTGCGGGATCTGCCAGTAGCGCCGGATCGCCACCCGCCCGGCTTCCCACTCAAGGACGTGGGCGGGGGGCAGGCGCCGGATCTCGGCGAAGGCGGTGCGCTCGACGTCCAGGTTGTACTCGAAAAGCACCAGGTCGGCGATCGACAGCTCGTCCAACGCGGCCGAGACGGCGGGATGTTGCCGCACGGCGTTCAAGGTGTTGCTGAGGATGAGCTGCCCCTCCGCGCTGGCGTAGAAGAGCGGCTTGATCCCGAACTGGTCCCGCGCCGCCAGCAAGCGCCGCGCCCGGCGGTCCCACAGCACGAAGGCGAAGTCGCCGATCAGGTGCCGCACGCAGTCCACCCCCCAGGCCGTGTAGGCATGCAGGATCAGCGCCGCGTCGGAAGCCTCCGCCGCCACCGCCTGGCCGCGGCCGGCGAGCTCGGCGCGCAGCTCGGCCTGACCGTCGATCCGCGCGTCGGCGGTGATCCAGACCTCGCCATCAAGGGACAGCGGCTGCGGGCTCGTCCCAACCATCCGACCCACCATCGGGCGATGCAGGCCGTTCATGCGCCCTGACGACAACGCGTTCGCCCGCTGGGGCGCCTCATCCAGCCCGACATCGAGCCAGGCGTGGCCCAGCGCGACCGCGCCGTCGGTCCAGGTGCCCTGGCCGTCGGGACCCCGAAAGGCCAGGTCGCCGACCATCGCGCCCAAGAGCGCCAGGTCGATCGGCCGGCCGTTCCCGCTGGCCACCGCCACGATCCCGCTCATCCGCCGGAAGCCTCCAGCGGGCGACTGGAGCTCGCAGGCTTGGCTGGGACCGCCGTCTGAGCCGGAACCATCGGTCGAATCGCGGATCTCGGCCGAACCGGGCCGGCGAAGGCGGCGAAACGAACATGCACGTCGGCCTGATCGCCCAGGACCTGGCCATCGTGCTCCACCCAGGCATGGGCTTCCAGGCGGCCGGCGGCACGGCGCGCGCCGATCCGGAGGTCGGCGGGGATCCCGCGCCGCCGCAGCAACCACCACAGCGCGAGCGCCCGCGGCAGACACGACGGATGGCCCGGGCCGCAGCGCGCGGCGCGATCCAGGGCGCACACGGTCGACGCGATGAACAGGCCGTCGCCCGGTCGCGCAGGCGGCGGGGTCGCAGCAGTCTCCGTGGCCGAATGCGAAGCCACCGCCGCGGGATCACCCGCCCATCGGGTCAACCGCGCCTGGGTGCGCCGGAAGCCGAGGATCGCGAGCGCCAGCCGGACCCCGGTCAGCGCGGCGAAGGCATGCCCCGCCGCCCATCGCTCGGGCCAAGTCATGTGCCGGAACGCCTGCCGGCGATGCCGGACGACCGAGATCACGCCGCCTCCAGGACGATCAGGCCGTGCTCGGCCAGCTCGCCCAGCAAGGCTTCCACGTCGCTCCGCAGCAGGTCGGGCTCCACCTCGAACTCGTCGAGCAAGCGGTCGAAGCCGGCCTGGACCGTAGCGCTCGCGACCAGGGTTTCCCACATGCGGGTGCCGACAGGATCGAGGCCGTAATAGCGTTCCGAGTCGAGGTTCAGCAGCACCGATTCGCCGTCAAGCTCGCGGAACATCACCGACGGAGGGGTCACAGCGCGCAGGTCAAAAACAGGTGAGGCCACCTACTTCCTCCAAGATCAAGTTGATTATCGATAAAGGCAAGATAGCGCTGCCAAGCCGCTGCTGTGGGGGAGCAGATGATAGCACAGGCCAAATCCGCCTCAAATCGGCCGGATTGACGATATAGACGCACGGTTGCGGTGCAACGATACGAGCTGGCTAATACGCCCCTCGCCCGCGCAGCACCGCCGGGATCGTTTGCAGCAGGACTTGCAGGTCCAGCCAGATCGTCCAGTTGCGGATGTAGTTCATGTCCAGGCGGACGCGCTCCTCGTAGCTCAGGTCGGAGCGGCCGCTGACCTGCCACATGCCGGTGATGCCGGGTCGCACCGTCAGCAGGTTCATGTCCCACTGGCCGTAGAGCTCGTGCTCCTCGGGTGAGATCATGCGCGGGCCGACGATGCTCATCTCGCCGCGCAGGACGTTGAACAACTGCGGCAGCTCGTCCAGGCTGAACTTGCGCAAGACGGCGCCGATACGGGTGACGCGCGGGTCGCGCTTGAGCTTGTGCGCCTGCTCAAGCTGCCGCCGGAGCTCGGGGTGCGCGGCAAGGATCGCCTGCCCGTCGACGTGCATCGTGCGGAGCTTGAAGGCCTCGAAGGGCTGGCCGCCCAGGCCCAGGACGCGCCGGCGGTAGAGCACCGGGCCGGGCGAGTCCAGCTTGATCGCCAGGGCAACCAGGGCGAACAGCGGCGCCGCCAGCAGGGCGACGGCCAGCGCGATCGAGTAATCCAAAAGCGCCTTGAGCGCGACGTCCATCCCCTTGAGCCGCACCGGCGCGACGTTGAGCAGCGGGACAAAGGCCAGCTCGCGTACCTCCAGGCCCGTGGTCATGATCTCGAAGATGCCGCCCGACAGGCGGAGCTGGACGTCGGTGCGGCCGGTGAAGCGGCGGAAGAGGTCGACCAGGTCGTGCCGCTCGACGCCGCTGGTGGCGATGATGATCTCTTCGACCCGGTAACGCTCGACCAGCCGCTCCAGATCGCCGAGATCGCCCAGGGCGAACAGGTTGCGGTAGACACGCTCGGCGTCGGTGGGCTCGGGCGCGACGAAGCCGAGGACGTTCAGGCCGGAGCTGTGCCACCGGCCGAGCTGCTCGGCCAGCGCGGTCGCCTCGTCGTTGATCCCGACGATGAGCGCCGGCGTGAGGAAGTAGCCCCGCCCGCGCAGGCGGTACACCCCGCGGCGCAGGCAAAACCGTGCCCCGGCGACCAGGAAGAAGGCCAGCGCCCAGACCAGGAGCAGCCAGCCGCGCGCCAGGTCGTACTGCCGCGCCAGGACCATGCCGACCAGGACGAGGATCATGCCGGCGGCGATCGTGTTGAACGCCAGCCGGTACTCGCGCGTGCCGCCCAGCAGGTTGCCCAGGTCGTACAGCCCGGCGACGACGAAGAGCGCCAGGAGCAGCACCAGGATGCCGGCGCTGGTGCGCTGGTAGAGGGCGGGATCGCCCCAGATGGTCGGCAGGACGTCGAAGGGCGGGTTGACGTGGAAGCGCAGCCAGTAGGCGATGGCCAGAGCGAGCCCCAGCATCGCCGCGTCGGAGGCCAGGAGCACGAGCCGCAGGAGCTGGTGCTGGGCCTGGTGCGACAGGCGGTGCTGCTCGACCCGGCGCAGCTTGAGGTCGGCGGTGAGGTGCGGGTGGTGGATCATGCCCCCTCCCCGGCCTTGCTCCGCTCGGCCACCTCTGCACCCCGGCGCGCCAACGGCAGGCGCGTCGGGGACCCCGCATCTCCCCCGCTGTGCGGGAGAGGGGATGCATGCGCTGATGAGAGATTCTCGCGAGGCTGTCGATGATGTTGGACGGCCGCGCGGTAGACGGACTCGAGGCAGGCCGCCGCGCTATCCCAGTCGTGGCGGCGCTCGGCGTAGGCGCGGCCGGCGCGGCCGAGGGCGGCGGCGCGGGCGGGGTCGTCGAGCAGCGCGAGGATGGCGCGGGCGAAGGCGGGCGGGTCGGCCGCGGCGAGGACGTCGCGATCGGGCGCGGCGCCCAGCGCGCGCAGGGCGATCGGCGTGGCGATGACGGGGGTGGCGGTAGCCATGGCTTCGAGGACCTTGTTCTGGATGCCGACGGCATACACCATCGGCGCGACGGCGAGCGTGGCGCGGCGGAGCCAGGGCCGCAGGTCCGGCACGGTGCCGGTAAGCTCGACCCGGCCGGCGTGCCGCTCGGCCATGCGGCGGACTTCGCGGGCGGGTGCGGCGCCGGCGAGGACGACGCGCGCGGCCGGGCGCCAGGCCCAGACCAGCGGCATGATGTCGTCCACCAGATGCCGGGCGGCGGCGACGTTGGCGTGGTAGCTCAGCTTGCCGGAAAAGAGGATCGTCTCGGCGTCACGCGACTGGTCCGAGGGGGTGAAGTAGGCCAGGTCGACCCCATTCGGGATGACGGCGATCGGCGGCGCCCCGCCGGCCCGCTCGCGCCTGAGCGCCGCGAGCACCGCGCGGTCATGCTCGGAGGTGACGACCACGTGGTCGAACTGCCCGGCCAGCCAGCCTTCGTGGCGCCGCGTGCGGGCGAGGTCCAGCGCGGTGATCAAGCGGCCGCGCACGCCGCCCGCGTGGGCTCGAGCCTGCTCGAAGAGGTCGGTGATGCTGTCCACGCTATCCCACACCACCGGGAGGTGGGGCTTCAAGCGCAGGGCATACTCAGAGGCGCGCAGGTGCTCGACGTGCACGAGGTCGAAGGGCTGGCCGCGCGCGCGCAGGGTTCGGAGGGCGTCAATCATGAGATCCGACAATCCTGGCTGCCAGGCATAGCGCGATTGGAGCGGCACGCCGGCGGATAGGGCCGCGGCGAGGTTGCGGGCACGGCGCGGGAGCGGCAGCGTATCGCTGATCACGTCGAAGCCGAGCTCCCGCAGCGCCCGGATGTCCGCCTCCTCCTCGGGACCCGCGCAAGGCGCCGCCAGCGTGACCCGGTGGCCACGCGCGGCAAGCGCGCGGACGAAGTGATAGGGGCGCACGCGGATCGGCGAGGGCGGGTTGGGGGTGACGAAGAGGATGCGCAAGGCGGTTTACGCCTCCCGCCGCGTCGCTTCGAGGGCGACCAGCCCGCCGAGCATCAGCCAGCCGACGGAGGCGTCGCGGAAGCCGCTCAGGCCGATGTTGTACACGAAGGGGAAGATCCAGTCGCCCAGCAGGCCGGAAAACAGCATTCCCGAGAACGCGGCGATGCAGGCGGCGGCATAGGCCTTCCCCGGGCCGATCGGCTCCGCGTTGAAGCCCCGCAGCGCCTGGCGGTAGATCGCCCAGACCAGCCAGAGGAAGGCGACCACCCCGAGCAGCCCCATCTGACCGAAGATGTCGGCGTAGTTGTTGTGCATGTTCACCTTGGGATCGAAGGTGTAGTGCAGGTAGCCGGTCGTGGGATCGCGATAGGCCATCTCGCCGATCATCCCGCGCCAGTAGTGCCAGTAGCTGGCCAGGCCGAGGCCGATCAGCCAGCGGTCTTGCATCATGTCCAGCAGCCCGCGCCAGGCGATGATGCGCGTGTCCAGGCTCCAGCGGTCGCCCGAGGCGACGGCGGGGATGATGTAGCGCCCCATCACGCCGACGAACATCGCCACGCTGAGAAATGCCAGCCATAGCCGGTGTTGCTGATCCCAGAGCCACAGGGCGACCAGAACGCCGATGACCACCAGCGTCGGCAGCCAGCCGCTGGCCCAATCGTAGCCGGTCGCCAGCGGGACCGCGATGCTGCCCAGGCACAGGGCGGCCATCCCCGCCCGCAGCCCCAGGGGCGAGGCCGGTGCGAACAAGGCGAAGCCGCCGCTCAGCCCGACGACCCAGACCACGAAGCTGGGCGACTTCAACAGCAAGCGGCCGCCGATGATCCCTCCCCCGGGCAGCACCCGGCCGGCCAGCCCCAGCGCGCCGAAGCCGAGCACGAGGAGCGCCAACAGCCCCAGCATCCGCCGATCCCGCACCGTGTTCGCGCCCAACCAGAAGGCGCAGGCGGCCAGGATGAAGATCGACCACTGGGCGAGCTGGACGAAGAGGAAGTTGTCCTTGGTCGCGACCCACGGGCTCCAGAACGCACTGCCAGCCACGATGCTGATCCCGGCGACGATGATCAACGCGACCCATGGCCGGCTCGCCTCCGACGACCGGAGCTCGAAGCGATGGTTGATCAGGCCGTCGACGATCCACAAGCCGGTCAGCCCCGCGATCCCGATCATCGCGATATTGATGCTCGATCCCGTCCCGGTGCCGATGGTGAACGGCACGAAGGCCGAGGCCAGGAGCAGCCCGGGCAGCCCCAGCGCGGGCCAGCGCAGGAGCACCACCAGGCAGATCGTGCCGTAGATCAGCACGACCAGGTCCATCGACGGATCGCGCCCGAAGTACAGCGCGGCCAGCAAGGCCGCGACCGCGACCAGGCGCTGCTGGAGCCGGATGTCGCGCGCGATGGCGGGGACGCGCGGCCACCACCGGTCCAGGGAGCCGCGCAGCGTCGTTCCGATCATCGCGGCAGCACCGGGGCCGGGTGCGGCCGGACCCGCGCCATCAGGCGCGCCGCGAACAGCCGCTCGCAGGCCAGCCCCGCGAACACCAGGAGCACCGCGTCGACCGGCAGGCGGTAGCGGATCAGCGCCCAGGAGAGCAAATGAATCATGACATAGGTTCCGGCGAACAGATACAGCGGCAGGCAAGCGCGCCAGCGCTCGCGCGACAGGTAGAGGCCGCCCAGCATCAGCGGCAGGAGCAGGCCGAAGGAAAGAGTTCGCGCGAGGTTGCTCATGCGCGACGATTCGGCCGACGGCCAGAACTTGAAGTAGTCCTCCAGGCGGCTGGCCGAGAGCAGGAAGTAACGCGCCGGGTCCTGGCGCACGAACTGCCAACCGCGCGCCATCAGCGCGTCGTTCAGCGCCGCTTCGTCCAGATGGCGCAGCTCCGGCGGGATGAGGTCCTGATAGGCCGGGCCATCATCGGGCAGGATGTCCTGGAAATCGGTGCCGTGGATCGGATGGTTCGCCCAGAAGAACGCGAAGCCGGAGTTGGTGTTGACGAGCACCAGGCGGTGGTAGGTCCGCCAGTTGCGCAAGGTGACGGGCAAGAGCGCGACGAGCGCGACGAGCGCGGCCAGCGCCAGGCCCGCCAGCGTCCGGGCCTCCCGCCGGCGCCACAGCAGCCAGAGCGCGAGCACGGGCACGACCAGCAGGGTGACCTGGCGCAGCAGCGCGGCGAGGCCGATCAGGGCGCCCAGGGCCAGCCACCTCGGCCAGGTCGGCCGCTCGGCGAGCGCGAGCCACAGGACGAGCGACCAGACCACGGCCACGATGGTGAAGATCTCGGTCATCAGCGCCGCGCTGTAGTAGATGAAGTAGAGGTAAACCGCCGACAGGCCCGCGGCCCACAGGCCGACCCGCTCGCCGATCGTCCGCCGGCCGAGCCGATACATGCCGAGCGGCAAGAGGATGCCGGCCGACACCGCCTGCACCAGCCGCGGGACGAGCGCGTGGTGCCCGAACAGCAGGTAATGCGCCGCCAAGTAGGCCGTGTACAGGAACGACCAGAAGGCCGTCGGCTCGTTTGCCCGCGCATAGGGCCACGAGGCCTCGGCGAAGGAGAAGCCGAACCCGGCGACCAGCCTTTGCGCCAGCCGATCGTAGGACACCTGGTCCCAGATGCCGGGCTGGGGAACGACGGTATCGCCCATCGCGAAGGCGGTGAGGACGCGCGCGAGCACGCTCACCGCGATGATCGCCAAAAGCCAGTGTTTCGGTTTCACGTTAAAAGTCTGATCCACAATCTCGATGTCACGCAATACAAGTACGACAATGTCAAAGACGACGACAGTGGCGTCCCGGTGCCGGGCGCCACCGTCCCACACCGATCACGGGCGCCTGCCCACCGCCAGCAAGGACAGGCCGAAGGGGGGTGGGATTCGGGACTCCACCGCCTCGACGATCGGCATCACGAGGTTGAACAGGCGCAGTTGGCCGCTGGGGGGGACGGTCTGCCCCAGCAAGCGGCCGTTGACGAACCAGCCCAAGGTGCCCAGCGCGTTCATGTAGGCCAGCTTTTCGACCCGATAGCCCGCGCGGGTCATCTTCCCCTGCATCATGCGCTTGTCGTAGCGCCGCCAATGGCCGATCGACGCGTCCATCGCACCGTAGAGCCGCTGGTGGGCGGGGACGATCAACACCAGGCGCCCGCCGGGGGTCAGCAGCTCGAAGGCATGGCGCATCGCCCGCTCGTCGTGCTCGATGTGCTCGAACACGTTGAGCGATACGACGGTGTCGAGCGCAAAGTCCTTGAGAGCCAGGGTGCCCGGATCGGCGATGTCCAGCACGCGCGCATGGACCTGCGGATGCTCGGCGAACTGCCTCCGCACGAGGTCGATGGCCGAAGGCTCGATGTCCGTGGCCAGGACCAGCTCGCGATCCAGCATCAAACGCACGAGGTTGCCATGGCCGGAGCCGGCCTCCAGCACCCGCTGCCCGAGGTAGGGCCGGATCGTCGAGAACAGCCAGGCGTCGCAGCGATCGATGAGCAAGCGCCGGCGCCGGACTTCTTCGAGCGCGGCCTCGCTGAACTGGGCGGAGAAGTCAACGGTAGAATCCAAGGTGGTCATGGCTCAAGCTCCAAACGTCGTGTCGGTGATGTCAAAGTGTTTCGCAACGCTGTCGTTGCGCCCTGCCGAGAACGGTGGTGATCGCCGTCCGCAACGTCTCGACCTCGGGTCACCCGGCGCCGAGCCGAACGACCTTGCCCTCGCCCTGCCGCCCCAGCGTCGCCCGCGTGGTGTCGACCAGCAACCGCGCCCGCGCCAGCACGCGGTCGTAGTCCACCGCCCGATGGGCCGTCAGGATCACGACGACGTCCGCCATCTCGAGCTCGGCGTCGGTCAGCGGGACGCTGGTGAGCAGCACTTCCGTCCGGTGGAAGGGGCTCGCGCCGACGCGAAACTCGGGCACGTGCGGGTCGTGGTAGCGGATCCCCGCGCCCTGCTCGATCAAGAGCTCGATCACCCGCTCGGCCGGCGAGTTGCGCGGGTCCTCGACATCGGGCTTGAAGGCGACGCCGAGGACGAGGATGCGCGCGTCGCGGGCGGCCCGCCCCGCGTCGTTGACGGCGCGCACGACCAGCTCGACCACGTGGCGTGGCATGGCCTGGTTGATGTCCGCCGCCAGCTCGATGAAGCGGGTCGAAAAGTCGTACTCGCGCGCCTTCCAGGCCAGGTAGTAGGGATCGACGGGGATGCAGTGGCCGCCCACGCCCGGGCCGGGCCAGAAGGGCATGTAGCCGTAGGGCTAGGTCGTGGCGGCGGTGATGACTTCCC
>CAZCJG010000111.1:0-12700 GCA_964498575.1 uncultured Anaerolineales bacterium | reverse complement strand
CAGTATACCGGCGGGAGCGGGGGGAAGTCAATGTCATCGTCGGCCACAGTCATTAGT
The DNA here is from genome assembly GCA_964498575.1 of uncultured Anaerolineales bacterium. Lineage (GTDB taxonomy): Bacteria > Chloroflexota > Anaerolineae > Epilineales > Epilineaceae > CAZCJG01. Next base: position 12,643 of record CAZCJG010000111.1, on the reverse strand, counting down.
TCGGCCACCAGCCCGGCGAATGGAATTCGCGGCTAAGGGCCTTCGGCCGAGCGTCGGCCTTCGCCGACTTGGTCTGCCAAGAGACCGTGCGTTGCGTTGTCGCCGAAGGGCGACATTCGGCGGCTCCGCCGCCCTTAGCCGCGGTTTCCAACCGCCTGGCTGGTGGCCGAACTAATGACCGTGGCCTCATCGTCTTGCCCCTGTCCATGTCATCCCCTTGCCCGCTCCCACCCGCCTGTGCTACCGTCTTGCCCATGCGCGATGATCTCGACCCGGCCGCGCTGCTGGCCGGCTGCCGCGACCGCGATCCGGGGCGGCGCCGCGACGCCTACCACCGGCTCGGCGTCTTCCTCGTCCGCGTCGCCGGCACCCGCCTGCAAGGCCGGCCGGAGCTGGCGCCCCTGGCCGAGGACTGCGCCCAGGAAGCGCTGGTCTCGATCTGGCGCAAGGTCGAGGCCGGCCAGGGTCCCGACGCGCCCGAGCGCTTCCTCGGCTGGTGCGCCGCCATCGCCGTGCACAAGGTCTACGACGCCCTCCGCCGCCAGGGCCATGTCAGCGGCGGCGAGCATCTCAAGCGCGTGCCGCCGGCCCTCGTCGCCAGCCTGGAGGCGCTGGCGGCCGGGGACGACCGGAGCGGCGAGGGGGCGTCCGGCCCCGCGATCGAGCCGGCGGACCCCGCCGCGGTCCACCCCGAGCAGGCGGCGCTGGACCGCGCGGCGCTGGTCGATCTCGTGCGCACGGTCCAGCACCACCCGCGGCTCAGCGAGCACTCGCGGCGGATCCTGCTTCAAGGGTTCCTTGCGGAGGCGACCGACGGCGAGCTGGCTGACGAGCTGGGCGTGTCACGGGCGAACGTGCAGGTGATTCGGTCGCGGAATTTGGCGAAGTTGCGGGAGCCACACAACGGATTGGGAAGCGGATACGCGGATTGAGCGGATTTGACAGATTGGGGGATTGGAGGGATTGGGTAGGTTGGGGGATGGGCGAGTGCAAGGATAGGGGGTGAGGTTGCGATTGAGGGTCATGAGGGAATGCCGGTGATGCGATGTGATCAGGCGATGGGCGTGATGGCGCGGCTCGATAGTGCGGGAGCGGCGGGTGTCGAGGCTGGGTTGGATGAGGCGGCCCTGGCGCATGTCCTGGGCTGCGGGGCGTGTATGGCGCGATTGGACCAGCTCAGCCGGGCGGTCTCGTCAGGGCTGGAGGCCGAGATCGCGTGCGCGGAGTGCCGCGAGCGGTTGCCGGAGATCCGGGAGTTGCTCGCGGGGGCTGCGGGCCGTGAGGGAGGATCGGTGGGGCTGGGGGCGCAAGAGTGGTTGGCGACCCTGGCGCATGTGCGCCGCTGTCCGTATTGCGCCGAGGAGCTTGTGACGCTGGACGCGGTCATGTCGGCCTGGGTCGCGGGCGCGCTGCCGGTGTTGGCCGAGGAGCCTGTGCTCGACTTGAGCTTCCTGGAGCGGGCGGTGCCCGGCTTGTGGCTGGCGGATGCCGGTCGGGCGGCGCGGGCGATCGGCGAGGGGGTTCGCACCCTATTCACGGATATCGTCGTTGCCTTCGGGGCGGGTGGATCCAAGTTCGGGCGGATGCCGGGCCCGTTGGCGCCGGTGCCGCTGCCGGCCGGGGCGATGCGGGATGCGACCGCGACCCCGAGCGGCGAGACGATCGAGGTCTCCGATCCGGAGGCCGACTTGACGATCCGGCTGGCGGTCGGCCCGCTGGTCGACCGGCGGGCGGTGATCGACCTGCTGCTTCACCGCGAAACGGGGCGCGCGCCGCTGGCCGATACCCGCGTCGTGCTCTACGACGGCGACGAGCGCCTCCTGGCCAGCGCGGTCACTGCCGCCGACGGCCGCGCCCAGCTCCGCGACCTGGGCTCCGGCCGCTACCTGCTGGAGATTCGCCGGCCCGGCCAGCGCTGGCGGCTGCCGCTGCGGGTGATCGAGGAGGACGAGGCGGGCGCCGATTGATGCGGATCACCATCCTGGAGCAGGATGACGGCTTCGCGTTCACCTGGGACGGCGAGCCGGGTCGCTCGACTGCGCGGCAGGCGGGCGGGCCGGACACGGGCGAGCCGGCGCCGCTTTCCCCCGTGCAATCCGCGGCCCGCGTGCCGATCGACCCGCCGCTCGGCGACGAGATCGGCCGGATGATCGACGGGGCGGTCCAGACCCTGCACCTGATGCGCGCGGCGACCGATGAGGATAATCATGGCCGCCAGTCGCCGGCGGGCGACCCGCTCGAGCGGCTGGGGGTCCTCTTGTTCAACCAGTTGCTGCCGGCCGGCCTGCGCGCGGCGCTGCGTGGCCTGCCGCCGGGTACGCCGCTCACCCTCGCGACCGGCGACGGCGGGCTGCCCTGGGAGCTGCTTTGCGACGCGGAGGGCCGGCCCGCGCCGGGCTTCCTGGCACTGCGACATCCCTTCGGGCGCCGCCTGCTGGCCGACGTTGTGCCGCGGCCGCGGGCGATCGTCGGCGCTGAGCGCCCGCGGGTGCTGATCGTCGCCAACCCGGTGGGCGACCTGCCGGAGACCGAAGCCGAGGCGGAAGCGCTGCTCGATCTGTTCGACGCGGCCGGCGGCGACATCCGCGCGGACCTGGTCTGCCGCGGCCAGGCGTCGCGCGCGCGGCTGCTCGAAGCGCTGTCCGGCGGCGACTTCGCCGTCCTGCACTTCGCCGGCCACGCCCGGCCCGGCGCGCTCCAGCTCGCCGACGGCTGGCTGGCGGCCGACGCGATCCAGAGCGCCCTGCACGGCAGCCCGCTGGTCTTCCTCAACGCCTGCGCGTCGGGGCGAGCGGGGGAGACGGTGCCAGCCGTGGCGGAGGCATCCGCGCCCGGAATGTTGCCGCCCGGATCATCGCGGTCGGGCCTGTCGCGACCGGCCTGGGAGGTGGGGGGGCACAGCCTGATGCGCGCCTGCCTGCTGGGCGGGGCGAGCGCGGTGATCGGCACTCTGTGGCCGGTGTTCGACCACCACGCGCGAGAGCTCGCCGTTCGGATGTATCGACGGCTCCTGTCCGGTGAGACCCTGGGCGAAGCCTTGCGCGCGGCGCGTGCGAGCGCCCGCGAGACCGCGCCCGGCGATCCGGGCTGGGCGGCGCCGGTGCTGTACGGCGATCCGATCTGGCGGCTTCTGGCCCCGCGCGCCAGCCGCCACACCGGCACCGTCGTCGTCGCGCGCCGCCGTCTCGACGTCGAGCGAGAGGATGAGACCGGCACCGCGAGGTCGAAGCATGATTCGCGCGCGGCCGCGGCGACCGAGATCGACCCGCGGGTCACGGCCGCCGAGCTGCGCGCGGCGGCGGCGGTCATCGCCGAGAACGGCGGGCAGGTGGTTCGGGCGGATGAGACCGGCTGGGTCGCGGTGTTCGGCGTACCGCAAACCCTGGAGGACGACGCAGCGCGGGCGCTCGGCGCGGTGCTCGCCCTGCGGGACCATCGCGCCGGGCAATCGCAGGACATCTCGGCGGCTGTCTCCCTGGCCATCGGTGTCGCGAGCGGACCGATCTGGGTCGATCCACGCGATGCCGGCCCGGCGCCGGGACCGCTCTACCTCGGACCCGCCCTGCGCCAGGCTGCGGCACTGGCCGAAACTGCTGACGATGGTGAGATCCGCGCTGCTCCCGCGACCCTCCGACTGGCAGGGGGGGGATTCGAGGTCGCGCCGGCCGAGCCGGGCGCGACGGGGTGGAAGCTGATCGGCTGGCGGGTCACCTCACCGGATCCGCCCTCCGGCGTGCCGCCGCCGACCGCGGGGCGGGCCGGCGAGCTCGCCCTGCTGCGGGGCTATCTCGCCGCGGCGCGGGCCGGCAGGGGCTCGGTAGTCGGGATCGCGGGCGAGGCGGGGATCGGCAAGTCGCATCTGGTGCGCGCGCTGCGCCAAGGCGCCGACGCGGAGGCTTGCCGCTGGGTGGAGGTCGCTCCCCCGACCCATAGCGACGCGCCCTGCGCGACCGTCGCCCGGGTCATCACCGCGCTATCGGGTCTGGGGGATGATCAGGCGCGCCTGCTCTCCGCGGAGCTGCCGGGGCGCTTGGTGCACCTGTTGCGCGGCCTGCTCGCCGAGGCCAGCCGGCCGGACGGGATCGTGCTCGTGCTGGACGACGCGCAGCAGATCGACGAGGTCAGCCTCGACATCCTCGGCCAAGCCACCGAGGGCATCGGCCGGCTGGGCGCCCAACTGATCGTGCTCTACCGGCCGGACTGGGCGCATCCCTGGTTCCACAAGCCGGATTACCGGCACCTGGCGCTCGCCGCGCTGGACGGCGAGGCTCAGGCGGCGCTGGTCGCGGCCCGGCTCAGCGCGGACTCCGTCGAGCTCCCGGCTGGCCTCGAGACTTTCCTGGCGCGCGCCGGCGGCAACCCCTTCTACATCGAGGAGACACTGCGCTGGCTGACGGACACCGCCGCGCTTGCGCAGCGTGCCGGGCGCTGGGTGCTGGTCCGCCCGCCGGCCGAGCCCGGCCTGCCCGACTCCATCCAGCGCCTGCTCGCCGCGCGCTTCGACCGCTTGCCGCCGGCCGCGCGGCGCGTGCTGGACGCCGCGGCGGTGCTGGGGATGGCATGGCGCCCGGCGCTGATCGAGCGCTTGCTCGGCGGGGCGGAGCTCGGCCCGGCGCTCGCCGAGCTGGAGGCGCGCGGCCTGGTGGTCGCGCCCTGGGGTGGCGGGGACTACGCCTTCCGCCACGGCCTGGTGCGCGAGGCCGCGCTGGCGAGCCTGCCGGCGGAGCCGCGCCGCGCCCTGCACCGGCGCGCGGGACGGGTGCTCGAAGCCGCCGGCGATCCGCACGACCCCGGCCGCCTGGATCAGCTCGCGCGCCACTGGCATGCCGGCGTCGTCGCCGCGGGCGAGGCCGAAGGCGGCTCCAGCCTTGCGGGCGATGTCGAGCACGGGGACGTCGAGCGCGCGATCCGCTATCGGCTCCAGGCCGGCGCGCAGGCCAACCGCCACTACGCCGCGCGCCGCGCGGCCGAGCACGCCCGGGCCGCCTTGGATTTGCTCGGCCAGCTCGACCGGCCCGACCCGGAGGACCTCGCGGCGGCGCACGAGGGCCTCGGCGACGCGCGGAACACGCTGGGCGAGTTCGAGGCGGCGATTGTCAGCTACGAAGCCGCGCTCGCGCTGCGCCTGGAGCTCGCGAGCCGGGACCCCGGGGTAGTTCCCGAAGCAGCCCCCGCAACGTCCCCGGGTCCCAGCCACCCGGCCGGCATCCCCGGCTTGCCCCCGGCGGAGTCGTGCCGCCGCGCGGCCGACCTGGCGCGCCGGATCGGGCGGCTGCACGGCTGGGCGGCCCGGCACGAGGTGGCGCTGGGCTGGATGGTGCGCGGCCTGGCGATCCTGGGCGATCGGCTGGACGAGGCGGACCGCGCCACCGCGGCCTTGCTCCACATCCACACCGGTCCGATCCACTTCGTGCGCGGCGAGTACGAGCTGGCGCTGGGCTGCGTGCAGCGCGGGCTCGGCATCGTGGAGGGCACGGATCAGCGGGCGGTGCTGGCGACCGGGTTCAACTTCCTCGGCGCCGTCCAGGACGCGCGCGGCGACCGGGAAGCCGCCGCGGCGGCCTTCGCGCGCAGCCTCGACCTGTGGACGGCGGTCGGCGACGACGTGCAGGCGGCGCGCGTGCTGGACAACCTGGGCGTCACCTGCTTCCACCTCGGCGACTGGGAGCGGGCGGCCGGCTATCACCGCCAGGCGCTGGGCATCTTCGAGGAGATCGAAGAGCGCGACCAGATCAGCTACGCCTGCGTCAACCTGGGCAACGTCCACCTCAGCCGGGGCGAGATCGACGCGGCCGCGGCGCTCTTCGGCCGGGCCCGCGTGCTGGGCGCGGAACTGGGCAACCCGCGCCTGGAGGCGATGGCGCTGCTCAACCTCGGCCTGGTCGCGCTGGAGCGGCCGGACCCGGCCGCCGCCCGCCGGGCTCTCGATGCCAGCCAGAACTTGCAGGACGCTCACGCGATCGACGAGTTGCAGGCCGAAACCCGTGTTGCGCTGGGGCGCCTGGCGCTGGGCGAAGGCCAGATCGACGCCGCGCTCGACCTGGCCGGGCGGGCGCTGGCGGCGGCCGAGGCGCAGCAGACCCGGCTCGAAGAAGCCCTGGCCCGTCGCCTGCTCGGCAGCGCCCACCGCGCGCGGGGCGACTTGGCACTATCTTCCCGCTACCTGCGCTGGAGCTTGGTCGCGCTCGAAGCCGCCGGGCACCGGCACGAGGCGGCGCGCAGTCGGGTCGAGCTCGCCCTCACCGCCCGCGCCGCCGGGCGTCCTGACGAGGCGACCGATCAGCTCGATCGGGCGATCACGGCCTTCGCGGCGCTCGGCGCGGCGCTCGACCTGGCGCGGGCGCGCGCGCTGCGGGCGGCGTGGGTGGGGGTGGAGGTCGCGTGAGGGGCAAACAGTGATATCACCACAGAGACACAGAGGTCACGGAGAAAGGCATGCTCTGTGGCCTCTGTGTCTCTGTGGTCCATTCCATCCTTGCGTGGTCGAAGTGATGGCCGCCGCCATCGCGTGAGCAAGGGAGACCGGCCGCCTCAACCGCCTCCCGGACGACCCTCCGGGAAAAGCTGATATCCGCCTTCCGGCCGCCCGCGCCAGGTGATCAGGTAGCGCGGCGCCGCGGAGTCCGGCTCGATCTTCCGCCGCAGCTCCTTGACCACCTGGTAGAGCGCGTCGTCCATCACGCCCTCGGCCACCACGTCGTCCGGCCACACCGCCTCGATCGCCGCCGTCTTGGTGTGCTGCTTGCGCGGGTGGGCCAGCAGGAAGGCGAGCAGCCGCCGCTCGAGGTTGGCCAGGTCCGGCAGCCGGTTGCGGCCCTGGTAGAACGCGCCACTCTCGGCGTCGTGCCAGATCGCCCCGCGCCCGCGACCGGCGTGTTCGGCCGCGTGCAGCGCCAGCAGGGTCCCGCGCACGGACCAGTCGTCGCCGACACGCCAGGCCAGCCCCTTGACCCCCAGGTCGGCCAGCACCGCTTTGTGGTGCAGCTCGAAGTCCTTCCCCGCCTTCTCGGCCAGGGTGCGGACCGCCGCGTCGGACTCGGCCCGCGCCAGGAGCTGCGCCCGCCGCGCCGACAGCGCCGCCAGGTCCGACAGCGCCGCCTGCTCCGCCTGGGTCATGCCGTCCCAGACCTCCGCCAGGCGGACGCGAACGCCGGGCAGCGCCCGCAACGCCGCGTCCCATTCATCGGCCGGGAGCTGCCGGCCGCCATCCCGCCACCAGTGCGCCGCCACCTTGAGCAAGGCCGGATAGCCGCCGGTCGATGCGATCAGCCGCGCGGCCGCCGCGGCATCGAGCGGCGCCGCCGCGGCCTCCGCCCCGGCCTCCGCCGCTCCATTCCCGGCATTCGCTGCTCCCGCGCCCGCTCCGATCTCTTCGGCGATCATCCGCCGCGCGTCCGCTTCGGCCATCGGGCCGACCCAGCAGACCTGCGTATCGAGCACTTCGTACAGCTCGCCCAGCAGGCCGGGATCGGCCAGGTAGGCGATCGCCTGCCGCATGCCGACGATCAGCGACAGCGAGCCCTTGAAGCTGTCGCGCAGCGCGCGCAGCGAGTCCATCAGCTCCGGGGTGGCCACACCCAGGAACTTGTCGAAGCGGTCCAGCACCAGCACAGTCGCGATCCCGGCCGCCCGGCAGTCCAGGAGCAGCTCGCGCAGCGCGGTCTGGACCACGAACGGATCGGTCGTCGCGAGGTGGGCACGGAAGCCGGCGCTCGCCGCCTGGGCCAGGTCCGCCGGGAGCTGCGCGCGCGCCTCGTGAAGGGCACGCAGGAGCACGCGGTAGAAGACGTCCAGCGTGGTCCCGGGCAGCGCGTTGAGATCGACCCACACCAGCGCCACCGGCCCCGCCGCCGGCAGGCGGGCCGCGACGACCTCCGGGCGGTGGCACAGGAAGCCGAGGAAGTTCGACTTGCCGGCGCCGCCCGCCCCGACGACCGCGCCGCTCTGACCCGCCGCGATCCAGCCCGCCACCGCCGCGACCTCGGCGGCGCGGTAGTCGGGCGCGTAGCTCGACCAGGCCCGGTTCGGCGCCACCGCTACAACATCTCCGCCACCGCCGCCCGCTCCTCCAGAAGCTCCGCGCCGGTGGCCGCCAGCCGCTCACGATCGAAGTCCGACAGCGCGAGACCCGGCACGACTTCGTAGGTCCCGCCCTGCACGGTCACCGGATAGCCGAAGATCACCCCGTCCGGCGCACCGTAATCCCCGCCGCTCGGCACCGCCATGCTTACCCAGTCGCCGTCCGGCGTGCCGTGGTGCCAGCTTTGGACATGGTTGATGCAGGCGTTGGCGGCGCTCGCCGCGCTGCTCTGCCCCCGCGCGCCGATGACCTCCGCGCCGCGCTTCTGGACCTTCGGGATGAAGGTCTCGCGGATCCACGCGTCGTCGCCGATCACCTCCGGCGCCGGCCGCCCGCCGATCTCGGCGTGGTAGGCGTCGGGATACTGCGTGGTCGAGTGGTTGCCCCAGATCGTGACCTTCTTCACCTCGGCCACCGCGACGCCCGCTTTCTGGGCGAGCAGCGTGGCCGCCCGGTTGTGATCCAGCCGCATCATCGCCGTGAAGCGCTCGCGCGGCAGGTCGGGCGCGCTGGACATCGCGATCAGGCAGTTGGTGTTGGCGGGGTTGCCCACGACGACGACCCGCACGTCGCTGGCCGCCCGCGCGTTGATCGCCCGTCCCTGGGTGGTAAAGATCGCCCCGTTGGCGCTGAGCAGATCCTTGCGCTCCATCCCCGGCCCACGCGGCCGCGCGCCGACCAAGAGCGCCCAATTCGCGCCGTCGAAGGCCACGTTGGCGTCGTCGGTCAAGGTCAGCCCGGCGAGGAGCGGGAAGGCGCAGTCGTCGAGCTCCATCCCGACGCCGCCCAGGGCGCCCATCGCCGGCGGGATCTCGAGCAGCCGCAGGTGCACCGGCTGGTCGGGGCCGAACAGGTCGCCGCGCGCGATCCGGAACAGGATCGCGTAGCCGATGTTGCCGGCGGCGCCGGTGATGGTGACGTGGAGGGGCGCTCGGGGCATGTTCGTCTCCTTGCGGGTTCGGGATCACGGATGGACACGGATGTCTCGGATAACACGGAACGGATGACACAGAAGGGGCGCGGACAGTATAACATGACGGGTGCGAGAATACCGTCGAAAGAACTTGCCGGGGGGAGGCGAACGCTGCTCAGAGGCTGTTTATTAAGGCTGGCCCGTCTGTCGTGCCCGGCATGACAGACGGGTCAGCCTCAATAAACAGTCACTCAGCGATCGCAGGTGCCGGCAGCCTGCTGGGCGGAGGGGAGATAGAGGCGCGCGGTGGGCTCCCAGCCGGGGCCCGGCGTCGGCATCGCGGCTTGGACGACAGGAACGCAGGCCCTGCCCGAACCCGGTCGCGCGGCGAAGGCGGGATCGGTCGTGGTGTCCGGGCTGCTCGCGAAGATCGTCGCCGAGCTGACCTCCGAGAGTGAGGGATCCTGCCCCATCGTGCCGCCGCCAAGGCTGCGATAGCACTCGGTGGACGCGCCGGACTGCACCGGCTCGTCGGAGGAGCACAAGAGCTCGGCGACAGGTTGCCCGCTGGCATCGCGAAAGGCGACGGTGACGTTCAGTCCGGCAGGGGTGTCCGAAGCGTTCCGCACGCGCGCCGTCGCATGAACTACGCAGCGCGCCGAGCCGGGGCATGCGACAACATCAGGTTCGAACCACGCGCTCGCGGACTCGACGACCCACAGCAAGGGCCGGTCGGCCCCCGGCGCAGGCTCGCTCGCCGTGAAGATGCGGTAAGCGTCCACGACGTCGCTGCTGCCGGTCGAGGTCCGAACCTCGAAGGGCAGCACCTGACCTGGCGGCACGGCCTCGGCCCACCATCCGGTCTCGAAGTGGTTGAATAGCCGTGCGGCCCGGACAACCTTCCCCTTGCTGTAAAAGACCACTGTAGCCACATTTGGAAAGGCGACCTGGCGCTCGTGTGACCACGGTTCGTTGGGCTGTTCGGGGATCGCGCGCCACGCGCGGTCGCCGACGTTGACCATCCAGCCGCGCAGCCGGGTCGGGTGCCATCCCCCGGCCGTCTCCGTCGTCAGTCGCGCCGCAACCTCTGCTTCGGCCAGGTAGGGCGACGCCGTTCGCTCGGACGGCCGGGCGCTGATGCTCCGTTCGATGCGCGTCGGCCAGTTGTCGTTCATCGACGGCAGCCATCGCGCCAGGATGACCGTCTCCTCGCCCGGCGCGAGAACCATCTTGTCCGCCAGGATGGGATCGTCGATCGCATAGGGATCGTCGTCCCGGTAAAGCACCAACCGGCCGTGCACGTCCTCGACGAAGCGCGACGAGTCGTTGCGGACGATGGCGACCCAATTCACATTGTCGTTGTACAGCCACCAGCCTTCGTCGACCAGCGTCACGCCAACCCCCTCGCCGGGCGCCTGAGCCAATGTGCGTTCCGGGTGCGCCGCGGGGGCCAGGATGCTCGCGGCCACCAAGATTCCCAGCGCTCGACCGCGTGCTATACGCTTCATGGCAACCTCCTTCGCCGGGGGACTCCCCGCACCTCGCCTGATGGCCTTGAGATGCATGTTGACAGGCGGGGCTTGCAGGGAGCGCGCTAGCGCCTACAATGGTGCAAAAAGAGGGTACACCATGCGATCACGCCTTGCCCTGCTAACAGCGCTCGCCTCCATCGCCTACGCCGATGCCCACCGAGGCGCCGCGCGGGTCAGCATACCTGCCGGCTGTGGTCAATGGCAGCGACTGGCCCGTCGCGGAACCTCCCGCCCGCAGCGACGGGTAGGAGCTGCTCGGAATGGCGTGCCTGACCGTGGTGACTTGCCGTGCGGGTCCGGCTAGATTATAATTGAAATGTGAATCAGCCGAGCCTCTATCGTCCTCGAACGCTGGAGCCCGCCTGGCGGTCCGCGGCCACGCAGTTCCCCGCACTCTTGCTCACGGGGCCACGCCAAGCCGGCAAGACGACCTTGCTCCGCCACCTGAGCGAGCCAACCCGGCGCTACGTCACGCTGGACGACCCGACCTTGCGCGCTTTGGCGCAGTCGGATCCCCGCTTGTTTCTCGATCGGTTTCCAGCCCCGGTGTTGATCGACGAGATCCAGTACGCGCCGGAAATCCTCCCCTACATCAAGATGCGGATCGACGCGTCCCGGCGGCCAGGGGATTTCTGGTTGACCGGCTCACAGCAGTTCGCGATGATGAGGGGAATCACCGAGACTTTGGCGGGACGGGTGGCGATCATCAACCTGCTCGGCTTTTCGCAGCGCGAAGCAACGGGGCAGGGTGTTGCCTTGCCGCCCTTCCTACCGACGGTCGAGGATGTCCAGGACCGCGAGCGGGTGATCACAGCCGCGGATGAGCACGAGATCTACAGGCGCATTTGGCGCGGGAGCCTGCCGGAGCTTGTTGCCGGCGCGGTTGTGAATCGGGACCTCTTCTACAGCTCGTACCTGCAAACCTACCTGGAGCGCGATGTACGCCAGCTCACCCAGGTCGGTGACCTGCAGGCCTTCCTGCGCTTCTTGCGTGCCTGCGCTGCTCGCACCGGACAGCTCCTCAACCTCGCGGACCTCGCCCGCGACGTTGACATCAGCCACGGCACCGCCAAGGCCTGGTTGTCAATTCTAGAGGCAAGCTTCCAGGTTCTCCCGCTTCGACCCTACCACGGCAACCTCACGCAGCGCCTGGTGAAGGCGCCCAAGCTCTACTTTTTGGACACCGGCCTTGCCAGCTACTTGACCGAGTGGTCTACGTCGGAGACGCTGTCCGCGGGCGCAATGGCCGGACCGATTCTCGAGACCTATGCGGTGGCGGAAGTGCTGAAGGGCTGGTGGCATGCGGCCAGGGAGCCACGACTCTACTTCTACCGTGACCGCGATGGTCGCGAGATCGACCTCCTGATCGAGCAGGATGGCACGCTCTACCCGATCGAAGTCAAGCGGGCTGCGACACCGCGCAGGCAGTGGACGCAGCCCTTCGCCGTGCTCGATCGGCTCCCGGTGGCGCGCGGGCATGGAGCCGCTCTTTGCCTGGTCTCGAGGGTCACACCGCTTGACCGGGGGGCTGACGCGGTACCGGTGGGGCTTGTGTAAGCAGCGCCACTTCCGGGGCCATCGACCGCTCCGCCATCACACTTCCCGCAGAGCTCCCTGCCTACATCCGCTCCACAACCGCCCGTCCAAACGCGCTGCACTTCACCTCGGTCGCGCCTTCGCGCTGGCGGGCCAGGTCGTAGGTGACCACGCCGTCGGAGATCGCCGCGCCGACGCCGCGGCGGACGTTCTCGGCGGCCGCGTCCCAGCCCAAGTGCTCGAGCATCATCACGCCGGAGAGGATCACCGCGGTCGGGTTGACCTTGTCCTGCCCGGCGTACTTCGGCGCGGTGCCGTGCACCGCCTCGAAGACCGCCACGTCGTCTCCGATGTTGCCGCCGTGGGCGATGCCCAGCCCGCCGACCTGCGCCGCCGCCGCGTCCGACAGGTAGTCGCCGTTGAGGTTCGGCAGCGCCAGCACCTCGTAGTCGGTCGTCCGCGTCAGGAGCTGCTGGAGCATGTTGTCGGCGATGCGGTCGTTGATCACCACACGGCCCTCCGCCTTGCCGCCGAGCTTGTCCCACAGGTCCGCCTCGCTGACCGTCTTGTCCCCGAACTCCT
>CAZCJG010000110.1:0-12810 GCA_964498575.1 uncultured Anaerolineales bacterium | reverse complement strand
TCGGCGCGCCGAGGTCGCCGCCTACCGCGCCGCGGCCGCCCTGCGGACCGAAATCGACCGCCAGGCCGAGGGGCGGACCAAGACCGGCGTGTTCACCGGCGCCCACGCGGTCAACCCGGCGACCGGGGCGCGCATCCCGATCTGGATCGCCGACTACGTGCTCATGGGCTACGGCACCGGCGCGATCATGGCCGTGCCGGGCCACGACAGCCGCGACGGCGAGTTCGCGCGCGCCTTCGGCCTGCCGATCACCCCGGTGGTGCTGCCGCCGGACGACTGGATCGCCGACGAGGCCGCGCGCGCCGGCCGGCCGGGCGGGCGGGACGATTACCTGGCGCATATCGCGGACTACCCCGACGCCTTCGTGGGCGACGGCGTGGGGATCCACTCCGCCAACGCCGAGGTCTCGCTGGACGGCCTGCCCAGCCCGGAGGCGCGGCGGGTGATCACGGACTGGCTCGAGCGCGCCGGGCTCGGCCGCGCCGAGGTCCAGTACAAGCTGCGCGACTGGCTCTTCAGCCGCCAGCGCTACTGGGGCGAGCCTTTCCCGATCCTCCACGGTCCCGACGGCACGATCCGCCCGGTGAACGAGTCCGAGTTGCCGGTCGAGCTGCCGGACATCGACGACTTCCGCCCGCGCGGCTCGGACGACCCGGACGCGCCGCCCGAGCCGCTCCTGGCGCGGGCCGACGCGGCCTGGCGCCGGGTGGTGATCGACGGCGTCCAGTACGAGCGCGAGCTGAGCACGATGCCCAACTGGGCCGGCTCGTGCTGGTACTACCTGCGCGTCCTCGATCCCCGGAACGACCAGGCGCTGGTCGACCCGGCCCGCGAGCGCTACTGGATGCGCCCGAACGGGGTAGATCTCTACGTCGGCGGGGTGGAGCACGCCGTGCTGCACCTGCTGTATGCCCGCTTCTGGCACAAGGTGCTCTACGACCTCGGCCACGTGTCGACGCCCGAGCCTTTCGGGCGGCTCTTCAACCAGGGCTACATCCAGGCGGCCGCCTACACCGACCCGCGCGGCGTCTACGTGCCGGCCGACGAGGTGGAGGAGCGGGACGGCGCGTTCTTCTACCAGGGCCAGCCGGTGACGCGCGAGTACGGCAAGATGGGCAAGAGCCTGAAGAACATGGTCACGCCGGAGGACATCGTCGCGACCTACGGCTGCGACACGCTGCGGCTATACGAGCTCTACCTCGGGCCGCTGGACCAGTCCAAGCCGTGGAGCACGCGCCACATCGTCGGCATCAGCCGCTTCCTCGGCCGCGTCTGGCGCAACTTCGTCGATCCCGACAGCGGCGCGCCGCGCGTCGACGACACGCCGCCCGATCAAGCGCTGCTGCGCCTGACGCATCAGACGATCCAGCGCGTGACCGACGACATCGAGGGCTTGCACTACAACACCGCGATCGCGGCCCTGATCGAGCTGAACAACGCGCTGGTCGGCCGGCCCGCGCTGCCGCGCGCGGTCGCCGAGCCTTTCGTGCTGCTGCTGGCCCCGCTGGCGCCGCACCTGGCCGAGGAACTGTGGCAGCGGCTGGGCCATGCGGACTCGCTGGCCTATGCGCCCTGGCCGGTGTATGATCAGGCGTGCCTGGTCGAGCCTACCGTCGAGATCGCGGTGCAGGTGATGAGCAAGCTGCGCGGGCGGATCACCGTGCCGGTCGACGCGGATCGGGCGGCGATCCAGGCCGCGGCGCTGGCCGACCCGGCGATCCGGGCCCATCTCGACGGCAAGACCGTGCGCCAGGTGATCGTCGTGCCGGGTGCGCTGGTCAACATCGTCGCCAACTGAGCGGCGCCCGGCGCCGCGCGCGGGCGAGGCGGATCCCGCCGCGCTTGCATCGGGAGATTGGATGGCGCGGCGAACCAACGCAAAGGAGGAAGCATCATCGTGCGCATGATCTACGAACGGACGAAGGCGTCCGCCAGACCCTGGATCCTGATTGTCGCGCTTGGCCTGCCCACCCTGCTGGCGGGCTGTACCCCGGTGGCGACCAGCGAGACCCCGGGCGAGGCCACCGCCGCCGCCAATACTACGGGGGAGAGCATGGTGACCGAAAGGACCCTGATCGTCGGCCCCGAGCTGGTCGACTGCACCGGGGTCGCCCCGATGAAATGCATGCAGGTCAAGGAGAAGCCCGAGGACGACTGGACGCTGTTCTACGACCAGATCGCCGGCTTCACCCACGAGCCGGGCTACGAGTACGTGCTCCTGGTCAGCGTCGCGCCCGTGCCGGGCGCGCCGGCGGACGCGTCGAGCCTGTCCTACCGCCTGATCGAGGTCGTCAGCAAGACCCCGGTGACCGGCGAGAGCGGCACAGGCTCGGGCGCGGCGACCGAGATCACGCTCGAAGGCCCGGTGTGGCTCCTCGCGTCATATGGTGACCCCGACAACCCCACGCCCGTCCTGCCCGAAACCGAGATCACCGCCCAGTTCGGCGCCGAGGCCGGCAAGGTCACCGGCAGCTCCGGCTGCAACCGCTACTTCGGCCCCTACACCGTCGCCGGCGACAGCCTGACCATCGGCCCCCTGGGCAGCACGATGATGGCCTGCCCCGATCCGCAGATGCAGCAGGAGCAAGCCTACCAGGCCGCCCTGCAAGCGGCCGAGACCTACACGGTCAGCGCCGACACGCTGGACATCTCCGGCGGCGGCAAGATGCTGCGCTACACCGCGCAGATCACCGACTCGCTGGCGGGGACCACGTGGACCGTCACCGGCTACAACAACGGCAAGGAAGCGGTGACCAGCGTGCTGGCAGATACGCATTTGACGATGGAGTTCGGGGACACGCAGATCTCCGGCCAGGCGAGCTGCAACACCTACACGGCCGAGTACACGCTGGAGGGCGACAAGATCACGGTCAGCCCGGCGGCCGTGACCCAGATGATGTGCATCGATCCCCCCGGGATCATGGAGCAGGAGGCGCAGTTCCTCGCCGCGCTCCAGTCCGCCGCCACCTACCGCATGGAAGGCAGCACGCTCGAGCTGCGCACGGCCGCCGGCGCGCTGGCGATCAGCGCGACGGCCGGGATGGAGCCGGGGAAGCGGTAGCCGCATGCCCGGGGCTGCCCGTCCATGCCGAAGTCCCGCGGTCGTCGCTAGGACGCCGGTGCTCCCGGGATGGAGACCGGGCGCCTGAGACCGCCGGGACCTGTCGACCGAACCGTCAATCTTCAAGGAGGAGAACGCAAATGAAACGCCTGTTACCCGTCTTACTCGCCCTGGCCGGCCTGCCGCTGCTCGCCGGTTGCGGCGGCGAGGCGACGCCGACCCCGGAGCCAACGGCGATCCCCGAAGCTGCCGCCGGGGGGGCCGTGCTCACCGTGTCGAAACCCGTCGTCGAGTTCCGCGAGAAGGAGATGGGCGAAGGCGAGCTCCTGGAGGCCGGCGCGACGACCGAGGTCGAGCCCGGCGCGAACATCCTGACGCGCGAGGGTGGCCAGGCCATGCTGGACTGGGCCAACTTCCTCAGCCAGGAGATGTTGACCGACACCGATTCGCTGCTGGGGCTGTCGCAGCCCGAGACGCGCTACGTCGTCCTGGACCAGGCGACCGGCACCGCCCGTTACACGCTGGAAGGCCCCGGTGAGCCCGCCACCTTGACCATCAAGGCCGGCTGGATCGACATCGGCGTGAAGCAGGGGTCCGCCCAGTTCATCGTCAGCCTGGTGCCCGGCGCGCCGCCCTCCGCCTGGGTCGCGCTGCTGAACGGCACGGCCGAGGTCGACCGCAAGGGCGAGACCGTCAGCCTGGCCGCCGGCCAGGCCGCCGGCTTCAGCGAGGACGGGCCGCTGCCCGAGCCGATGGAGGTCGACAGCGCGCTGATCAAGACCTGGTTCTCGGATGTCGCCGACGGCAGCGCGACGACCTCGATCGTCGCCGTCGCGTTCCGCTGCGAGGTCAGCGCCGCGAGCGCCGACTTCCTGGCGGAGCCCTCGGCCGAGGCCGGCCCGGCCGGCGCGCCGCTCAAGCAAGGCACGGTGGTCGAAGTGGCCCAGCGCGACGAGGACGGCCAGTGGCTGCGCGTCAAGCCGCTCGCCAAGCTGGAGCTCGGCTGGGTGGAGTCCAAGAACCTGGCCTGCAGCGGCCCGATCTCCAGCGTGTCGACCACCCCGCCGGGCGAGATCGGCGCGCCGACGCCGACCCTCGCCCGCCCGACCCGCGGCCCGCTGCCCACGCGCGCCGCGCCGCCGGTGGGGACCGCTCCGCTCGCGTCACCAACGCCGACCTCTACGCCGACCGCCGCCGCCGCCGCCGATATCAGCTTCTCGGTCGACGACGACGAGATCACCAAGGGCGAGTGCACCACGCTGCGCTGGACGGTCAAAAACGTCCAGGCCTACTATGTTGACGGCAAGGGCAAGGCCGGCGACAGCGGCTCCGAAAAGGTCTGCCCGTCCAGCACCACGACCTACACCCTGCGCGTCGTCAAGCGCGACGGTTCGGAGGAAAGCCGCAGCGTGACGGTCGAGGTCAACCAGCCGGAGCCGACCACGGCGCCGCCGACTCAGCCGCCTCCGACTCAGCCGCCGCCGGCGGCGACCACAGCCGCGCCGCCGCCCGAGCCGACCACGCCGGTGCCGCAGATTACCCCGGACACGCCCGAGCCGCAGCCCACCTCGGAGACGCCGATGCCGCCGGCGGGTTGAGTCCCCTCCCGGCTCGCATGAGACCAGGCGCTCCACGCCCGAAGGGACATCGCCAATCCATGACGTCTTGATGATACCGTACAGCTTGGGACCCTCGTCAAAATAAGTTGACCCCATGTTTGACATCGTGCTGACGGGTCGGTCTGGAAAAGGAGTCAAGTTGTTTTGACGAGGGGCCTTGGTGATACCGTGCTCGGAGAACATCATACGCGTTTCGTCTTTGCAACCACCCCCAACCGGGCTATACTGTCGCCGCTTGTCCCGCAACCCGGCATTCCCACCCACCCCGATACGGGAGGACGTGTATGCGCGCCATCAACCTTCGCTGGTTCATCATCGCGGCCGTCGTGGTTGCCATGGCCGGGCTGGGCGCGCCGCCGGTGGCCGCCGCGCCGGCCCAGCAGGGGGCGGTGACCTGCACCTGGGAGACCCTGACCTCCGGCGAGCCGCTGACCGCGCATAGCTTGGTGCCGCTCACCGACAAGGGCGTGCTGCTCTACGGCGGCGCGGAGACGCGCGACAAGCAAGTCAGCGACGCCCTGCGCCAGCTCGACCTGACCGACAATCCCCCGCGCGGCACCTGGACCCGGCTCAGCCCGACCGGCAACGGCCCGAACAAGCGCTACGAGCACACGTCCGTCCTGCGCCAGGCCGGCGGCGGCGCGGGCGAGATGATCACCTTCGGGGGCAACGACGAGATCCCCACCGGGGGGGGCGGCACGTTGACCTGGCGCTCGCCGCTGCTGAGCGGTGGCTCGGCGGTGACCCGCAGCCCCGGCGGGGATGGGACGACGTCGGTGCAGAGCACGGCTTTTCGGTTGGCGATCGACGGCACCGCGCTTGCCTGGAGCCAGATCAGCGGCGCGGGCGCCTTGAAGCGCACCGACCACAGCGCGGTCTACAACCCCGACGACGACAGCATGATCGTCTTCGGCGGCCGTGAGGACGAGGAGGCGACCAGCGCCGAGGACAGCTTGTGGCGCCTGACGCTGGGCGACGCGCCGGCATGGCAGGAGCGCAAGATCAGCGGCGGGCCGAGCAAGCGCTTCGCCCACACCGCGGTCTACGACTCGGTCGCCAAGCGTATGATCGTCTTCGGCGGGACCAACAACTGGACGCGCGGCATGAACGACCTGTACGCGCTCGACCTCTCCGCCGGCTGGGCGACCGCGCGCTGGGGGCGGATCACAGCGGGCGGGCGCGCGCCGGAGACCCGCTACGACCACGTCGCGGTCTTTGTGCCCAGCCTGAACTGGATGCTGGTCTACGGGGGCACGTCGGACGGCATGCGCGAGTACGACAACCTGTACGCGCTGGACCTGCGCGGCACCTCGCCGCAATGGACCACGCTCAGCCCCGCGGGGCCGCGCCCGCCGGGCGTGATGGGCTTGGCGGCGGCTTACAACGCTACCCTGAACAAGGTGATCTTCCACGGCGGCACCCAGGACGGCCAGACCCGCCAGGTCGCCTGGGGCCTGGTCTGCCAGGGCGAGGCGCCGACGGCGACCCCGACGCCCAGCGAAGCGCCGACCGCGACGCCGACCCAGACGCCGCTCGCCAGCGACACGCCGACACCCACCGACACCCCGAGCGCGACCGACACACCCAGCGCCAGCAACACGCCCAGCGCCACACATACCTCACGCCCGACCGGAACCTCGACGCCGACCCGCACGCCCGTGCCAACCCCGACGGCGGAGTCGATCTACCTGCCGGAGCTGGTCAAGGAAGCCCCGGTCGGCGGGGACTGAGCGGCGCCTGGTCGCCTGGATCGTCGGACCTCAGGCGGCCCGTCCAATCGCGCCAGGAAGCGCCGGAGGAATAGCGCCGGCCGGTAGGACCGCACCTGTGCGCCCTCGGGCATGAGGAGACCCGCGTCGACCGCCTCGCGCAGGGCGGCGGCTGTCAGGCCGGCCCGCCGGCCGGCGACGACCGTGCGAACCGCCGCCTGCGCCGCGGGGCTGGTGCGCGCCCAGGTCGGCGCCCACAGGTCGTGGCACAGGGTCGCCGCCGCACCGCGCCCGAGCGCGAAATCGGCGGCGACCCCGGCCAGGTCGGCGGCGCGGAGCTGGGCCACCGCCAGGCGGATCGCCTGCGGATGGCCGGCCGTCGCCGCGAGCAAGGGGCCGAGCGTCTGGGCGCGGGCGCGGGCGACGGCATCCAGCCCGCGTGCCCGCGCCTCATGCCGCAACAGATCCAGCGCCACCGCCTCGCGGAGCACGGGCACCTGGATCGCCCGCACCCCCGCCCAGCCCGCCCAGCCGATCCGCCCGGTGAGGATGATCGGCGCCCCGCCGGGCACGCGCAGCAAGGGGGCGACGATCGCGCCCGCCAGCTCGGGATCGTCCAGCGCGTCGATGACCACGAGGTGGCGCCGCCGTCCGAGCATCGCTTCGAGCGCCGGCCCGTCCGACAGGCCCGCCCCGCCATCGGCGCGGATCCAGGTCACCTCGTCGATACCCCCCCCGTCGATGCTGCGCTCGGCCAGCCGCCAGGCCAGGGCGGTCTTGCCGATGCCGCCCGGACCACCGAGCGCGAGCAGCGGCGCGGCCGTCGCCGCGGCGGGGAGGCCGGCGGTCAAGCTGTCCAGCAACGACTCGATGCCGAAGCAGCCCCCGTCCGGCGGCCGGGGCAGCCGCGCGACCAGCCGGGCGCGCCGTTCGGCGGCGACCGCCGCGCGCTCGAGCGCGATCAACCGCGCCGTCAGGGCATCGACACCGCGCTGCAGTCGGCGCTGAACGGTCCGGCGGTGGCAGTACGGCAACAGGTCGGCCAGGTCGTGCAGGCTGAAATCGAGATCCGGCCGCAAGAATAGATAGTAGATCGCGCTCCAGCCTTCCAGCTCGCGATGCCCGGCTGCGAAATCCGCCACGATCCGCGCGCGATGATCGACCGAGCGCGGGTTTGCGGGAACCTCCAGCCGGTGCCGCCAGGCATCGAGCTCGGTTTCCACGATTTCGGTGATCAGCCGGCCGAGCTCGCAACGACAGGCCGCGTCGGTCGGCCGGAAGCCGGCGCGGTCGAGCGAGCGCTGCACGATGGTCAGGCCGGCCAGCGGGGTCGGGCCGGGCGTGCGGTCGTAGAAGAGCTGACGCAGCACGTCGCGGACATGATCGGCGGTGATGGCATTGAACGCGTTCATCGGCTGGCTCGCGCGGTATCGGGCGGCCGGGGATGCTCCCGATGGAGAACCGTGACCGCCCGCGGCGCTCGGCGCGCCGCGCGGACCCATCATAACCGCCCGACCCGCCCATTGGCCAGCAAGTTTTTTCCGAGATTTGGGGGTGGCTAGGCGGCGCCAAGCGACTGGAAAGCTCCGCTCCCGTGTCCAGCCCCGCCCGA
The DNA here is from genome assembly GCA_964498575.1 of uncultured Anaerolineales bacterium. Lineage (GTDB taxonomy): Bacteria > Chloroflexota > Anaerolineae > Epilineales > Epilineaceae > CAZCJG01. The sequence continues at coordinate 4,809 of CAZCJG010000110.1, read as the reverse complement.
CTCACGGCCCGACGGTCAGCACCCCGATCGGCACCCGCCCGCCCGGCCGCGCGGAGCCACCGAGCTCGGCCGGCAAGCGCGCGAAGCCCGGATCGTCCGGGTCGTACAGCCCGATCAGCACGACGTAGCGCCCAGGGGCGAGATCGGCCGGCAGCGGGATCTCGCGCGGATCGGTGATCACCTCACCCGGGCGCCAGCTCGTCGTCGGGCGAGCGCCGCCGGCCGGCGGACCATCCGCCTGCGCGGCGATCGGGGCGTCCGCCTCGATCGGAGGATCCGCCTCGTTCAGCGCGATCGCGGCGTCCGCCCCCTGCACCGCCGTCGCGCCGGCATCCTCGCCCGTCACGTCCGCCAGGCGCACGACGTGCACCAGCACGGCATAGGCTTCGGGCACGCGCGCGTCCGCTCGCCAGGTCAAAGCAAAGGGCAGCGGTTCGCCCGGGCGCGCGGACTCCGGCAGGTCGCTGCCGAGGAGCTGAATCGCGGTGCCTAGGCGGGCGTCGACCGGGCGCGGAATCTCGGGCACCGTCGTCACGGGCGGGCCAAGCGGGGTGATCTCGACCTCGCCCGCCGGGTCGGGAGGATCCAACGGCACGCCGGAAGCATCCAGCCAGGCGGCGGATAGCGCCGCCGCGCCGCCGGGGGCGCCGGGGTCGACGAGCAAGCCCGACGACGTGGTCGCCACCTCGCCGGCGCGCCAGGCGCTGGTCGGCCAGCCCGGGCTGGGCGGCGACAGGTCGGTCTGGGCCAGGATCGTTCCGTCCGCGGCGGCAAGCGCGAGGCGCAGCGTATGGTCGGCCGCCGGCGGCCGGTCGGCGCGCCACGTGAGGCGCACCGGCAGCTCCGACCCGGCCTGCACCACCTGGGCATGGCGGGTGGCGAGCAGGCGGTACGGGCCACTCGGACCCGCTCCCGGCGACGGTCGGGCGGCCGTCGGGGGTGGCTCGGCATCGCCGGCAAGCGCGCCCAGCAGCGTGTCGGTCGAGCCGTTCGGCGGGCGGGACGGCAGGGTGACCTCGATCGCGCCGGCTTCCCAGGCGTCGCCGCCGCCCTGGTCGGGTGCGGTCCAGCTCAATCGCTGGCCGGTCGCGGCCTCGTACAGCCCCAGGCGCAGGCGGTAGGTGCCGGGTGGCGTGCCCGGCTCGACCCGCAGCTTCAGCGGCACAGCCACGAGCTCGCCCGGCTCCCATTCCTCGGTCCCGCGGTAGATCGCGTTGTCCAGCAGCCCGTCGCCCTGACCCCAGGCCGAACCCTGGGGATCGTCGAGGTGCAGGAAGGCGGTGTACTGCCGGTCGGGCCGCTGGCGAACCTGGAAGACCAGGATCACGTCCAGCTCGCCGCCGGACTCGACGGCGCCGCCGCCGAGGTCGACGCCGATCAGGCTGCCCCAACCGAAGTCGACCGCCGGATGCGGCAGGTCCTTGCGCAGGTAGACCATGTTGCGCTGATAATACCGCAGGAAGGTGCCGAGCTCGACATAATCCCGTTTCACAGCGGCGTCGAAGGCATCGAAGTCGTGCAGGTCGACGAGCTGCCCGGCCTCGGAGGCGCGATCGATCAAGACCAGGGAGACGCCATCAGCCCGCATCTCGCCGAGCAGCCTCTCACCGGTGATCTGACCGCTCTCGGCCGCGCCTTCCGAGATGCCGGCGCCGCTGTAGGTGGTCGTCCGCCCGGCGTAGAAGCCGATGCCCGGGTTGTCGGCCAGGATCCGGCTGTCCGCCGGCGCCAGGGTCCGCACCAGGCTTGCCAGCCGGGCGGTGCCGATCTCCCGCCTCTCCCAGGCGTCGGTATCCTGCACGACGTAGGGCAGCGCCACCGCGCCGAGCAGGGTCGCGGCCGCGAGCCACGCCATCCGCCGCTCGGCCGGGATGGCGTGGGCGATCCAGGCGACCCCGGCACCGACAATCAAGCCCAGCGCCGGCAGCAGGTAGACCAGGTGGCGCGCCCACAGCTCGCGCGACAGGAACAGGAACACCGCGATGGTCGGGAGCTGCCAGACCACGACCCAACCGTGGCGCGGGGCGAGCCGCCGGATCGCGGCGATGCCCAGCGGCAGGCTGGCCAGGACCGCGGCATGCCAGCGCAGGATCTCCATGTAGAACACGAGGTTCTTGGCCAGGACCTCCCGCGCCGAGAGCTGCTGCCCTTGCATCAGGTGGTGGCCGAGCACGGCAGTGTAGGTGGCGGGGGTCAGCCAGCGGAAGGCGCCCATCACCCCGCTGGCCAGCAGCGCGCCCGGGAGCGCCAGGGCCACCAGGTCCCACAGCCCCGCCCGCCGCTCGCGCTGGCCCCGGAGCACCTGCCAGCCGACGAACGCCAGCGTCGCCAGCCAGGGCAAGACCCCGAACAGCTTGGCCAGGAGCGCGCCGCCGAAGAGCAGGCTGCCCAGGGCATAGCCCGCGCGCCGACCCGCGGCGTCCGCGCGCACGAACACGTACAGCGCCAGCGTGCCGCAGGCCAGCATCGTCGCCTCCGGCCGGAAGGCGCGGCCGATGGCGAACACGTCGTCCATCGCCAGGCACAGCACCAGCGCGGCCAGGCCTGCCATCGGCCCGAACAGCTTCCGGCCGGTCAGGTAGGTCGCGCCGCCGGCGACCAGCGTCAGCGCGACGCTCCAGGCGCGCATCATCCAGGGGTCGCGGCCGAAGACCTTGACCATCAACGCCCCGGGAAAGAGAAAGGCCGGGAGCTGCGGGGTCAGGAAGTCCCGATAGGGCAGCTCGCCTTGGCTGATGCGCCAGGCGGCATACAGATAGCTCTCCTCGTCGTCGTTGATCAGCCAGGCATCCAGCCGATGCAGGTAGGCCCACGCCAGGCAGACGATAACAAGGAGAGCCGCAACGTGAAATCGATCGACCCGCCAGCGCCGGGGCAAAACCATAGGTCGGACGGGAACGCTCAGGCGGGTGCTCGCCATGACCGATCTCCCGGCGTGGCTCGGCACGACGGCGATTTGACACCAAGCCACCCAGGTCTTGGGACGCGGTCGAAGGCGTGGGTGCGGCCCAGCCGCGGAGGGGCCGGCATCGACGCGAGCGTTATGGGGGTTCGGGGATGGCTCGGTTGGTCAGAGGACTACCACGAGCGGCGCTTACCGCCTCCGCCACCACTGCTGCTGCGCCGGCGGTCATCGGGGCGGCTGCCGTAGCCGCCGCGCGAGCCGCCACCGCCACCGCCGCCGCCACGGGGGGCGTCGCCGCGCGGGCGGGCGATGCTGACGGTGATCGTGCGGTTGTGCAGTTGCCTGCCGTTGAACAAGCCGATTGCCTTGTTGGCCTCGTCCTGCGTGCCCATCTCCACAAACGCAAACCCCTTCGACCGGCCGGTTTCGCGGTCGGTGATCACCGTCGCCGACTTCACCTCACCGGCCTGCTCGAACAGGGCCTGCAAGTCCTCCTCCGTTGTCGCATACGCGAGATTGCCAACATAGAGCTTCGCTTCCATTGGTGTTGATGGGTCTCCTGACCTTGCTATTCGCCAATGGTGCACTTCAATCACTTGCGGCTCACTGGCGCGAGAAAGGGCGATCGGGCTGTATTCACGCCACCCGAGACATACACTATACCACGTCCGCAACAACCCTCCAATCCTATGAAGCCCAAGCCAGGCCGAGCCGCCCCATGATCCGCCGTCCCCCTGCCCCTGTCTGCCGGCTCCCGCCGACCCCGTTCCCGCCCTCGGGGCAGTCGCTACACGCCGGGATCGCCCCGGTGGCGCAGGTCGGGCGTATCTTTTCGGCCGGATCGTCAGTCACTATGTGTGGGGAATTATCGGGACATTAACGGCCGCCCTATCGGCGACCGATGATCGAGGTGGCGCCACGCCAGGGTGGCGCGAACGGCAAGGCGCGATATTCTATGCTCCGGCGGCTTCCCGGACTTGCGTCGGCTCCTATCGGGTCGGCGCGAATCGACAGAACCAGTGTGCTACGACCCCCACCGTCCTCACGGCGGCTCCGGCTGCGCGCCGTCCTGTTGGCCCTGGCGGTACTGTTGGCCGGGTGGGGCGCGGGACTGCCGCCGGGAGCACCCCCTTCCCCATTGGATGCTCAAGGCGCGCCCCACTGCATCTTCCTCCCCCGCGCGCTGCAGCGGCTGGCGGGCACGTCGCAGGGCAGGCTGCCCGCTCCGGTGCAAGGCCCCGCCTCGTCCCGCTGCCGGGCCGGGAGCGCTGTCCAAACCCCCAGCGCTTCCGCGACCCTACGCGATCCAGCCGCACCCACGCCCGATGGCAGCTCGACGGCGGTGACGCGGGAGATCCCGGCACCGACCCGAACCGTGACGCCCGAGCTGACCCCGACCGGACTGGCGACCGCGACGCCGGCGGATACCGCCACCGCCGAGGTCACCCCGATCCGAACCCCAACCCCACCCCCCACCCCCACCATGACCGACACGGCCACGGCGACGCCATTGGCGCTGCCCGACTCCACCGCGACCGCCATCGGCGAGGCAACCGGCATTCCTCCCACCGAACCCCCGACGCCCGGCGCAACGGCCACCGAGACCAGCCTCCCCACGAACACCCCCACCGCGACGGCCATACCGACGCTCACACCCAGCTCGACCAACACACCCACGGCGTCCGACACTCCGACCAAAACCGTGACCGCTACCCCGACATCGTCCAACACACCGACTGCCACATCCACCACCACACTGAGCACCACACCCAGCGCGACGCATACACCCACCGGGACCGCGACCCGGACCAGCACACCCAGCGCGACCGCAACAGCTAGCGACACTCCCACCGCGACGCCTACCGCCTCCGCCACGTCCACCCTCACCGCGACCCCGACAAGGA
>CAZCJG010000109.1:0-12838 GCA_964498575.1 uncultured Anaerolineales bacterium | reverse complement strand
GCTCCGCGCACCCAGGGGGAGAGCGCGCCATGACCCGCATCCTCGTCGTCGGCGGCGGCGTCATCGGCGCGCGGATGGCCGGGCCGAGCATCCGCGCCTGGGAGATCGCCCGCGCCCTGCACCGGCGTGGGCTGGACGTGACCCTGGCGGCGCCCGGCGCGCCCGCCCCGGCGGCGGACTTCGAGACGGTCGCGTTCGACGTGCAAGGCGCGGCGCTGCGGGCGGCGGCGGCGCGGGCGGAGGCGCTGCTGGTGCAAGGGCTGGCGCTGGCGCACTATCCGTTCCTGGCGGCGCTGGACCTGCCGGTGATCGTCGATATCTATGATCCCTTCGTGCTGGAGAACCTGCCCCAGCGCGCGGCCGAGTCGATGGCCGGCCGGACGCGCTATCACAAGAAGGACCTGGACGTGCTGTGCGCCCAGCTTTTACGCGGGGACTTCTTCATCTGCGCCAGCGAGGCGCAGCGCGACTTCTGGCTGGGGATGCTGGTCGCGCTCGGCCGCGTCAACCCGCCGACCTACGACGCGGACCCCGAGCTGCGGCGCCTGATCGACGTCGTCCCCTTCGGCCTGCCCGCCGATCCGCCCCGGCCCGGTCCGCCGGCGCTGCGGGGCGTCGTCCCGGGCATCGGTCCCGACGACCGCGTGATCCTGTGGGGCGGCGGGATCTGGAACTGGTTCGATCCCCTGACCCTGATCCGCGCCGTGGCCGCGCTGGGCCGGCCGGAGCTGCGGCTGTTCTTCATGGGCACCGCGACGCCGAGCCTGTACAACCCCAAGCTGGCGATGGCCGGTCGGGCCGAGGCGCTGGCCCGCGAGCTGGGGCTGCTGGGCCGCGCGGTCTTCTTCAACCCCGCTTGGGTACCCTATGCCGAGCGCGCGGGCTACCTGCTCGAAGCCGACGTCGGCGCGAGCTGCCATCTGCCGCATATCGAGACGCGCTTCGCCTTCCGCACGCGCTTGCTGGACTACATCTGGGCCGGCCTGCCGATGCTGGTTACCCAGGGCGACGTCCTGGCCGAGCTGGTCGCCGCGCGCGGGCTGGGCCGCGCGGTGCCGCCGGAGGACGTGCCGGCGACCGCGGCGGCGCTGGCGGCGCTGCTGGACGATCCCGCCGGCCGCGCGGGCACCGCGGCGCGCTTCGAGGCCGTGCGGGCCGAGATGACCTGGGACCGCGTGATCGCCCCGCTCGCGCGCTTCGCCACGGCGCCCTATCGCGCCGCCGACCGGCCGACGCTGGGGCTCGACCCCGACCGCCTGGCGCCGACGCCGCCAGGCGCCCTGCCGGCGCGCGCGCTGGAGCTGCTGCGCGAGGGCGGGCCGCTGCTGCTGGCGGAAGAGGCGGTAAAATACCTGCGCTGGCGGCGCCGGCCGGGGTGATGCTCACTTGAGCGAAGGGCCAAAACCGTGACCAGAAGTTCTTCGCGGAGATCCGCCGCGCGTTCGCGCGGTTCCTCACCGAACGCGGCTTACGGTTGACCAGGATCGCGAAGCGTATTACTGTTCTGGAGCGTCATGTCCTCATTCCGCGCGTGAGTGCCATTGCATCGTAGCATTCCGGGTTCTGGGCAATCGTCGGCTGGATCGGGAGGTCCAACATAGTCACTCGACGTTTTCTGTCGGTACGGTTCCTGGTCGCTGCCGGCGTCTTGTCGATGCTGACGGCGGCCGCGGTGCAAGCATTCCCCACGCCCTCCGTCCCGTGGCTCAGTCGAAAAGGCACTGGAAACGACACCTCGGCGGAGGAGTACTACGCCACCATCGACGCCCCGGCCACATTGGCGGAATGGAAGGCGGATTACGGCTTCGACGGCGTGAACGATCTCCGCGCCCAGTACTACAATTTCGGCGACCTGGGGTTTGGCCGGGATATGCACTGCCGGTACCAGGGCGCGGACATCGCCTGTTACGTGGTCAATCACGGCCTTGGCCCCGGCGGCCCGCCGGAGTCATCGGTGGAGGACGCCATCTCCGGCCAGAACGAGCTGGCCACGGTCGCCATGGTTTACAGGGGCGCGCTCGATGGCGATCAGAATGACGTTACCTTCTACATATACGGGAAGGACCCGCCGGGTAACCGGCTCAACAAAGTGGGCCTGGACAGCGAGGGTGAAAAGGCCTTGCCCGAACTGTGCCTGGCCTGCCATGGGGGCACCGCGATCCACGTGGACGACGATGTCTTCGTCTCCGGTGCCAGCTTCCTCCCCTTCGACGCGCCGTCGTTCAAGTACAGCTCCAACCCGGCCTATACCCTGCCAGCCCAGCAGGAAGCCTTCCGAAAGCTCAACAAGCTGGTTCGCGACACCAATCCGGCGGCGCCGATCGTCGAGCTGATCGACGGCTGGTACGATCCCGGCGGCGTGGCCAATTCGGGGAGCACGCTGAACGACAACTATGTCACCCCGGCCTACGCGACCGCCCCCGGTCTCTACAGCAACGTCGTCAAGCCCTACTGCCGGAGTTGTCACATCGCCCAGAACAACACTCCAGGATTCCCGGCCGCCATCCTGAGATCCCCGACCGCAATCGCCGGCGCCCGGCCCTTCGTTTTCTCGCTCTACACCATGCCGCACGCCGAGATGACGGCCCACAACTTTTGGACCGGCTCGGCCCCGGCTTATCTGGCCAAAGATAGGGGCTTCGCGCTGCGCGTGACGCGGTTGGACGATCCGGCGCCGGATGCCTGCTCATCGGGCTTCGACTGCTCGCTGCGCGAAGCCGTCATCCATGCCAACGCCAAGGACGGCCCGGATATCATCACCTTCGACATCGACGGCATGTTCGAGCTGAACCGCGGCTCGGGCGACGACACAGCCAACTCGGGCGATCTGGACATCACGCAATCCCTTACCCTGCTGGGCAACGGTGCGGATCGGACGGTGATCAGCGGTGAGAGCCTGGATCGCGTGTTCCACATCCTCGGCCCCCAGGTCGACGTCGTCATCCAGGGCGTCACGATTCGAGCCGGCGTCGTGGGAGTCGGTGACGGCGCCGGCATCCTCAACGCGGGCGGCCGCCTGGCGCTGAACGACAGCGTGGTGCGCGACAATTTCGCCATCGGCAATGCCAGCGCCGGTGCCGGGATTGCGAACCTCGGCGGCGCGGTGACCGAGCTGAACCGCACGACGGTCGGCCCGGGCAACCAGGCCACGGGATTCCAATCCCTGGGCGGGGGCGGGATCTTCAACGCCGGCAGCGGATCAAACCTGACGATCCGCGACAGCACGGTCACGGGCAACTCCAGCAACAACTCCGTCGGTGGCGGCATCTCCAATGCCGCCGCGGGCAGCGCCTTGAACATCATCGCCAGCACCGTCACCGGCAACAGCGCGGCTCTCGGCGGCGGCGGCCTGTACAACGCCGGCGGCATGACCTTCAAGAACAGCGTCGTCGCGGGCGGCCACAGCGCGGAAGGGGACGCCGACTGCCAACTTGCCGCCGGCGCCTTGATTTCGCTCGGCTTCAACCTGGTCGGCCAGAACGGCAGCGCCAACGGCTGTTCCACCATCAGTACAGACATCGTTCTCGCCGGCGCCATCGGCACCGCGCTCTTCCCCGACCTGCTCCAGGAGCGGGGCGTGCTGCTGCATCGCCCCGTTCCCGGCGGCCCGGCGGAGGATGCCATCCCGCTGGGCGGCAACTGCGCGCCGCCGTCGTTCGACGGGCGGAACCTGGCGCGCCCCTTGGACGGCGACGCCGACACCGACGCCGAATGCGATATCGGCGCCTACGAGTTCGCGAAGGTGCCTACGAGCATCTCCCTCGGCTCGTCCCCCAACCCTTCGGTGTTCGGCCAGTCGGTCACCTTCACCGCCACGGTGATCGAAAGCGACGGCGCGACGCCGACCGGTTCGGTCCGGTTCGAAGACGATGGCGTCGGCATCGCCGGTTGCGAAACCATGCCGCTCACGGATAACAGCGCGGTGTGCGAGACCTCGGCACTGGCGGTTGGCACGCATGACATCACCGCCGAGTACTGCTGCGACACGGCCCAGGTCTTCTTGGGCAGCAGCTCCGATACCCGGGCGCATACGGTCAGCGCGGAGCCGGTCACACCGCCGACCGATACCAGCACGCCCACCCGCACGCTCACGCCAACCCGGACGCCCACGCCCACCCGGACACCGACCCGCACCCGGACGGCGACCCCCAGCAAGGCATCGACACTCACACCCACCGGCACACCGCCGACCGCGACGCGCACGCGCACCCCGACGCGCACGGCGACCCCCAAGCTCAACACGCCGACCGCGATGGCCACGCCACTGCCCACCGGCGGTGCCGGGCCGGTCCATCAGCAGAGCGTGACCGGCGGATCATCAGGCTCGTCCACCGTGACCTCCGCCGGCCTGTCGGCCGCGTCCGGCAACGACACGTACCTGGTGTCGATCTCCACCAAGCCGATGATTCCCACGAGCTCGCTCTCGGGGCTCGGCCTGATGTGGAGCCCGGTCAAGAGCCAGTGCTCCGGGCGCGGCAGCACGCTGGTCGAGGTCTGGAAAGCCCAGGGCGCCGGTTCGGCCGGTTCGGTCGTCGCCACGCTGAATAGCACGCCGGCCAACGCGGTCATCGTGGTGTCGCGCTACTCGGGATCGAGCAGCATCGGCAACGCCGTGTCCGCCAACACCCGCGGCGTCGACGGCGCGTGCAGCGGCGGGACCGATTCCAGCAGCTACAGCGTCAACCTCACCACCACCTCCGGCGACGCCTTGGCGTTCGGGGGCGTTGCGCTGCGCAACCGTCCGCACACGCCCGGCACGGGGTTCACGGAGACCGCCGAGGTGATGCAGGGATCGAGCGGCGACGTGGCCGGCGCGGCAACGGAGGACAAGCCGGTGCCGGCGATCGGCACCGTGGCCGTCAACGGTGGCTTCGGGGGTTCGGTGGACTGGGCGGTGGTAGCGGTGGAGGTCAAGCCATAGTGTGGATATCGAGAATGTTGGCGGCAGTATTTCCCCAACCTCCCAAACCGATGGCGCCTCGTCTCGTCGCGTGCTGGAAGGCGCGCAAGCCGAGCTGGAAGTAGCTCAGGCCGCGCTCGTCGCGGGGATCGATCTCGTGGCGCTGGCCGTGATCGGCCAGGAAAGTGCCCTCGGTGAGGGTGTAGAGGGTGGCCACGGCCATGACCAGACAAAGGCGGTCGGATTGGGATGAGGATTCAAGCAGATTACCAATGGGAGGTAATGGTCATGGACGGAAGACGGAACGTCGCATTCAGGCATGGCGGCCGACGAGCGCTGTCGTTGATAGGGTTGGTTGCTTTCGCGGTAATTGTTATGGTGGTGCCCGGCGACATGACGCGGGCGGGATTGGCATGGGCTGGCCTGAGCCAGGCGGACGACGGCCCTTGCGCGGGACTATTCGAGATCGGAGACAGCGGGCGGTGCAGCCACGGGCCGGACCCTGCGCCGCCCGGTCTGTCGATTGAGCGTTCCGTACCGCCGATCCCGGCCCGGCCGCCGGGCGGCATGCGCCGGGCGCCCGAAACGGACGCGCGGGTGGGCGCGCCGCAAGCCGTCACCTGTATCGGCGACGGCGGTTCCGGCAACCGCGTGCAGGTGCTCTACGTGCGGGCCTCGGATCGGACGGACCGCTATGGCCAGTACCTCGCGTCCTTCAAGCAATGGGTGGCCGACATGGACACCATCTACTACCAAAGCGCGATTCGATCGGGTGGCGCGGCCCTGCGGCTGCGCTTCGTGCACGATGGCAACTGCGACCCCGTCATCCCCAGCGTGACGATCTCGCCGACCGGCGACGACAACTTCGGCAACACGATCACCGAGCTCGAGGCGCTGGGCTACGATCGGTTCGATCGCAAGTACCTGCTGCTCACCGACGCCAACGTCTTCTGTGGCATCGGGGACCTGTGGATCGACGATCGCTTCGGCCAGGACAATTACAACAATACCGGCCCGAGCTATGCCCGTGTCGATGCCGGCTGCTGGGCCGCGTCGGTCATGGCACACGAGGTGATGCACAACCTGGGCGCCGTTCAGGTCTCGGCCCCGAACACCAGCGGGTACTATCACTGCGTCGACGAATACGATGTGATGTGCTATCAAGACTCCGCGACCGCCACCATGGTCTACCTCTGCACGCCGGCCAGTGTCAACGAGAATCGCTTGGACTGCCATCACGACGACTACTACAGCACCAACCCGACCCCCGGCTCCTACCTGACCACCCATTGGAATACCGCCAACAACACCTGGCTGCTGGCGATGACCCTCACGCCCACGTCTACCGCGACCGGCACCCTCACGCCGAGCCCGACCGTCACCCCGACGCCGACCCGCACCGCGACGCCGACGCCGGCGCCCGGCGACTGCAACGCCGACCAGGCGATCAACGCGGCGGATGTCTCGGCGGAGGTGCTCGAAGTCTTCGATGGCGACGGCAACCTGCCGGCCGGCGCGAGCGGCGGGACCTTTCCGGGCCACCCCAGCGGCTGCAACCCCAACGCCGACGGCGCGATCGACGCCGGCGACGTGGCCTGCAGCGTCCGCTTGCTCTTCGGGGCGCTCGGTGGCTGCGGCGGGTGAAACTTCTTTTCCATACATTTCGCGGCGCCTTAACCGGATCGTGCGGGTCGCTATGGTCTAATACAGGCCGTGGAGGAGGGCATCATGGACGATGCACGGCATGATTTCGACCTGGTGTGCATCGGTAGCGGGCCGGCCGGGCAGCGCGCGGCGGTGCAGGCGGCCAGGATCGGCAAGTGCGTCGCGGTCGTCGAGCGGCGATGGGTGGCGTGTGCATCCAGGCCGGCGCCGTGCCCAGCAAGGTTCTGCGCGAGGCGATCCTGGCGATCCACCACCGCCAGACCTACAACGACAGCCCGCCGATCACACGGCGCCAGTTGTACGGCGCGCGCCCTGTGACATTGACCCCCATCGCACCCCCTGCTAGCATCAGCAGCACCGCCCCGGAGACCGCACCGACTCCACGCGAAGACGATGACAGATGGCGACAATCGACACATTGCACGAGCCCATGACCGTGGGTCGCCCGGTCCCGAAGCTGGCCGACCTGTTCCCCGGCCAGGGGGATTGGACCGAGGGCGACTATTTCGCCCTGCCCGAGGTTCCGCGCGTGATCGAGCTGGCCGATGGGAGGTTGGAGATCCACGACATGCCGACCTACACCCACCAGCGCTGCCTGGGCAAGCTGTACGTCCAGCTCGATCAATACCTCGCGCGCCATCCGCTCGGTGTGGTCTGCATGGCACCCCTGCCGGTGCGCTTGTGGCCGCGCCGGATCCGCGAACCCGACCTGGTGTTCATGGCGTCCGCCCACGCCGACCGCATCGCCGACCAGGCTTGGGGTGTGCCGGACCTGGTGGTTGAAATCCACTCGCCGAGCACCGTCAAGCTTGATCAGGAGACCAAGCGGCTGGAATACGCCCAGGCCGGCATCGCCGAGTACTGGATGGTGGACACCGATGCCCGATGGATCACCGTCTACGGGCTGAGCGGCGCGGACTACAGCGTTCACGGCCGCTTCGGCGTCGGCGAAACGCTGGCGTCGCCGCTCCTGCCCGGCCTGGCCCTGGACGTGGCGGCGGTGTTCGACGGCGCCTAGCGCTCGGCACCTCCCAATCCTGAAGCGGGCCGCGGCGGCACGTCGCTGGACACGCCGAGGAAGCGCACCTGCGTACCAGGCGGGCCGAAGGCCAGGGCGAAGACCTCGTAGAAGCCGGTGAAGTGGCTGGTGGCCAGGGTCCGCAGGCCGTCCGACGAGCGGAACAGGTCGGTGCCGTAGCCGTCGATGTAGGAGCCGAAGGCGAACAGCGCCTCGTCGGGGTCGTCCGGGCTGACGAAGACCCGCGTGCCGCCGGTGAGCTGCGCGGTCACCGGCTCGACCGGCTGGCCGTCGGCGACGCGCCGCTCCCAGTGCTCGCCCGCGTCCGCCGTGCGCCAGATGCCGCGCAGGCTCTGGTTGCGGCCGACCTGGTTGACCACGGCGTAGGCGACATTGGGATCGGAGGGCGCGAAGACGAGCCAGGCGGCGACCACGGACAGCACCGGCTCGGGCGGATCGCCGACCGTGCCGGCGATATCCTTGTCCGCCGGTTGCCAGGTCAGGCCGTTGTCGTCGGTGCGGAAGATGTGGTAGCCGCCGACCAGCCAGCGCCCGAACGGCCCGCTCGCCGCCGCGGCGGCCGAGACCGGGCCGACCTCGCCCGTCACCGCCCGCCGCTCCCAGCGCGCGTCGCGGCCCGCCCGGTCGTACAGCGCGCCCTCACGGCCGGCAAAGGTCCAGTGCCAGGCATCCAGGGGGTCGATCGCGAAGGCCACCACGTCGTCCGGCAGGTCCTCGGGCGTCGACCAGGTCAGGCCCCCGTCGGTGGACAGCCGCAGCGCGTGCGCGAAGACCGAGGTCAGCACGATCAGGTCGGGATCGGACGGGGCGCGGGTCAGCGCATCCCAGGCACCGTCGAGCTCGGCGACCTGCTCGAAGACGCAGCCGGCGTCGCCCGAGCGGTAGAGCAGGCCCTGGTGCAGCTCCAGGATCACCCGCGGATCGCGCGGGTCGATGTCCAGGTCCCAGGTGTAGGCCAGGGGCGGCAAGGTGCCGAGGTTGGGCGCCAGGGTCCGCCCTCCATCCAGCGAGAAGCGGAAGCCGCCCTGGTCGCCCTTGGTCGCCGCGCAGCTCGGCACGCCCGGCTTGTCCGGCACGGTCGGCGTGGCGCTCGGGCTGGCGGTGGGGCTCGGCGTGGCGGTTGCCGGGCGAGGCGTCGGCGACGGGGCGGTCGGCGCGGAGGTGGGCTCCGGCGGGCGGAGGTTCGCCTGCCTGGCCGTCAGCGGCAGGTAGGCACGCGGCGTCGCGCCCCCCGCCTGGCCGAGCGAGGCGCGAACGTTCGGAGGCGCGGTCTCGCCGCCGGGAATCGCGACGAGCCGCAACAGCGCGACCGCTGCAAAAGTGAGGGCGGGGACGAGCAACCGCACCGAGCTCCGCTGCTTTGAGCACCACCGCACCGCGCTGGCCGTCTCGATCATCGATCCTCGTTCCATCTACTTCCTCCTTTCATTATCCTTCCTCAACCGGCGCCATCGACTGCCCCGCCGCCCGCCCGCCGGGCCGCAGGCGCGCCAGGATCGCGCGGTCCTCCGGCGTGATGCCGCCGCTTCGCGCGAGGACGGCCAGGTAGAGCGGCAGGCCGAGCAGCGCGCCGACCAGCGCCGGCAGGCCGACGAGCTCGAGGCCGGCGATCAGGAGCGCCATCAGGCCCGCCGCCAGGGCGGGGCGCCAGATCAGCACGACCAGCGGCGGCGCGCCGAGCTCGCGCAGGCCGCGCGAGAAGGGGATGCGCAGGACGACCTCGGACAGGATCGTCACCACCGCCGCGCCGACGAAGGTATAGGGCGGGATGGTCAGCGTGCCGAAGACGTGGCCGGGGATCACCAGCCAGTTGGCGACGACGTTGAACACCACCGCGACCAGGAAGCTCAGCGTGATCCAGCGCTGGCGGTTGATCGCGATCAGGACGTACTGCGCCAGGCCGTTGGCGAAGGAGAGCGGCAGGAACCAGATCATCACCTTGAGCGCCGTCCCGCCCTGCGGCAGGTAGTCCGCCCCCGCCAGCACCCGCACCAGCCCGTCCGCCATAAAGGTCGTCGCCACCGCGATCGGCAGGGCGAGGGTGACCAGCCAGCGCTGGCCGGTCGCCAGGGCGCGCGCCAGGCCCGGCCGGTCGCCGGCGGCGCGGCGGCTCATCAGCGGGAAGAGCGCCATGGTGAAGAAGGCCGGCAGGATGAGCAGCGCGTCGATCCACTTGTAGGCCGCCGAGTACCAGCCGACCACCGTCGCCCCATCGCGCAGGAGCTGGCGCAGGAGCAGCACGTCGATCTTGAAGAACACCGTCTGGAGCAGGTGGTTGAGCATCAGCGGCAGACCGATGCCGACCATCGCCCAGAGCAGGGCGGGCTGGAGCGACAGGCTGGGGCGGATGTCGCACCGGTGGGCCAGGACCGCCAGGATCGCGAAGGTGACGCAGTTGGTCAGGATCGACACCGCCGCCAGCCCGACGAAGCCGTAGCCGGCCAGCAGCGCCAGCGCGCCGACGGCGACCGAGACCAGGGTTGACACGATCGCCACGCCCGCCGGCAGCACCATCCGCTCGCGCGCCTGGAAGATGCTGGACACCGCCGCGCTGAGGTTGGAGGGCACGAGCGCCAGGGCGAAGAGGGCGATCGCCAGGACCGTTTCCTCGGAGAGCGGATGCGCGCTGCGGTTGGTCAGGGCGATGTAGCCGGCCAGGAGCGGCACCGAGAGCAGCAACAGGATGAGGCGCAGGACGGCGGTATGGGTGAGGTAGTGCCCGGCCTCCTCCGGCGCGCGTGACACCTCGCGCGTGGCGAGCAGGTTCAGCCCGAAGTTGGCGAAGATGTCGACGAAGCCGATGATCGTGATCGCGGTGTAGTAGTCGCCCGCGTCCTCCGGGCCGAGCACGCGGTACATCAGCATCGCGAAGGCGAACAGGATCACCTTGTTGAGCAGGTTGGCGGCGACCGGGCCGGCGGTGTTGATCGCCACCCGCTGCATCTCGTCGCCCGCGTCCACCCGCACGAAGCGGCTCCACAGGGCATAGGCCAGCACGAGGATGAGGAGGATCGCGCCGAGGAAGGCGGCATAGAGGCCGACCTTGAGCGACATCGGCGAGTATTCCAGGCGCACGGTCGAGCGGCCCGGCGGCACCGGCACGGCGCGCAGCATCCCGTCGGCGCGGTAGATCGGGACCTCGATGGTCCGCGGCCCCTCAGGCCCGGCCACCTCCACCCAGGCCTTCCAACCGGGGAACCAGGCCTCCGACAGCACCAGCATCCCCCCCGACGGCGCGCCCGAGACGTCGACCTCGAAGCTGCCGGAGGTCTCGGTGTCGCGGCGGACGTTGATCGCCGCCGGCAGGTTGCGGCCGGCCGGCAGGTCCGCCCAGATCTCCCGGTTCGGCTCCTCCTCGAGCAGCACCGTGGTCGCGGGATCGAAGCGCCCGAGCTCGGCCAGGAGCGCGGCGCGGTCCTCGATCACCTTGACCTCGTTGACCACCCAGGCCCGACGCAGCGCGCGGCTGTTCTCGTAGACGCGCACCTCGCCGTTGTAGATCGGCACCAGCCCCGGCAGGTCCAGCGCCTCGCGCGACACGATGTAGCGCGCGCCGAGGAGCTGGAGCGCGGGGTGGGCCAGCGCAGCGGGCGTGGTCAGGTTGCCGATGCGGTTGTACAGCAGCATCCCGCTCTGGTCCTCGATCGCGCCCAGCGTCTCGACCGTCCACCAGGGCAGGATCGAGTCGTAGGCGCGCAGGTCGGGCACGCCCCAGCGCATCGGCGTGTTCGGCCACAGCACGCGTTCCGGCCCGTAGCCGACCACCCGCCCCCACTTCACCGCCGCCGCCTCGCGCAGGAAGGTCGCCACCGGCGGCTTCTGCGCGGCCAGCGCCGGGTCGACCGCCGGGTTGAAGCCGTAGCCGATGATGCCGAGGTCGAGCGCCACGGTCGCCAGCGCCAGCGCCATCGCGGGACGCGGATCGCGCCGGCCCTCGGCGGCATGGACCAGCAGCAACACGACCACCCCGGCCAGGATCAGGAACACCGCCAGGTGCATCGAGTTCCAGTACTGGTAGGCGGCCAGCGTGGCGCTGTCCCCGAAGCTGCGCTGGGCGATGGCCAGCGCGGACTGGACGCCTTCGGGCGCCACGACCGGCGGCAGGTTCCCGAAGCCGCGTTCGACGATCTCGGTCCAGCCCGTCGGCGCCAGCCAGGCCAGGCCCAGCACGGCGCCCAGCGCCAGGCCGATGGTCAGTGCCGCGCCGCCGAGCCAGCGCCCGACCTGGGCGGCGCTCCCGCGCAGCAGCCCATCCGCCCCGATGCCGGCCAGGACGACCAGGGCCAAGTCGACCACGAAGACCCAGCGGAAGGGCGTGCGAAGCTGGTCGAAGCCGGGCAGCACGGCGTAGAGTAGGCGATAGGTCGGCAGCCCGAACACGAAGGTCAGCGCTACCAGCGCCAGCCCGCCGAAGAACCACGCCGTCGCGCGCGGCCGCCCGGCGGCCAGGCCGACCAGCGCCAGGAGCAGGGTCAGCACGCCGAGGTAGCTGGCCGCCTCGACGTAGTTCTTCGCGCCATACGCCGTGCCCCACATCGCGTGATCCGCCAGGGCCACCACGGGCCGGCCGCCGATGCCCGGCACGCCGTGGTGGGCCGGGTTGCCGTAGAAGTCCGGAACGACGAAGGTGAACACCTGGCGCAGCCCGAAGGCATAGCCGGCGATCGTGTCGTAGGTCAGCGCCGCGCCGCGCCAGCTCGCGCCGGCCAGCTCGGCCAGCGGGACGAGCTGCACCGCCGCCAGCAGCGCCCCGGCCAGCGCCGCGCCGGCCAGCCACAACCCTATCCTGGCACCGGCCCGCCAACCCGCGGCGCGGCCGACGAGCGCCAGCCTGAAGATCGCCCAGGCGCCGGCGACCAGGGCGTTGTAGTAGACGATCTCGGGATGGCCCGCCAGCGCGGAAAGCAGGATCGCCAGGCTGATCACGACCAGCCACAGCGTCGCTCGGCCGTGTGGGAGGAGTTGCGCCCGTCTCTCCGCCCGTCCCTCCCCCGCGCGCGTCAGCGCCGCGATCCCCGCCAGCACCACCGGCAGCCAGGTCATGCCGGCCTGGATCATCGGGAACACGGCGTTGGCGACGAACAGGCTGCTCATCGACCAGGCGATGCCCATCAGCACGCTCGCGAAGCGCCCGAGGCCGAGGACCCGGCCGAAGAAGACCATCGCCAAAGCCGCCAGCCACAGGTTGAGCACCACCTGCCAGCCGAAAGCGCGCTCCGGCGGCAACAGCAGGA
>CAZCJG010000108.1:0-12956 GCA_964498575.1 uncultured Anaerolineales bacterium | reverse complement strand
CGGTGCTCATGCCCACCGCGTCCGCGCCGATCGCGCGCAGGAAGCGCAGCTCGACCGGCGTCTCGAAGCTCGGTCCCGCGACCATCGCGTAGACGCCGGCGTGGACGCGGAAGCCCAGCCCCTCGGCCATCGTGCGCACCCGCGCCTGGAGCGCCGCGTCGTAGGCGCCGACCATGCCCGGGAAGCGCGGACCAATCGCGTCGTCGTTCGGCCCGGCGAGCGGGTTCAGCCCGGCCATCCCCGGCAGGAAGATGTGGTCGGTGATCAGCATCAGGTCGCCCGCCTGATAGGCCGCGTTGATCCCCCCCGCCGCGTTGGTCACGATCAACGTCCGCACGCCCAGCGCGTGCATGACGCGGACGTTGAACGTCGCCTGGAACGGCGTGTACCCCTCGTACAGATGCGCCCGCCCCGCGGCGATTACCACCGGCCGCCCGCCGATCGCCCCGGCGACCAGCTCGCCGGCATGTCCCGCCACCGTGGACGCGGGCCAGCCGGGGATGTCCGCATACGGCATCCTCACGGCGTCCCGCACCCGACTCGCCAGGCCGGACAGGCCGGAGCCGGCGATCACGCCGACCTCGGGGCGGGTGCCGAACCGGCCGCGAATGAAGGCGGCCGCGGTGGCCACGACGTCGGGATCGGTGGGCGTGGGGCGCATGTGATCGGGACCGGCCGGGGTGGTGCTCAACGTGGCGCGCCCCTAATACCGGCTCAGCAGCTCGGCCTTCTTGCGCTCGAACTCCTCGGGCGTGATCAGGCCCTGGGCCAGGAGCGCGCCGAGGCGCTCGATCGCGGCCGGGATGTCGGCGGGGGCGATCGTGCCGGGGGCGTCGACGCGGGCGCGGGCCAGCGAGTCGAAGTCCTCCTTGTTGTCCAGCATCAGGCGCTTGAAGGTCAGCGGATCGTGGATGCACTCGAGGCGGTTCAGGCCGATGTCGGCGCCGGTGATGATCTCGATGTCGCCGTAGCCCAGCACGCGCCCGAGCGCGGACTGGCGCAGCACGACGTCGTTGACCTTGTCGAGGTTGGAATCGATCACCGTCTTGTTGAAGAGCCCGTCGACCTCGATCACCCGCCGTGTGGTAACGGCGTACTGCTTGGCCCGCCAGCGCGAGTAGGCCAGGAGCAGGTTGGCCAACGCCCACAGGATAACGATGCCGAGCACGAGGAGGAGAAAGGGTCGCGCGCTGTCCATAAAGCCGCCCACGCCGCCGGTGCCACCCGCGCCGCTCGCATCACCAGCGCCCAGGGATGACCACGACGTCCATCCTCCCAGCGCCAGCGCCACGACGATCGCCAAGCCGTTGAGCACGACGGTCCGCAGCAGGCGGATCCAGTGCTGGCGGGTGGCGAGCTGGATGGTCTCACCGGTAGACATCAGGGAATCGAGATAGCTGCTCATCGCGCGCCCTCAGCGTGCATCGCCGGTTCGCCCAGGCGCGGCGAACGCGTAGACCTGGGTTGTCGAGAGGTTAGCGTGGCCGAGCAGGCGCTGTACCTCGCGCAGGTTCACGCCGCCGTCCAACAGGTGCGCCGCGAAGGAGTGGCGCAGGGTTTGAGGGGTGACCTCGGATTGGATGTCGGCCGCTTTGACATAGTCCTTGATGATCAGCCACAGCCCCTGGCGCGTCAAGCGCGTGCCGCGCACGTTGAGGAAGAGCGCGCGCTCGTCGCGCCGCTTGAGGTAGGCGACCCGCCCCTCGTCGAGGTAGTCGCGCAGGGCCTCGGCCGACCGCCGGTCCAGCGGCACGATGCGCTCCTTGGCCGCCTTGCCGAAGCAGCGCAGGGTACCCGAGGCGAGGCTGACGTCGTCCGTACCCAGTGCGACCAGCTCGCTGACCCGCAGGCCGGTGGCATACAGCACCTGGAGCATCGCGGTGTCGCGCAGGGCCTTGGGACCGGTCTCGCGCGACGGCGCGGCGAGCAGCAGGTCGACCTCGCCCGGGCTCAGGCTGCGCGGCCGGCGCCGCTCGACCACCGGTGTGTCCAGGAGTGCGGTGGGATCGCCGGAGATCACGCCGGCGGTCGCGCCGAGGTAATGGAAGAAGCTCTTGACCGCCGCCACCTTGCGCGCCACGGTTGCCGGCAGGTACTCCCGATCCCCGCGCAGGTGCGCGAGGTAGGCGGCGATCATCGGGGTGTCGACCGCCGGCCAGATCTCCACCGCGAAGGTCGCCTGCACGTAGTCCAGGAACTGCCCGAGGTCGTTCCGGTACGCCGACAGGGTGTTGGCCGAATAGCCGCGATCAAGCTCCAGATAGCTCAGGAAACCCTCGATTTGCTCGCGCACGCCGCTTCCTTTCTGGTCGCCCGGGCCCGCGGCGCCGGATAGACCATCCGGCGTCCCGCTTCGCCCCGACGCCGCCTAGTCTACACCAACTTTGCATAAGAACGCAAGAGCCGGCGGGGTTTGCACCCTGGCAGCGGGGTTCGCACACTGGCGCCAGCGCCCGAACTGTGCTACCCTCTCCGCCCGCGGGAGGACGCGAGCGCGTCTGCGATGCGCATCGGCTGTCATGACACGCCCCTCGATCCAGCCCCGATCCCTTCATCAGCCATTCACTCGCACTATCCACGAGCGCTCCTGACGAGGCAACTAGCGTGAACATTGTCGTGTTGATCAAACAGGTGCCCGATACCGCCACGCGCATCCAGGATCGGGTAGCGGGCGGGCGGGTGGACCTCGAAGGCGTCACCTGGATCGCCAGCCCGTATGACGAGTACGCGGTCGAGGAAGCGCTGCGCCTCAAGGCCCAGCACGGGGGCACGGTGACCCTTGTCGGCCTCGGCCCGGAGCGCGCGACCGCCGCCCTGAAGGACATGCTGGCGCTCGGCGCCGACGAGGCGATCCGGGTCTGGGACGCCGCCTGGGGCGAGCCGGGCGCGCGCGCCGTCGCCGCGCTGCTCGCCGCCGCCATCCGCCGCCTGCCCGCGCCGCCGGACATGATCTGGGCCGGCTGGAAGGGCGTCGACGACGACCAGGGCCTGGTGCCCATCTACCTCGCCCAGGCACTCGGCCTGCCGCACGTGTCCTTCGTCGTCAAGGTTGGCGTCGACGGCGGCCGGGCGGTGGCGCAGCGCGAGATCGAGGGCGGCAAGGAGGTCGTCGAGACGCCGCTGCCGGCGGTCTTCAGCGCCCAGAAGGGGCTCAACGAGGTGCGCTACGCCAGCCTCAAGGGCATCATGGCGGTCAAGCGCAAGGAGATCCCGGTCTGGGACGCCGCCGCGCTGGGCGTCGACACCGCCGCCCTGCCCGCCGCGGGTGTCGAGACGCTGGAGATCCTCCGCCCGCCCGACCGGCCGCCCGGCCGCAAGCTCACCGGCACGCCCGACGAGGCCGCGCGCGAGCTCGTCCGCCTCTTGCACGAAGAAGCGAAGGTGATTTGATGCACATCTGGGTCCTGGCCGAAACGCGCGACGGGGAGGTCCGGCGCATCTCCTACGAGCTGATCAGCGCCGCGCGCGCCCTGGATGCCGGCGCCACCGTCACCGCCGTCCTCGCCGGCCACGGCGTCGCCGGCCTGGCGGGCGCGCTCGGCGCGCATGGGGCGGACCGCGTGCTGGTGGTCGACGATCCGCGCCTGGCCGCTTACTCGCCCGACGGCTGGGCGGCCGCGCTGGCGGGGCTGGCCCAGGGCGAGGGTCCCGACGTCATCCTCGGCAGCACGACGGCGCGCGGGCGCGATCTGACGCCGCGCATCGCCGCGGCGCTGGGGGTCGGCATGGCTTCGGACGTGATCGAGCTGGGGCTGGACGGCGGCCGTCTGGTCGCCGTGCGCCCGGTCTATGCTGGCAAGGCGCTGGCACGGGTGCGGGTGCTGGCGGACCCGCAGGTGGCGACCGTCCGCCCGAACAGCTTCCCGCCCTGCGAGGCGCCCGGCGCGGGCGAGGTGGTGGCGGCCGGGCTGGGGGATTACCAGGCGCAGGCGGCGGTCACCGGCGTCGAGGCGGCCGTATCCACACGGCCGGACGTGGCCGAGGCCGACATCATCGTCAGCGGCGGGCGCGGCATGGGCGGGCCGGAGCACTTCCACCTGGTCGAGGCGCTGGCGGACGAGCTGGGCGCCGCGGTCGGGGCCAGCCGGGCGGTGGTCGACGCCGGCTGGCGGCCACACGGCGACCAGGTCGGCCAGACCGGCAAGACGGTGGCGCCGACGCTCTACGTCGCCTGCGGCATCTCCGGCGCGGTACAGCACCTGGCGGGGATGAAGACCTCCAAGTACATCGTCGCGATCAACAAGGACCCCGAGGCGCCGATCTTCTCCGTGGCGGACTACGGCATCGTCGGCGACATCTTCGAGGTGATTCCCGCCCTGACCGAAGCCGTGCGAGCGTTCAGGAAAGGCTAGCGTCCGGCCGTGATCGGCTTTCGGCGCCCCATCGGCAGCGCGCGGATCGTCTCCCGCGATCGGCACCCCGCCGGCAGCGCGCGGATCGTCATCGGCGCCGGGCTGATCACCCTGGCGCTCGCCACGATCGGCACGGCCCTGCCGGTCGCGCCCGCGCTGGCCCAGTCGCCGTGCCGCAACGCGGCGATCCGCTCACCCTTCCGCGGCCAGGTGCTGGCCGGCATCGAGCCGATCCTGGGCAGCGCCCGCATCGACAACTTCCAGTTCTACAAGCTGGAATGGGCGCCCGTGGCGGCCCCGGAGCAGTGGAGCGCGGTGTCGGAGACGATCGACACGCCGGTGCGCAACGGCCTCTTGGACCGCTGGAACACCACGCGCCTGCCGGATGGCATCTACCGCCTGAAGCTGACGGTGGTCGACAACCGCAGCCAGGAGCTGTGCCGGGTCTTCGTCGAGGACCTGGCGATCCAAAACACCGCCACGGCCACGCCCACCGGGTCGCTGACCCCGCCTGGCATCGGGACACCGGGCGCCGTGCCTCCCTTGGGCACGCCGGGCGGCCTCCCATCGAGCACGCCTGCCGCCGGGGCGCTGCCGGGCACGCTCATGACAAGCTTGCCCCTCACCGCGACCGCGACGCCGACCGCAACCCCGACCGCGACCCCACCGCCGACCGAGACGCCGGTGCCACCCTCCGAGACCCCCCCGCCGCCGACTGAAACGCCGCCGCCGGCGACCGAGACCGCGCCTCCGGCCGAGGAGTCGGCTGGCGACGGGGCGACGGCCGAGTCCGAAGGCACAAGCGAAGCCGGCCCGACGGCGACCTACACGCCGGTCGAAGGCGCCTTCGCGCCGGACGATTCGGACGCGGGGTTGGGCCTGGGCGGGCTAGGGCGGGCCTTCGCGTGGAGCTTCGGGATCACCTTCGCCCTCGCCCTCGGCGCCTGGCTGCTCCTGCGCCGCGCGGCATGAGGCGCCCGGCCTGGCTGGGGGTTCGCCGTGGCGCGGTCCAGCAATCTGCGATGGACTGGCTGGTGGTCGGCCTCGGCAACCCCGGCCCGCGCTACGCCGACACGCGCCACAACGCGGGGCGCATGGCGGTGGAGCACCTGGCGCGCCGCCACGCCGTGGCCCTGGACAGCGTGAAGTTCAACGCGCGCTTCGGCCAGCTCAGGCTGGATGCGGTGCGCGCGCTCGTCGCGCTGCCGCAGACCTACATGAACGAGTCCGGCCAGGCCGTGGCGCCCCTGGCGCGCTTCTACCAGCTCCGTCCGGAGCGCATCCTCGCGGTCTACGACGATCTGGACCTGCCGCCGGGCCGGCTGCGGCTGCGCGCCGAGGGCGGCGCCGGCGGCCACAACGGCGTGGCGAGCCTGATTCGCGCGCTCGGCACGCCCGCTTTCCCGCGCCTGCGGCTGGGCATCGGCCGGCCGCCGCCAGGCTGGCAGGGCGTGGATTACGTGCTCGGGCGCTTCACCGCGGACGAGCACGGCGTTGTCGACGCCAGCTTGCCGATCGCCGCCGACGCCATCGAGTGCGTCCTGCGCGAGGGGATCGTGGCGGCGATGAACAACTTCAACGGTAGCTCCGAACAAGCGTAAATTGCTCATTCCGGCTGGTGTGGATAGCTTTTAGGGACGGGCGCAAATTGCTTTCATGAACTTGCACGAGTGGTTCCAGCATTTCATCCTGACCTACGGGTATCCGGCCCTGTTCATCGGCTCGATCCTGGAAGGCGATACCTTCGTCGTGGTCGCCGCGATCCTGGCCACGCGCGGCTACCTCTCGCTGCCGATGGTGATCTGCGTCGCCTTCCTCGGGACCTTCGCCGCGGATCAGTTCTTCTTCACGCTGGGCAAGACCCAGGGGCGCTCCTTCCTCGACAAGCGGCCGTCGTGGCAGCCGGGGGTCGACAAGGTCAAGACCCTGCTGGACCGCTACAGCCTGCTGATGGTCGTCGGCTTCCGCTTCGTCTACGGCCTGCGCACGGTCGCCCCCTTCGTCATCGGCATGAGCGGCTTCTCGACACCGCGCTTCATCCTGCTCAACGCCTTCGGCGCGATGGTCTGGGCGGTGGTCCTGGCGGTCGGCGGCTACGCCTTCGGGCACGTGCTGGAGGCCTTCCTCGGCGACATGCAGCAGTACGAGATGTGGATCTTCCTGATCCTGGCGCTCGTTGCCCTGGGGCTGTGGCTCTACCACCACCGCGCGCGGCGCAACCGCAAGGCACTGGCGGTCGCGGAGGCGGAGAGGCAGGCGAACGCGGACGGGTAGTTGCGAGTTGGCAGACGGTGTATCATGGACGCAGCGCCTGGCGCGCACCGACGCGCAAGTCTTGTTGGATGATGGCCAGGGGATTCTCATCCGCGCGATCTGGTTGCAAGCAACGATGGAATTCTGGAGAACGGTGCAACATTTGGCCCTGGCATGGTGGCTCAGGCGTTCACGCTGGATGGCAGCGATGACTTTGTTTTTGTCGGTGACCCACCCGCCCTTGATCGTAACTGCTCAGCCACCCATATGCCTGGCGAATAAATTCGCCAAGCTGAGCGGCCGACTGAGCAGTTACGTTGGCCACAGTCATTATTTCGGCCACCAGCCCGGCGAATGGAATTCGCGGCTAAGGGCCTTCGGCCGAGCGTCGGCCTTCGCCGACTTGGGCTTTCGAGAGATCGTGCGTTAAGTTGTCGCCGCAGGGCGACAATCGGCGGCTCCGCCGCCCTTAGCCGCGGTTTCCAACCGCCTGGCTGGTGGCCGAACTAATGACCGTGGCCCACTTACTCAGCCCGGCCTATCAGAAAACCTAAGTCGGCGAAGGCCGACGCTCGGCCGAAGGCCCCTAGCCGCGGTTTCCAACCGCCTGGCTGGTGGCCGAATGTATGACGGTGGCCGTTACGTTCGTTGAAGCAAGTCCTCACGTTTGGATTCTGCGCTCTTATCGAAAACGCCAATCGAACCATAGATGCAAAACAACGGACGATGGACTTGGCCACCAATCCCTACCTGACCGAGGAGGAGTGGAGTCAGGCTGTTCGCGATGAGCAAAGTGCGCTTCGAGACACCCTCAAGAGTGTCGTGGATGTCGCGACCACCGTACCGGGAACTTCCCTGTCAGGGCCACCACCAACTTCCTGGGGAGACCTTTTTACTGGATGGATCACCGATGCGGTTCAGGACTCCCTTGTTCCGGTACGGCACACCTATGAGGCGTTCATTGATCATCAGTTTGGCGGAAATGAAGGTGGATCAGTGAAGGGTGCTTCAACCCACGAATCCACGGGTCCGCCACCCGGCCGGCCGAAATAGCCCCTACGACCTGCCCTCCCGCTTCCGTCGTTGGCCCCACGCCGCCGGTTCACGCCAAGCGCGCCGCGCCTACGCCGCAGGCGGCCAGCACTTCCCCTGGATCGCCATCCGTGGTAAGCTATGCGCCGCGAGGAACGTTTCCACGAGTCGCATCCGTTTTCCAGCTTGAACATGAAGGAGCCATGCAGCATGTCCGATATCGCCAGCCGCGGCTACGCGAACCCCGATGTCCTGGTCTCGACCGACTGGGTCGCCCAGCATCTCGACGACCCGTCGATCCGCGTGATCGAATCCAACGAAGACCCCCTGCTCTACCCCTCGGGCCACATCCCCGGCGCGGTCGAGGTCGACTGGACGCGCGACCTCAACGATCCGCTGCGCCGCGACTACCTGGGAAAGGACGGTTTCGAGCAGTTGATGCGCCGGATCGGCGCGACGCCGGACACGACAGTGGTGTTCTACGGCGACAAGAACAACTGGTGGGCCTGCTACGCCTACTGGGTGTTCCAGCTCTTCAAGCATGGCAACGCCAAGGTGATGGACGGCGGGCGGATGAAGTGGACGCAGGAGGGCCGGCCGCTGTCGGCCGACGTGCCGCAGTATAGCTCCAGCACCTATGCCGCGCCTGAGCGCGACGACAGCACGATCCGCGCTTTCCGCGACCAGGTGATGGCGCATGTCAACGCCAACCGGCGGCTGGTCGACGTGCGCAGCCCGGCCGAGTACTCGGGCGAGCGCCTGCACATGCCCGAGTTCCCCAACGAGGGCGCCCTGCGCGGCGGGCACATCCCCGGTGCGGCCAACATCCCTTGGGCGCGTGCCGCCAACCCGGAGGACGGCACCTTCAAGGCCGCCGACGATCTGCGCGCGATCTACGCCGGCGAGAACAACCTGCAGCCCGGCGATGACATCATCGCCTACTGCCGCATCGGCGAGCGCAGCAGCCACACCTGGTTCGTGCTGACCAACCTGCTCGGCTACGGGCAGGTCCGCAACTACGACGGCAGTTGGACCGAGTGGGGCAACATGGTCGGCGTGCCGATCGAGCGCTAGCCTCCTCCCTGGGAGCGCCGGCGTCCCGCCGGCCAAACTGTACCGATCCGCGACCTCCCGGCAACTCGAGCGGCCATGCCGGCGGGGACGCCGGCGCTCCCAGGAACACCTTTTGTCACCCCATCTGCCGATCGCCGCCATGTCCGACCCGCCGCTTCCCGCCCGACTCGCCGAGATCGTGGAGGTCTTCGACCTGCTCGACGATCGCAGTCAGCGCATCCAGCTCCTGATGGATTACAGCGCGCGGTTCACCGAGGTGCCGGAGCGGATCGCCACGCGCCCCTTCGACGAGACCCACCGCGTGCCGGCCTGCGAGTCCGAGGCCTTCGTCTGGGCCGAGCCGCGACCTGACGGCACGCTGGACTTCCACTTCGCGGTCGAGAACCCGCAAGGCATCTCGGCCCGCGCCCTGGCGGTGATCCTCGGCGACAGCGCGTCCGGCGCGCCGTTGAGTGAGATCGCGATGCTGGACGACAACCTGATCTACCGCATCTTCGGCCGCGAGCTGTCGATGGGCAAGTCGATGGGCCTGACCGGCATCGTCGCGATGGTCCGGCGCTTCGCGGCGGAGGCGCTGGCAAGGCGGTAAGAGCGCACCGCCGTGCGCCCCTACGCAATCAACCCGCGCCGGCGCGCCTCGGCCAGGGCGCGGGTGCGGCTGCTGACCGCCAGCTTGCCGTAGATGTGGTTGATGTGGGTCTTGACCGTGCTGACCGCCACCACCATGCGTTCGGCGATCTCGCGGTTGGAAAGGCCGGCGGCGACCAGGTGCAGCACTTCGATCTCGCGCTCGGTCAGCGGCTCCGCCAGGGGTTCGACCGAGGCGTCGCGCGCGAGCAGCTCCCTATCGGCACCCGTCGCGGCGTTCGCAAACGTCGATGGGGTAGGCTGAGCTTCCTCGCCCAGGACGCCCGCCCCATCGGTCTCAGCCACGGTTCGCCCAGCGTCTGCGGCCACCGTCCGGCCCGCCACTCCGGCTGCCGCGAGGAGCTGGTCGAGATACGGCGCGCTCACCTCGTGCGGGCCGACGATGGCGAGACCGACCGAGCGCGCCGGGTCCAGCCCGTCCGCGCGCGGTGCCTGGCGGACCGCCGACCGGGAGGCGTGCAGGGCCTGGATCAAGCCGATCACCGGCTCGCCGGCTTCGAGGAAGACCCGGACATAGTCCTCGGGCTCGGCCAGCGCCAGGGCGCGGCGCAGCGTGGCGCGCGCGGCGGGCGTGTGGCCGGCCAGGGCATGGGCGGTGGCCAGCCCGATCAGCACTTCGACGATGTACCTCGGCTCGCCGACCGCCTCGACCTCGGCCAGCAGATCCAGCAACACCCGCCGCGCCGCCTCGGCATCGTCCGCCGGGCCACCGGCCCGCGCGCGCCGGGCGAGCCAGTGGCCCAGCGTCAGCGTCTGGTCCCAGCGGGTGGGGTTCGGCTCGGGCGGAAGCGCCCGCGAGACCCGATCGGCGTGGGTCCCAAGCGGTTGGGCCCGACCCTGGTCCGACTTCGGTTCGCGCGAACCTTCCGGGTCCGAACGGCCCGCGAGGTGCGTCGCATACACCGCCGGACCCCAGCGCTCGAGCCAGGCCATGTCGCCGGCAGCGAGCGCCAGGCGCGCGCGGTAGGTCGCGATGGGCGTCAGGTACTCCGGGCGGTGGTGGCGCCGGGCCAGGTCGGCGGCGTTTTGCAGCGAGGTGGTAGCGGCGGCGAGCTCGCCCTGGTCCCACTGCACCCGCGCCAGCGCCAGCAGGCCGGCCATGCCCACCCGCAACGGGAGCGGCAGGCCGTCGTCGGTCGACAGCCCATGGCGGATCGCCTCCACCGCGCCCGCGAGGTCGTGCCATTCGTGCGCCAGCTCGCCGAGCCCGATCCAGGCCAGGCCGACCAGGGGCATCCGCCGCAGCCCGCGCTCGTCAGCCTGGTCCAGGGCGCGGCGATACATCCGCTCGGCCTCGTGCAGCCGCCCGCCGGCGCCAAGCGCGCGCGCCAGGTTGACCGTGGCCGCGACGACGGGGTAGATGTCGCCCGATGCCAGCCCGATCGCCCGCGCCCCGGCAAAAGCTTCGGCCGCCGCGCTGTAGGCGCCGCGCGCGGCGCGCGCCAGGCCCAGGTTGAACAAGTTGGCCGCGCGCCAGGCCACATCATCCTCCGGCAACGCCGCCAGCGCCCGCTCGCCCAACGCAATCGCCTGGCCGGCGTCGGTGCGCAAGCTGGCGACGGCCGCGCGCACCGTGTCGATCCGCGCCCGCAAGGCCACGGTTTCCGCCGCATCCACCCCCCCGGCATCCAGCGCTG
The DNA here is from genome assembly GCA_964498575.1 of uncultured Anaerolineales bacterium. GTDB lineage: Bacteria > Chloroflexota > Anaerolineae > Epilineales > Epilineaceae > CAZCJG01. The sequence continues at coordinate 1,960 of CAZCJG010000108.1, read as the reverse complement.
CTTCGACCCGCGTCAGATCGGGTTCGACCGCGAGGAAGGACTGGCCGATCAACACCGTCACCCAGGCGCGCAGGAGGAGCAGCCGCGGTCGCTGCTCGAACAGCTCCTCCGGCAGCTCGGCGAGCCAGGCATGGAGCGTCGGGACCCGCTCGCCGAGCCACATCTCGTCGGCGATCCGCTCGATCAGGTCCGCGGCGGCCGGATAGTCTTCGGCAGCCAGGAAGTCCGCCACCGCGCGCCGGGTGTAGCCGTGGGCGGCGTGCCACTGGCCGGCGCGGCAGTGCAGCCGGGCGATCTCGGCCGGCGAGCGCGTCTCGGCCAGGCGCGTGAGGAGAAAATCGCGGAACAAGCGGTGATAGCGATACCAGCGCCCCTCGTCGTCCAGCGCGACGACAAACAGGTTGGCGGCGCACAGCCGCTCGATCATCGCCTGGCTGTCGTCGCGGCCGAGGACCGCGTCGCACAGCGGGCCGGAGAGGTAGTGGAGCGGCGCGGTGCCGAGCAGGAATTCGCGTGTCTCGGGCTCCAAACCCGCCAGCACCTCGCCCGCCAGATAGTCCAGCACGTAGCGATGCCCGCCGCCGAAGGAATCCAGCACCGCCGGGTCGTCCGGCCGCTGGCGCAGGGCGAGCGCGGCGAGCTGCAGGCCCGCCGCCCAGCCCTCGGTGCGCGCCTCGATCTCAGCCACCTGCTCCGGCGTCGCCGCGATGCCCATGGACTGCCGCAGGAACTCGGCCGCCTCCTCCAGCGTGAAGCGCAAATCCTCGGCCCGGATCTCGACGACCTGATCGCGCGCCCGCAGGCGGGCCAGCGGCAGCGGCGGGTCGGCGCGCGTGGTGATCACCACATGTGCCCGCGGCGGCGCGTGCTCCAGGAAGAACGCCAGGCCGCGGTGCACCGCGTCGCTGGCGATGACGTGCAGGTCGTCCAGCACCAGGGCGACGTCGCGATCGAGGTCGGCCAGCTCGTTGACCAGCACGGTGACGACGACCTCGGTCGGCGGCGTCGGCGACTCGGCCAGCATCGACCGCGCGTTGCAGCCCAGGCCGGGCAGGACCATCCCCAGCGCCGCGATCGCGTAGTCCAGGAACCGCGCCGGATCGTTGTCGGCCTCGTCGAGGGTCAGCCAGGCGACGGGTAGACCCTGGGCCGACTTGGCGCGCCATGCGGCGACCAATGTGGTCTTGCCGAAGCCGGCAGGCGCCGCGACCAGGGTCAGCGGCCGGCTCATCCCCTCGTCCAGGCGCGCCAGCAGCCGCGGCCGGGCGACCAGGGTGGCGCGCGGCTGGGGAGCGAGCAGCTTGGTGGTGAGGAGGGATTCGCGCATGGGACGGTTTGGAACGGTATTGTAGAGAATCGGCCGCGATTTTCCCCGCTCCGGCGCCACGGATTACCCATTGCCGGCGCCAACGTGTACAATCCGAAGACGATGACCGCGGCCCCCACCGTCCCCAACCTCGACCTGCCGATCCGCACGATCTTCTGCATCGGGCGCAACTACATCGAGCACGCGCGCGAGCTGGGCAATCCGCGGCCGGCGGCGCCGGTGGTCTTCCTCAAGCCGGTCTCGGCGGTGTGCACCTCCGGCGCGGCGATCGTGCTGCCGTCAGGCGTCGGGCGGGTGGACCACGAGGTCGAGCTGGTCGTCGCCATCGGCCGCGGCGGGCGGCACATCCCGGCCGGCCAGGCGCTGGGGCATGTCGCGGGCTACGGCATCGGCATCGACGTCACGGCGCGCGATCTGCAGGACCAAGCCAAGCAAAAGTCGCTGCCCTGGACGGTCGCCAAGGGCTACGACACCTTCGCCCCGCTGGGCTCCTTCGTCCCCGCGGCGGAGCTGCCCGACCCGGCCGCGCTCGGCCTGCGCCTGAGCGTCAACGGCACGCCGCGCCAGGACGGCCGCACGGCGGACATGATCTGGGACGTCGCCGAGCTGATCGCCTACACGTCCGGCATCTTC
>CAZCJG010000107.1:0-12980 GCA_964498575.1 uncultured Anaerolineales bacterium | reverse complement strand
CGCCGTTCATCCCCAACGCGGCACCGCGCTAGGCGGCGCTGGACCGCCAGGATACAAAGGTCGCTCATCGCGGCACGACATCGACGACGCTGAGGCCGCTGCCGCCGAAGTAGAGCCGGCGCCCGTCCAGCGCGACCGCGAAGCGGCTGTTCAGCTGGCTGCGTACAAGGTCGCCCCCTCCATCGCTAGCCGATGGGCGACCGGGCGGCCGGGCAGGTGGATCCCAGTTCCCGACCGCGGCGCGCCGGGATCCCGGATGTCGAACACCAGGACCTCGCCGGCGACGGTGGCGACATACAGGAAGCCCTCGGCCACCAGCGCCGCGGACGCGTCGGCCGCGAGCAGAGGTGTCTCGCCGACGATGCGAGGACGGTCCGGCTCGGCAAAGTCGAAGAAGCGCAAGCGCCGGCCGACACAGGCGACCACGAGATCGCCGGCGCCGGGCGCCAGGCACGTCGCGACCGTGCCGACCTCGCCCATCTGCGCAAGGTTGAAGCGACCGGTCGAACCCTGCGCCGTGGGCGGTACAACCTCGTTGCCATCGTTGCCATCAATGCGCAGGCTTAGCATCGGCGCAGCGGCCAGAGCGCATAACACTCCGACGACGAGCACATCTCTCGACCCAAGGATCCCGAGGAGCGTATCGCGTAACATAATCAACTCTTCCGTGATGGGGCAGCGACGATCGTCGCGGGCGAAGATTAGGATCACGAGCGCGCGGAGGGACATCCGATGCTCCGGCAGTATAGCGGCTTTCACCCTGTTTGCGCCTTCGACAAGCCCCTCGATCCCTGACCCCTCAGGGCTATTGACGCGAGCGGGGATTGCGCAACGAAAGGTAAGGGGGTAAATCAACCCCAGGAATAGGCGGGGCGAACTGGGAGAGCGGGGATAAGGAGGAGCGGACGGACCTGGCGAAGGGTGCAAACTTGCCCAGTGGGGGAAAATGAGGATTGAGCGGGCACATTGACACGCTTGGCCAATGGGTCCACTATTGACCACCGAAGCATAGATCAGGAGTTCGATGTGTTCCAGAGTGATGTTCCGCCCTTCATCAGCGTCGATGACTACTTGGCCGGCGAGCGCGACAGCCCGATCCGGCACGAATACGTCGATGGCCAGGTTTACGCCATGGCCGGCGCCAGCGACCGGCATAACCGCATCGCGCTTCGCCTGGCGGCACGGCTGGACGCGCATGTGGGAGACGAAGGCCCGTGCCAAGTGTTCATCGCCGACATGAAGGTCCGTGTCGCGCCGAACGTCTTCTACTACCCCGATGTCGTCGTGGCGTGTGATCCCCCGGGCGGCGATCCATACTTGAGGGAAGCGCCACGCCTGATCATCGAGGTCATGTCGCCCTCCACCGAACGCACCGATCGCCAGGAGAAGCGGCTCGCCTATGGACAAGTTCCGAGCGTGATGGAGTATGTCCTCGTCGCTCAAGACTTGGCCGGCCTCGAAGTTTTCCGCCGCCGGGCGGACGGCACTTGGGCTCGCGACTCTGTGCTGACGCGGCTCGACGATGTGCTCGAGCTGCGATCCGTGGGATTGACCCTTACGCTCAAGGATGTTTACCGAGGTACGCAGTGATCGAATGAGGTGAACACTATGATCGCCCCGCTTCGTCCGCGTTCCCTCCGGCCCTGTGCCATCGCTCTCACGCTGCCCGCCCTGGTTGGCATCGCGACCGCTATGCCGCGCTCCTCAGAGTCGCCGCCCGCCCCGCGCGCCGTCGCGCAAGGCATCGTCCCGGCCCCGGTCGCCTACGGCCATGCAGGCACCCTAGGCAGCACCGGCATTCCCTGGCAGCGCTCCAGCACCTACCTCGACCAGCCCTGGGGTATCGGGGCCGACGGCGACGGTGTCTGGGTCGCGAGTGCCGCCGGGCGCAACCTCGTCCGCTTCGGCGGCGGGGCGGTGGAGGACCTGGGCCGGGCCGGCGACCCCTACGCGCTGACCCGGAGCCTCGGCGACTTCCCGCTGCGCTGGATCAGCGACGTCGCGCTCGCCTACCCGGCCGGCGCCGCGCCGGTGACGCCTCCCGCCCCCGGCAGCCCGTCCCCGCCCGGGCCGCGCGTAGTCTGGATCGCCGACCGGGGCGCCCACGTCGTCGCCGGCATCCCGCTGGATCCCGACGGCGGCACCGGCCAGCCCTTGATCCTCGGCCGGTGGGGCGTGGCGGGGGCGGACAACGCGCACTTCGACGGTCCGACCGGCGTGGCGGTGGCTCCCACCGGCCACCTCTTCGTCAGCGATACCGGCAACCACCGCGTGCAGGTCTTCGATCCCGAACGCCGCTGGATCGCGACCATCGGCCACACCGGGCAGTCGGGGACGGGCCCGGACCAGCTCGACGCGCCCGCCCGTCTCGGCCTCGGTCCCGACGACCGCCTCTACATCGCCGACGCCGGCAACCACCGCGTGCAGGCCTGGATCATCCGCGACCCGCGCGCGCCGGTATTCGCGCAGAGTTACGGGCGGACCGGCGCGGCCGGCAGCGGCGACGACGCTTTCGACAGCCCGCTCGGCGTGGCCACCGACCCGACCTTTCTCTACGTCGCCGACAGCGGCAACGCACGGGTGCAGATCGTCGAGTGGCGCAGCGGCAAGCTCTGGCACACGCTCGACGGGGCGCGCGAGGACGGCTGCGGCAGCGGCGACGCCCGCCAGCGCTGGTCCGGCCCGCTTTCCGACGTCACCCTGGACCGCGACGGCAACATCTTCGTCGCGCTGCCCGGGCGCATGCAGGTGATGGCCTGCAACCGGAACGATCGCCGACCGCTGCCGGCGCTCGGCTCGCGAGGGGTGCCCTACCTCACCGAACCAGGGCTGCACAACGCCCCGGCCGGCGTGGCGGTCGGGGCGGACGGGATGGTGCTCGTCGCCGAAGCCGAGGGCCAGCGTGTCGTCGGCCGACCCGGCGGGAACCCCGCGCCGGCCTGGATCGACGGCGAGGCCGGTGTCCCCGGGCCGGACGCCCGACACTATGCCGCCCCGGCCGATATCGTGCTCCTCGCGGACGGCCGGGCGCTGGTGGCGGACGCCGGCAACGGGCGGATCGTCGTCCTCGGTGCCGACGGGCGGCGCGATGAGGCCTGGGACGGCGGCGCCGAGCCGCTGGTCGCACCCGAGGGCCTGGCGCTGCTGGCGGACGGACGCGTGGCGGTGGCGGATGCCGGCGGCGGGCGCGTGCGGTTGCTCGATAGCCAAGGGCAACCCGCGGGTGAGCTGGTGGACCCCGCGGGCCGGCCGCATCGTTTCGACCGGCCGTCGGATGTGGTGGTGGACAGCCGTGGCACCTGGTACGTCAGCGAGGGCGGCGCCCACGCCGTCCGGGTCTTCGACGGGCCGGGGAATCCCGTGCGGGTGATCGGGCAGCCGGGCGTGCCCGGCGGCGACTTCGGCCATCTCCGCGGCCCGCGCGGCCTGGCGGTCGACGGGGCGGATCGGCTGTACGTCGCGGATAGCGGCAACCACCGCGTACAGGTCTTCGCGGCGGACGGCGCTTTCCTGACGACGATCGGCGGCAAGCTTGGTTCGGGCACCGGCGGCCTGCGCGAGCCGCGGGGCCTGGCGATCGGCGCGAACGGGCTGCTCTACGTGGCGGACACCTACAACCACCGCGTCCAGAGCTACGCGCTCGTGACCGACCCCTGGGTGCCGGCCGCTGTGAACGGGCTGGGGACGCGGGCCGACTCGGCGATCACGGCGCTGGCGGAGTTCGACGGGCGACTCTTCGCCGGCACGCGCGGTGACGAGGCGAGCGGCGCGGCGCTGTGGGCGCGGGGGGCGGACGGGGCGTGGTCGACGGCGGCCGGCGGCGGCTGGGGCGATCCCCGCCGGCTGGCGGTGACCGCGCTCGGGGCCTTCGGAGATCATCTTTACGCCGGCACCGAGCACCGCGTGACGACCATGGATCCGCAGACCGGGCAGCCGATCTCCGTCTCCAGCCAGGGCGGCGACCTCTGGCGCAGCGCGGACGGGAGCCAGTGGGAACGGGTGGCGGCGGGCGGGCTCGGCCAGTGGAAGCAAGCGGGCGTGGCGGCGCTGGCGCAGTTCGGCGGCGCGCTGTACGCCGGGACGCGCGGCCTGGGCGCGCCGCCCGAGATCTGGCGCTCGCCGGCGGGCGCCGCGGGGACCTGGCAGCGGATCCGGCTGGATCAAGTCGATTCCGACATCTGGGAACAAAACACGCGGATCTCGGCCATGGCCGCCTTCAGCCGGACCCTGTTCGTCGGGACCTGCGCCTGGAGGCAGCCACAAGCCTGGGCCAGCGTTGACGGCACGCGCTGGCGGGCGGTGGGGCTCCTTTGGCCGGATCAGAACCCGCGGGACGCGCGCCCGCAGATCGGGGCTGAGGGACCCGCCTGCGTCACCGCCTTCGCGGAGTTCGACGGCTGGCTTTACACCGGCCTTGGGGGCGATCCCGACCCCACCCTGCCCGGCGTCCGGTCGCGCGGACCCTCGCAGCTCCTGCGCTGCCGCAAATGCGATGGCACGGACTGGGAGGACGCCGCCGCGCCGGGCTTCGGCAATCCAGCCAACCGCGGCGTGGTCGGGCTCGCGGCCTTCGACGAGCCGCCCTTCCGCTACCTCTACGCCGCGGTCGGCGACGGCCCGGGCGCCGGCGCAAGCGGCGGCGGGGCGAGCGAAGGCGTCGAGGTCTGGCGTGCGCCGGATGGCCTGGACTGGGAGCCGGTGGAGGTGGGCGGCTGGGGCGACGACGGCAACGAGGACCTGGGCGGCGGCGCGGCGATCGCGGCATTTCGCGGGCGGCTGTTTGTCGGCACGCACAACGCGGCGGGCGGCGGCGAGCTGTGGTCGACCGGCGGCCTGCGCCCGGGCGTGGTCCCGACCCCGGTCCACCCCACCGCCACCCCGACCCCGCGCCCGCGGCCCCAGCCGCCGACGGGCCGGGCCGCCTACACGCGGGTCGACGCCTGGCCGGTGGACTCCGGCGACGACGGCCCGCCGCCGGACATGCTGGGCGACATCGTCGACCTCGCGATCGGGGCCGACGGGACAGTCTACCTGCTGGACGCATCGAGCAACCGGGTCCTCCGCCTCCTGCGCGGCGGAACCTGGGGTGAGCCGATCGGCGGCGCGGGCGGCGATGTGGAGCGCATCACCCAGGTGCGGGCGCTGGCCGGGCAGGCCGGGGTAGCCGGCGGGCTGGCCGTGGACTCGGCGGCGGGGCGCATCTACGTCGGGGACCTGGGCGCGGAGCGGATCGCGATCTACACCCTGGACGGCGGCTTCGCGGGCGACATCGGGGGACCCTTCGCCGTCGACATCGAGGTCCAGCCCGACGGCAGCCTGTGGGTCGCCGACCTGGCGGCCGGGGCCGCGCGGCACCTGGCACCGGACGGGCGCGAGCTCGAGCGTTTCGGGCAGATGGGCACGGACGAGACACGCGACATGCAGGGCCTCACCGCCGTGTCCGAAGCGCCGGGCGGGCGGTTGTGGGTGGGCGACCTGGCTGGGCGACGCCTGCGCGCCTTCGAGCGCCGCGGCGGGACCTTCACGAGCGCGCTGATCCTGGAGTTGGGCCAACCGCCCTACGCCGGCTGCGACGCCGCGCGGCTCCAGGCGCTCTCCGCCGACGCGGTCCTGGCCGGCGGCTGCGTGATCGAGAACGGGCAGCGCCGCGCGGTGTTCCCGGACAACCATCGCGGCAGCGACCTGGACCTGGTCCGCCTGCGCACGGCGAACACGGGCGCCGGGTTGTTCTACGCGCTGGCGACCTATGACATCGATCCGCTGGACGCCGGGAATCCGACCTGGCCCGCCGTCGTCCGCTACGCCGACGCGAGTTTCGCCGTCGTGATCGGCTGGTGGCGCGGGCGCAGCCTGGTGGTGGAACCGCCGGCGCCGGCGGCGGTGCAGGACCCCATCCGCTTGAGCGTGGCGCCTGATGGCTCGCTGATGCTGACGGACATGCCGCTGGCGGAAAACGGCACCAGCACGCCGCGGTTGCGGCGGTTCACGCCGGAGGGGCGGCTGATCGAGCGGCTGCCGCTGAGCCTGCCGCCGACCCGCAGCGAGTTTCTGGCGCTCTACCCGGCGCTGGCCGTCGGGACGGGCGAGCCGGGGCGGGTGGTCGGCGTCGGGCACTACCGCTGGGGGCGGCGGGGCGACGTCGACGTGGCGATGTACGCGGACGGCGTGACGCGGCGGGTCTGCCGAGCGGGAACCTGCCGGCACGACCTCTACCTGGACCCGATCTGGGACACGACGATGCCGCGCCTCTCCGCCCATCACTACGCGGTAGCCCACGAGCCGACGAAGGGCCAGCTCGTCGTGCTCCAGATGTGGATCGACAATCCGGCCGGGCTGGGCTTCGGCTTCGGCTTCCCCTACGCGACCTCGTACGCCTCGCGGCTCTTGTTCTATCCGCTGAACAACGCCGGCCGGCGCAGCGAGGTGGCGCTGGAAGGCGACGACCGCCAGGCGCTGTGGACCGACATGGACGCCGGGCCGGACGGTCGGATCCTCGTCCTGGACGGGCTGAACGACCGCGTGCAGGTCTTCGACGCCGAGGGACGCGACCTCGGGCGGCTGGACACGCCGAAGGACGCCTGGCGCGTGGCGGCGGGGCCGAACGGCGAGGTCTTCGTCCTCACCACCTACGGCCACGTCGTGCGCATGGCGGCGGACGGGACGGTGCTGTCGCGTTTCGTCGGCCTGCCCAGCGCCACGGCGCCGACGACGGCGCCGGCGGACCTGGCGGTCGACCGCTACGGCTGGGTATACGTCGCCGACACCGTCTTCGACCGCGTGACGGTCTTCGCGCCCGAGGGCCGCGAGGAGGAGGTGCTGGAAGGCGAGGCCTGCCACCTGGCGGGCGACAAATGGGTCGCGCCGCGCGACATCCTGCTCGGCGACACGGCCGAATTGTTCCTGTCGCTCTTCGGCTCCTGCGGCTTCGTCGAGACGCCGGCGGACATCGTGCTGGCGGTCGCGGTCGCGCCAAATGAGACATATCGACACAACATCCTCAATCCGCGGGTGGCGCGGCATCTCCTTGCGCTGATCGACCTGGACCGCCATCGGGTCGGCCTGGTCGCCTTCGCGCGCGGCGGCTACGAGGAGTCACCGCTGACGCATGACCGCGAGGCGCTGATCCGGGAGCTCTACAACGTGAACGGCGGGCGCATCCCGGATGAGTTGATCTCCCAGTTTGGATGCCAGGAGAACAACGCCGCCGCGCTGAGCGCCTCCCGCGACGTGTTCGACGACACGCCGGGGCGGCAGCGCGTGCTGATCATCGTCGACCCGGGCGACAACGAGTCGGTACGGTGCTCGCCCAACCTCGCGAGCGCCGCCGCCGATCTGAAAGCCAAGGGCATCCGCATCATCACGGTCAACGGCGGCAGCGCGGCGGCGACGAGCGACATTTGGAACAACCTGCCGCTGGACGTCGGCGTGCCCGGCGCGGGCCGACTGGCGCTGCGGGCAGCGGTCAGCCGCCAGTGGCCCGGCGGCCTGATCGAGCGCGGCCGCTTGGTCGACCGCTTCCCCGCCAACATCGATTACGTGCCCGGTAGCGCCAGTCCCCCCGCCACCTGGGACCCCGCGGCGCGCACGTTGACCTGGGATCTCGCGAACTTGGCGCGCACCGCGACGCACGGCTTCTCCTTGCGCATCCTGCCGCGCGAGGAGGGCCTGTGGCCTACCAACGTCGAAGCGGTGGCCGAAGGCACCGACGGCTGGGGCAACCCGATCCGCGCCGTCCTCCCCATCCCCAAGATCCGCGTCTACGGCGAGCCGCCGCCGACCGCGACGCCGACGCCGAGCCGGACGCCCACGCCGACAACGACACCGACGGCGACGATCGCGCCCAGCCCGACGATCACTCCAAGTCCGACGCGGACGCCGATCCCCGAGCCGATCTACCTGCCGATCCTGCTCAAGACACGCGAATGCACGCCGGAGACGCGCAACGCGGACGTCGTGCTGGTCATCGATACGTCGAACAGCATGAGCGAGCGCACGAGTCCGGGCGGACCGACCAAGCTCGAAGCCGCGCGCGATGCCGCCAAGACCTTCGTCAGCCAGCTCGTGGCCAGCCGCGACCAGGCCGCGGTGATCCAGTTCAACAGCGCGGCCACGATCCTGGCCGGTCTCACACCCGATCCGGCGATCGCCGGAGCGGCGCTGGATCGCCTGACCCAAGGCGGCGGTACACGCATCGACCTGGGGATCGACGCGGCGCGGGCGGAGCTGACCGGGCCGGGCCGCCGGGCGGGCAACAACCCCGTGCTGATCCTGCTGACCGACGGTGCGCCAAGCGGCACGACGCCGGAGGAGGTCCGCGCGGCGGCGGCGCGGGCACAGGCGGAGCGCATCCTGATGTTCACGATCGGCCTGGGCCTGGACGTCGACGCGGGGCTGCTGGCGGACATCGCGAGCCGGGCGAGCTGGTACTACCCGGCGCCGGGCACCGGCGACCTTGCCGCGATCTACGGGCGGATCGCGTACGAGATTCCGTGCGTGGCGGAGTGGCCGTGAGCCGGCGGGAGGTGTTGGCGTGCTTCGACGGTGATGGTCAGCTATCGCAGGCAATCGGGCGAGCGGGAGCGTCCGCGATGTCCAGCGGCATTCCGAAGTAAGGCGAGGGGTCCAGCGTGTTCGCGATGCTCGCTTCGTTCAAGAACCCGCCATCGGCGCCGCTGCGCACGAGGCTGACATGCACGTGCATCCCGATCGGCGCGCCCGAGCCGCTGAATTCGCCTTGATAGCCGAGCAGCGTTCCTTGTTCTACCCAGACCTCCGACGTGCCCGCGGGAAAGGCATCGGCGACAAAGGACTGGTCGCCCGCGCGATTCGCCATGTGCGTGTAATACGTCCAGACGGTGCGCCCGCTTTGCAGCGGATCGTCATGGCGGATGATCACCGTCGAAATCCAGCCCGGCAAGCGTGTGAGGTGGCCGGCGTAGGCCGCGAAGACCGGCACCGTGCCGGGTTCGCCGTCGCCGAAGATGTCCAGCCCGGGATGGGGGTTCCACGTCGTGTAAGGCGCGGCGTGGTCGCCCCACAGCAAGCCGATCAAGCCATCCGATGGCAGCACGAACGGCGCGTCCGGGCAGGGGGTTGTGCGCCGATTGGTGAGCGAAGGACGCGCGCCGGGATCATAAAACCAGCGGTAGATGTCGTCGTTGCTGGCGCTTTCCGGCCCACTTCCAACGTACCACGCGAGCACCGCCGTCACGACGACGATGAGCAGAAGGCTCGAAAGCAGAACACGTCCCATCCGGTCGAGCGGGTCCGCCGCGCTGGCTAGTCGGCGGCGGGCGACCGGGACAGATCCTCCGCCAACCATTCGCCGATCGCGGCCAGGTAGTCCTCGAAGTCCCCGAGATTGTTCCGGGCGTAGCCCAGCACCCGGTGCGGATCGATCTCCCAGTAGCGATGGACCAGCAGGTTGCGGAAGCGGACCATTCCCGCCAGGCGATCGCGCAGGGGCGCATCGATCAAGCCGATCGACACCAGCCCGTCGAAACACTCCGCGTACGTGGCGGGCGCCGTGCGCGCGGTGTGGGCGACGAGGTGGTTGCACAGCGCGGCGGCCGCTTCGATGGCGACCAGGAGCAAGTGCTGAACGGTGTACCCGTTGCGCTCGTCCGCGAAGAATGCGTCATCCGGCACGGCCGTGTACTTGCGCAGCTTCGCCAGGCAGTCGCGGATCTCGGAGGCGCGCGCTTTGACCAGCTCGACGTTAATCCCCACCCTGGCGTTCATCCGGCCAACACCTCACGGAGGTACACGCGCCCCAGCCACGCGAAGTCCATGACCTGCTCGGCTACCTGCTCGACGAAGTCACCGAGCGCCGCTTCGTCCCGGGCCATGAGCACCTTGCCCCGCAGGACGCTGTGCTGGAACCCGACCGGCGCCCCGTTCAACAACCGCGCATCGATCGGCGCGCCAAGCGTTCGCGACAGGTCGAGCGACAAGCGGGTCTCGAAGTCGAAGGCATCCTTGCCCGCCAGCGCGGCCGGGTCCACAAAGACCCCGACGTCGACATCGCGGTACGGCAACCCTTCGGCGAAGGAGCCGAAGACATACGCGAACAGGACCTCGCGACGATCGCGCAAGCCAGCGCGCAAGGCCCGCACCGTGGCGGCGGGATCGGCGATGGAGCGAGGCGCCGCACCCTTGATGATCGCGTCGGCATCCATGGCGCCCATGATAGCAGGCTCCCCAAGGGCTGGTCAACGCCCTTCGTCGTGGCAGGGCTGCCCAGGCTCATCGCTCGCGCAAGGCCCTGAGCGCCACGATGATCTCAAGGAGCCTTGGCCGCTCGGTGTCGCTCGCCATGCGCCATCAGGGTCTGGATATCCCGCGCGTGCCGCTCCATCCGCCGCAGCCGGTCGATCGGCGCGAGATCGAGCATGGCCCGGAGCAGCGTCAGATCCACGCCCTGCGCGTTATACCAAAGCCACGGCTCGTCCGACTCGAGGACCGGCTCGCCGTCGTCGGAAGCGAGGGGCAACGAGGTCAGCGGGATTGTACGCGTCATGGTCAAGGATCATGCCACGATCGTCGGGGGATGCCAAACCACCGTCTTCCGCCGATTCCCCCATCCTTCCATGCTTCTTTCGGCGGCTGGCCGGGGCCACGGAAGCCCATCGCCGGCTACCGCCCGCCCCAGAACGCCCCCGCCGGGCAAGGCAGCGCCACCGCGATCTGCCGGTAGATCTCCGCCAGCGCCCCGGCTTCCGGCGCCGCGTAGGACCAATCCGGCCGGCTCGCCATCATGGCCAGTGCCTCCGTTTCGACGTCCACCCCCAGCCCGATCGTGAACAGCGCCACCCCCCCCGCCTTGGCCGCCGCCGCCCGCGCCACGGCCTCGCTCACCGGCTGTGGATTCGAGCGCCCGTCTGTCAGCAGCACCAGCACGGACGCGTGGTCCCGGACGTGCCGCGGACTCCCCAGCTCCGCCGATGCCGCGTCCACCGCGCACACCAGGCAGGTCTGGGGGGCGGTTTGGATGCTCCTGAGCGCGCCGTCCAGCGCGGCCCGCTCGCCCGTCAGCGGGGCGAGGACTGTTGCCTCGGCGTTGAAGGCGACGATCGCCGCCTGGTCGCCGCGGTCGAAGCGCAGCTCGGCCAGGAAGCCGCGGGCGGCGGTGATGGCGGCCTCGATCTTGGTGCCGCCGCCCGGTGCGCGCTCGGTCATGCTGGACGAGGCGTCGATGGCCAGGACGACGTCTACGCGGCGGATCTCCGGGACGCACTGCTCGCGGACCAGCAGCGGCAGGTAGAGCGGGCCCGGCGGGGCCTCGCGCAGGACGACCGGCATGTGGACCGGCTTGGGCGTCGGGGTGGGAATCGGCGTCCGGGTCGACGTCGCCGTGGGCGTCGAGGTATCGGTCGGTGTCGGGGTATCCGTCGGTGTGGGCGTCGCGGTCGATGTTGGTGTGTCGGTCGGCGTCGGGCTCGGCGGCAGGCAGAGGTCGCTGACCGTGATCGGCCGCGAAGGCAGCGGCACCTGGCGCTTGAAGCCGCTGATGTCCTCCAGGTCGAACCAACCCTCGATCGGCTCCACGCCCTCGCGGTTCGGGTCGAGGCGGTAGCTCACGGTCTTGGGCTCCATCTTGCGCAAGGGGATCCAGTCCCAGCGCAGCACCGTCCCCTGTCCGTCGGTGATCACCGCGGCGGGCGGGGGGAGGGCCGAGCCGGGCACGTAGTCCAGCCCCGCCGGCAGCCGCTGGCTCAGCGAAAGCTCGCGCACCAGCTCCTGCGGCCGCTGGTCATCGATGTCGCGCAGGAGCGGGTTCAGGGCGTTGCGGAACTTGGACGTGCTGTCGAAGCGGGTGGCGAAGTAGCGCTGGTCGGGCTGCATGTAGGCCCAGAACCCGCACAATATCCCTTCGCTGGAGGTGCAGCCCACGAACAAGGGGCGCCCGCGCTCGACGAGGATCGACCGGGCGTTGCGGACCTTCCGTTCGTAATCCCGCGTGGTTTCCGAGCTGCCCTGGCGCGAACCGTAGATGACGACGATCTCCAGGCAAGCGGGCAGGCCGCCCAGGTCGCGCGCCTCGTCCGAAAGCGGGGCGCTGCGCAGCAGTTGCTCGGCTTCGCGCGCCACGCCCTCGTAGGGGCCGCCGTCCTGGGTGCCGAAGCGCGGCACGCGCAGGGCGCTGCGCACTTGGCTGAGGCGCGGGGTCATCCGCTGCACCACGCGCCAGGACCGATCGCTGTACTGCACCACGCCGCCCTGGACCAACAGCGGGCGGCCCCAGTCCCGCTCCGAGTCGCGCTGGTACTGCTCCAGGCCGACCAGCACGCGCTCGGACATCGTCTTCATCCAGTCCGTCTCCATCGCCACCTCCGGCTGCACGAACACGATGCTGATCCCGCCCACGCAGAACGGGCACTCCGGCACCAACCGCACCGTGGCCGTCAGCGTGTCGCACACGCGCAGGGTCTCGGCCGACACCGTCGTCTCCGCATACCCCGAGCACTGGCTCACATGCCGCGCCGGCGTCGGGCGCGCGTCGGTCGGCCGCGGCCCGGGCGTCGGCCGCCCGCCCTGGGCGGCCGTGGACAGCGGAAGCAGGAGGGCATAGCCGGCCAACACCAAGGCCAAGCCCACGGCGATGAGAGCACGGGTGATACTGGACACGGTGAACCTCCCTGGGGTCGCGACGGCGCTTGAGGCCAGGACCTGCGGCCATCCGGCGTCTGTCCATCGTCGTCAGACGTGGACGTCTACCCGAACGGACGATTGGAGAAGGGAGAGTGTGACACTCCCAGCTCAGCCCTCCTACACCCCGTGAATGCCCTCTCCCGAGAGCAGGGGAGGGCCGCTTCAGCGCGCGCGGGATCATCTACGCGAACTCTGACCAGCCTTGGCGCGCGCTGAAGCGGGAGGGGGCCACCCCCCAGGTTGACACCCATCCCTATCGCAGGTATCATTTTTGTTAATCCTCCATTCAGCCCCAACCTGGCAGCGCTGTTTTCAATCCAAGAAACCCC
>CAZCJG010000106.1:0-13026 GCA_964498575.1 uncultured Anaerolineales bacterium | reverse complement strand
GATCACCTCCCTCTCACCACCACCCTCCTCCCTTCCCGCTCGTTGCGCAAGCCCGGGGATTCGATCAATTGACAGGTCGGTGGAATCCCATACCATCTCGCCTGAGCTCCGATCTCGCCGATCGATGGGACCTTCCGCTTCTCCGCAAGGGCGAACGAACCATGACCCCCGCCATCACCGCCTCCGGCCTGGTCAAGTCATTCGGCCGCACCCGCGCCCTGGACGGGCTCGATCTGTCCGTGGATACGGGCGCGACCCATGGCTTCCTCGGACCGAACGGGGCCGGGAAGACCACGACGCTGCGCATCCTGCTCGGCTTGCTGCGGGCCGACGCGGGCGAGGCGCGGCTGCTCGGCGGCGACCCCTGGCGCGATGCCGTGGACCTGCACCGCCGCCTGGCCTATGTGCCCGGCGACGTCACGCTGTGGCCGGAGCTCAGCGGCGGCGAGGTCATCGACCTGTTGGGTCGCCTGCGCGGCGGGCTGGACCCGAAGCGCCGCGCCGGCTTGCTGGAGCGCTTCGACCTCGACCCGACGCGCAAGTGCGGCACCTACTCCAAGGGCAACCGGCAGAAGGTCGCCCTGATCGCGGCGCTGGCCTCGGACGTCGAGCTGCTGCTCTTGGACGAGCCGACCTCCGGACTTGATCCGCTGATGGAGGCCCAGTTCCGCGCGATCATCCAGGAGCAGCGCGCCGCCAACCGCACCGTGCTGCTATCCAGCCACATCCTGGCGGAAGTCGAGGCGGTCTGCGACCGGGTGACGATCATCCGCGCCGGCCGGACGGTGGAGAGCGGCACCTTGGCCGAGCTGCGCCACCTGACACGAACCAGCATCACGGCCGAGCTGGCCGGCCCGCCATCCGGCTTCGAGACGCTGCCCGGCGTGCACGGCCTGCACGTCGAGGGCAACCGCGTACGCTGCCAGGTGGACGCCGGCGCCCTGAACGCCGTGCTCGGCCACCTGTACGCCGCCGGCGTACGCAGCCTGGTGAGCCAGCCGCCGACGCTGGAGGAGTTGTTCTTGCGGCATTATCGCACCGAGCTCCCGGCCGGGGACGACCAGAGCCGGGGGGCCGCGGAAGTTCCGCGATGAGCGCGAAGAGTGCTCTGGTCGGCACCCGCGCGTTGATCCGGCTGATCCTGCGGCGGGACAGGTTCAAGCTGCTGATCTTCATCATCGTGGTGGGCGTCATTCCGATCGCCGTGGCGGCCTCCTACACGTCGCTGTATCCCACCGCCGAAGCGCTGAGGGCCTTCGCCGACCTGAGCATGAGCACGCCGGCGACGGTCGGCATGCTGGGGCTCGTCTATGCGCCGAGCCTCGGTGCCCTGACGGCGTGGCGGGCGGGGCTGAACGGCTTGTTCTTCATCGCGCCGGTGAGCATCCTGCTCGTCATCCGGCATACCCGCGTGGAGGAGGCGGCCGGCCGGCGCGAGCTGCTCGGCGGGTCCGTGGTCGGCCGGCAGGCCGCGCTGACCGCGGCCTTGATCGTTGTCTGCGCGGCGGACCTGCTCCTGGGCTTGCTCGTCGCCGGCGGTCTGATCGGCCTGGGGCTGCCCGCCGCCGGCGCCGTCACGTTCGGGCTGACCGCCGCGATGGCCGGGTGGGTCTTCGCCGCGCTGGCCGCCGTGACCGCGCAGCTCACCGTCGGTCCGGGACCGGCGCGCGGCTTGGCGCTGGTCATCTTCGCCTTGCTCTGGCTCGTGCGCGCCATCGGCGATCTCGGACGCGACCGGGGGCTGGCCTGGCTGGCCTGGCTGTCCCCGCTGGGCTGGGTGCGCTTGACGCGGGCCTTCGCGGACGAGCAATGGTGGGTCTTCATCCTCTTCGCGCTCCTCGCCGCCGCGCTGGCGGCCACCGCCTTTGTGCTCTCGTCGCGGCGTGATCTGGCCGCCGGCCTCCTGCCCGCACCGGTCGGCCCGGCTGCCGCATCCCCCGCCCTGCGCAGTCCCGGCGCCCTGGCCTGGCGGCTGCAGCGCGGCGGGCTGCTCGGTTGGAGCGTCGCGGCCGCCGGCTTCGGTTTTCTGCTGGGAGTCGTCGGCGTCGGCATGTCCGGCTTCGTGGACGCGCCACAGATGCAGGCCTGGGCCCAGCGCATGGGCGCGCGCGATGCCGGCGACGCGTTCCTGTTCATGACGATGTTCGTCCTCGGCCAGGTCATCTCGGTATACGCCATCCTCGCCGTGCTGCGCCTGCGCGCCGAGGAAGTCGAGGGCCGCGCCGACGCCCTGCTGGCGACCGCGGTCAGCCGCTTGCGCTGGGCGCTCAGCCACGTGACGATCGCGGCCCTCGGCCCGGCGATCCTCCTGGCGGTGCTCGGCGTGGCCATCGGGCTGGGCTACGGGCTCACCGCGCACCAGCTCGCCGATGACCTGCCGCGCCTGCTGCGGCGCACGATGGTGACCTTGCCGGCTGTTTGGGTGATGGCCGGGATCGCGGTGGCGCTGTACGGCTGGCTCCCGCGCTTCGCCGCCGGCCTGACCTGGGGGAGCTTCGCGGCGTTCCTCGCGCTCGAGCTGGGCTGGGAGCTGCAGCGGGTCAGCCAGGCGTTCTTCGCCACCTCGCCCTTCGCCCACGTGCACTGGTCCATCCAGGTCACCGCCGCGCCGATGCTGGGCCTGACCGCGCTTGCGGCTGCGCTCACCGCCTTCGGCATGTTGGGCCTTCGGCGTCGCGATCTCGGCTGAGTGGCGCCGGCGAGGCGGTTGAGGGGGCTGGGCTTGGCGATCCTCCCGGGGCTCGGGAGGGCGGGATGGCTGGACGGGAGCGGGCAGGGGCGGCCCGGCAGCCGAAAGATGGCGTGTTCCGGCGCGGAGAGCGCTTGACGTGGGGCGCCCTGGGGGTGTATGGTGGGGGGATTGAGATTCCTATTTTCGCCCGCAGCCCGCCGCTCCGATCCCGTCCGACCGAATCACCGCAAGAGGCTCCCCATGTGCCCGCCATCCCTCCGCAAGTCGGTGTGTACGCCGATCATCCTGCTCGCGGTGGTCCTTGCCACCGCCCCGAGCTTCGCTCCCACGTCACCCGCGCTCGCCCAGCCCCCCGCCGCCGCCCCGCGCATCCACGCGACGATGTTCCACCACGTGATCGCCTGGACCGCCGATCCCGGTGACGGCTTCGAGGTCACGCTGCGCGACGCCGCCGGCACGGAGAAGGGTTACCTCTGGGCCGGGGCGGATGCCGAGGGCCGGGTGCGCGAGAAGCTGACGGCGCGCCACAACGACTTCAACTACCAGCGGATCCAGCCCGGCGACCGCCTGGTCATCGCGCGCTTCGCCGGAGCCGAGCTGCTGGACCTGGAGATCCCCGACGCCGGCGCCGATGTCAGCGACGACGGCCGCCGGATCGTCGGGCAGGCACCCGCGGGTACGCGCCTCGTGCTGGTGCTCGAACCGCGCGGGTCCGCCGCGCCGTTCACCGCGGAGCTCGTCGCGGGCGCGGACGGCGGCTTCAGCCTGGATCTGCCGGACGAGGTGGTGCTCCAGCCCGGCGAGGGCGGCAAGCTCAGCTTTACCCACTCCGACGGCCACGTGTTCGACATCCAGATCGCACGCCGCCGCGTCGAGATCCAGGTGGGCAGCACCCGCGCCGAGGGCCGCGCCACGCTCCAGACGCCCGTCAGCGTCCGCCGTCGGGTCGACTTCGGCGACCGGCTCGCGCTACGCTCGCTCGGCCGCCAGATCCCGCGCCCGGACGGCCCGCCGACCGACGGGCGCGCGACCTACAGCGACGACGCCCGCTTCCGCATCGGCGCCGGCACGGTGGTTACCTTCAGCCAGCAGGGCGGACCTCTGGGGCGAGCGGACAACGTCGTCCGAACGATGCCGGACCTCGCGATCCACGTCGACGGCCCGCGCCGGATCAGCGGCCACGGCCCGCCCGGCGCGGCGCTGGAGCTCGACGTGGTGCCCGCGGAGCCCGCCAGCGAGCCGGCGCCGGCTCCGACCCGGTTCGGTGTCGTCGCGGACGCCCAGGGCGCCTTCGTCCTTCCGCTCCCCGCGCCCTTGTCGCTCGCCGCCGGCTGGCGGGCGGTGCTGCGGCAGGACCTGGGTGATGGAATCTTTGCGCGGGCGGAGGTGGCGCTCCCACGCTTTCGCTTGTCGGTCCACGCGGCCCGGCTGGACACCCGCGTCGCGCCCTTCCAGACGCTCACCGTCACCTTGCTCGCGCGGGACGGCAGCCTGCGCGCGCGGGAGGTGGCGCGGGCCGACGAGGCGGGGGAGGTCGAGCTGCACCTCGACAACGGCGAGATGCATCCGCGGTCCGGCTGGGACGTCCTCGTGCCCTTTGAGCCTGGCGACACGGTCGAGATCGACCTCGGCAGCGGCGATCCCGCGCGCCTGGTCGTGCCCACGTTGAGCGCCGGTACCGATCCGGACGCGGAAGTGATCCGCGGGCGGGCGCCGCCCGGCGCCTCGCTGACGGCGGAGGTGTTTGCCGGGGCCAACGTGATCCAGCAGCGGGTTACCGCGGACGCGGCGGGCGAGTACGTCGTGGAACTCGGGGGGGCGGTGGACTTCGAGCCGGGGGTGCAGAGCATCGTCACGTGGACCGACCCGCGCGGGCACGAGTTCTATGTGCTGACGGCGCCGCTGCGCCTCGCGGTGACGCCGGGCCGGACCTATCTCGTGTTCGTGCCCAACATCGGCTACCCGATCACGACCACGCTGCTGACCGCGGAGGGCGTGGTCGCCGGCCGGGGCGGGGAGGTGCTGCGGGAGATCGGCGATCCCCGCGAGGCGCTCGTCTCGCTGGATGAGTACGAAGCAGTGATCTGGTTCGAGGACCGCTTCGAGGCGGGCCTGCGCTACCGACCGGGCGACCGCGTCGAGGTCCAATCCGGCGGCGACGTGGCGCGGCTGACCGTCCTGCCGCTGGACGGCCGCATGCATGTCGAGGACGACCTGGTGATCGGCCGGACCGAGCCGGGGGCGCGGCTGCAGGTCGATTCGGCCGTCTACGAAGCGACCAACGTCACCGCGCTGTTGACGGCGGACGCCAACGGCTACTTCCAGCACAGCTTCCGCGGCAGCGCCGACCTCCGCTACAACAGCTCGGTGCTGGTCACCGTGTTCGCGGGCCGGCATCGCGTGCGATACGGGATCAACGGTCCGGGCCTGCTCCTGGACTTCAGCGCGGCGCGGTTGGCCGGCAGCGTCGAGCCGAACGTCGATCTCACGGCCCGCCTGGGTCCCGCGAGCGCGCCGCGGGCGGGCGCCGCGGCTCGGGCGGGCGGCGATGCCGAGTTCAACGTGATCCTGCGCGATCCGGCGGGCGAGCCGGTCGAGCCGCGAGCAGGCGATCCGCTGGCCATCCTGGCGCCCGCCGCCGAGTTGACGCGCGAGATCCTGTGGACCCTGCCGCGCTTGACCTTGGCGGTCGACCCCGACACCGGCGTCACGCGCGGGACGGCCGAGCCGGATGCGCTGGTCCAGGCGACCATAGACGAGGCGGTCGGGTATCCCGGCGTTCGGGACCGGCTCGGTTTGCTCGAAGACCGGGAGTTCCCGCGGATCGCGCCGGATGGAGCCTGGTCGGTCACGGAGATCTGGCCGCGCCTCGCCGGCACGCGGGTGCAGGCGCGGATGACCCTCCCCTCCGGCCACATCGCGCTGCGCAGCGTCACGCACCCGATCCTGAGCGTCCAGCACGGCGGCAGCGCGGTGTGCGGCATCGGCCATCCGCATAGCCGGGTGGTGATCAGCCTGCACGATGCCGCGGGCCGGGAGATCGCGCGGGCGGCCGGGCGGGCGGACGCGGAGGGCTTTTTCGACCTCCGCCTCGCCGACACCGCCGGAAGGGCGGTCCGCACCGCCCAGGGCATGCGTGCGAGCGCGGATATCGGCGGCGTGGCGGCGGAGCTGGCGCTCGGGCCGCTGGAGGTCGAGTTCGACCCGGCGACCGGACAGATCTCCGCGCGCGTGTTACCGAAAGCCGTCTTCGAGGTCTACTTCCCCGCCCGCACCTGCTTGGCGGGTGACGACGGGGAGGTCTGGCGCGAGCTGACCGGTGGCGTGCGCCACTCCGGCGACGCCGTGGTGCGCGCCGGCGACGATGGCATGTGGTCGCGCGTGCTACCGTGGGACCAGAAGTACCTCGCCACCGGCATAGATGCAGCGACCTACAGCCCCGACGGGCATCGCACCTACCGCGCGGTCCACCTACCGCTATCGGGTCTGGCCTACGTCGGCACCGACCGCCTGGTCGGCAGGTCCGCGCCGGGCGCCTCGGTGCAGGTGCTGCTCAGCGCGCCGGACGGGACCCTGCGATACGAGGCGAACGTGACCGCGGATGATCGGGGGCACTTCGAGCTGCGGCTGGGCGGCGGGTCTGATCCCAGCGTCCGGCTGAATCCCAATGACCGCGTCGACCTGGTCGCGGGCGCTGACCGGGCCGCGCTGACCGTCGAGCCGCTGAGCTTCGACTACAGCCCGGAGGTCGGCATCCAGGGCCATGCGCCGCCGGATCGCGGGCTGAGGCTCGGCCTGGCGTTCCGCCACGATACGCCGGACTACTTCGACTACTTCGACCTGCGCTCGGACACCGCGGGCCGCTTCGCGCTCCTGGCCTCCGATCTCTCGCCGCGCGGTCCGTGGACCTTCACCGACGTCAGCGCGATCGACGTGGCGCTGCCGCAAGCGGGCGGCCACGCGACGGTGGCCCAGTGGCGGGCGGGGGAGCGGGAATGGCGGGTGCTTCTTCCTTGGGTGGCACGAGAGTAGGCCCGAGGGTCGGGTCGCCGGGATCTGCGGCACCTGCGCCGAGATCCGTGTCGAGCCGGAGTGGGCCTGGTGCTGGGCGCTCGCCTGAGCATGCGTCCGCTTAAGACTGGAGTCCGTCAGTGAACAAGGGACGGAGCTGCATTTCCGAACATCCGGCAATCGTTGCCTCACGGCTGTGGCAGTTGCGCGGCGATCAGCGCGGCCGCGGCCTGCGCCACGTGCGCGGCGGGGTTGGCGGGGCCGAACATCCGCGTCGCCACAAACGCGCCGTCCATCAGCAGTAACAGCTGCGCCGCCAGAGTATCGGGGTTGGGTGCGCCCGCGGCCGCGGCCAACCCACCCAGCCGCGCGAGCACCGCCTGCTTGTGCGCCAGCGCCACCCGGTGGCCGGGATGATCGAGTGTCGGGAAGTCGGCCGCCGCATGCTGGAATGTGCAGCCGTAGCAGCTCGGGCTGGCGGCCAGTTGCTGCACCCCTTCAACGGCATAGCATGCCGCCCGGCGGCGAGGCGGGCTATAGTTACGGCGCCTGCCGATCGTCGTTGGACGGTGACCATTCCCCTGATTCCGAGGCACTTCCCCCGAAATGTGTGTAGAGTTTCATAACCGCCATCGTCTTGATCCCCGCCAGCCGTCCACTCCGCGCCCCCGGCGCCATACCGCCTGGGGCACGGCCTGGCCGGCCTGGGCAGCTTGGCTCGTAGGAGCGATCCTGACGCTGATCCTTCTCTTTGCGCTGGCGACCCGATCGCCGATCTCCGCCGCGCCGCCCGCCGAGGCTCCCTTCGGCTTGCCCTTCGACCTGGCACCCGGGCCATCGACCTGGTTGCTGGGGCAGCTCTACGGCAACACGACCGGCGCCTACTTCCTGGGTGATGTCTGGTATGCCGCCGGGCAGGGGCTGCACTTCGGGCTGGACTTCTCCGCGCCCTGTGGCACGCCGGTGGTGTCGATCGGCGACGGCGTCGTCGTCCAGCCGGACCTCCTTGCGCGCGGTTCGGGGCCGCACAACCTGATCGTCCGCTACCCGGTCCCGAATGCGCCGGATCTCGAGCTCGTCGCCCTCTACGGGCACTTGCTCCGGCGGCCGGACCTCGTGCCCGGCCAGCCCGTCGCCCGCGGGCAGCCGATCGCGGTGACCGGCGACCCCGACCTGACCTGCGACTCGCGGCCGCACCTGCACGTCGAGCTGCGCAGCCCGGATTACCGGACGGCCTACAACCCAGTTCCCTGGATCGAGGCCGACTGGGACGCGCTGATGCTGCTCGGCTCGTATTCGGACGTCAGCTTCGCCCGCGACCTGGACCAGCCCCTGCGCTGGGTGCGGCCGGAGGACCAGCCGGACGTGCGCTTCGGCGGCCCACGACTCAACGATTATGCCCGTGCCTGGCCGGCTGACCGGGCGGACACCGCGTGCGTGCTCGGCGCATGCTAGGCGCGCCGGCCGGGCGAGGATCGCGGTGGTGACTCAGCCGACCCGCCGCTGGTGGCTCGCCGCCGGGTTGATCGTCGCGGTGATCGGAACCGCGGCGGTGCTCGCGATTGCGGCGTCGCGCGGCCCGCGCGGTACGCCCATGCCGGAGGCGACGCCGACGCGCGACACGGCGTTGCTGATGGGTACCCTGGTCGTGCCGGCTGCGGTCGCCACGGAGCAGGCGCCGGAGTCCCCGCCGCCGATGTGGCGCGCGACCGAACAGGGCTGCTGCCCGCTGCCTTTCTGGAGCGCCGACAGCAAGCGCGTCCTGTTCTGGTACGCGCCGGCGGAGGGACCGCCGGGCGTCTACGGCGTGCCGGTGGAAGGTGCAGCGCCGGCCTTCGTCGGCGGGCAGCCGGCGGCGATCTTCGCGGGCGGGGCTTTCACCTCGACGCGAGTCGGCGACACGACCGAGCTGTGGCGCGCCGCCGACGGCCGGAAGTGGACCTTCGAGCTCGGTTCCGACGGCTGGCTCGCGCTCGCGCCGAACGGGCGGGATGTGGCGACGGTCGTCCAAACCGGGCGCTTCATCCCCGGCGACACGCCGCCCCCGGTGCGGCACGGGCTCGTCGACCTGGAGACCGGCGCGGCGCGGGACGTTCGCGCACCCGAACGTTACACGCTGTCGGGCTGGACCGCCGACGGCGTGTGGCTGATGGCGCTGACGAGCGGGGACGCCGATCAGCCGAGCTTGATCCGCTTCGATCCCTTCGCCCAGTCGATAGTCCCAGGCGGTGGCGAGAGCATGATCCCGACCGCGTCACCCGCCGTGCCGACCCAGACAATGGCGCCCACCGCACTGACCCCGACAGCGTCACCTGCCATGCCGGCGACCTCCCAGCCCGGCGCGCCGACGCCGACGCCCGCCGGTCTGACCGTGGCGCCGGACGCGGCGGGGGCGCTCTTGGGCCGCTTGCGATCGGCGCGGCTCAGTCCGGGCGGCAAGTGGATCGCCTACTTGCGCGCCTTCGACCCCAAGCCGGAGAACAACGGGATCTTCGTCGTTTCGACCCTGTTCAATGCCCCGCCGCAGCGCCTGGACGACGCGCTCACCGGCGGCTTCCGATGGCGCGACGCCGACCGCCTGCTCGTGGTGCCCCAGGCGCCTGGCCACGCCAGCATGGCGCTGTGGCAGGTCGACGCCGCGACCGGGGAGGCCGAGATCCTGGTCGATCCCGGCCATCCGGACTCCCGCCCGCTGCGCATCGCCGGCGCCGAGTGGACGGTGTCGCCGGACGGCCACCACGTCGCCTACCGGCATGCCAGCGACGATACGATTTGGGTGATCTTGCTGCGGTAGTCATCCAGCCCGCGGTAGACTCGGCCACAACGACCTTCCAGCGCTCAAAGGTAGTCGTAGAGGGCATCGGCTTCGTCTTCCCAGGCTTGGCTGAAACTTTCCTCGTCTAGATCCGCGCCCCCGCGTCCTCGTCGATGAAGATCCACGCCGCGATCTCGCCGATGTCGAAGGCCCCGCTCTTGAAGCGGCGGTTGAGCTGGGACGAGGTGATACCGCTGGCAGCCTCGTCGGCCTGCTTGGCCAGGATCTTCCGCGCCCGCTCGCGCCACAGCGCAGCGTTGGCCAGGCGCAGGTCGATCCACTCCGCGTGCGCCCAGCGCTCGATCTGCTCGGGACCGACTTCCCAGCCCGGTCGTTCCCAGCGGTGCTGGTGCAGGCCGCGCGAGGCACACAGCAGGGTCCGGCCGTCGCGCATCAGGATGGGGATGCCGACCGATACCGTGGCGCGGCGGACCGCGTCGCTCTCCAGCACCGCGGCTTCCCATCGCGCGGCGATCGCCTCCGGCTCGGCCGCGGCCAGCGCTTCCAGTGTCTCGAACGCCAGGCGCAGGAATTCGCCCTCGTAAAGCAGCTTGGACAGGCGCGGCGGCCCGAGGATCTCGAACGCGACCGAGGGCACGCCGTGCGCCGCGGCCAGCGCGCGCGCCTCGTCGATCGCGTGCTGGCGCAGGACGCCGGCGCGGTAGCTCGGGCCCATCACCGTGCTGTCCAGCGCGGCGACAACGTCGTTGCCGGTGGTCGCGCCGCGGACCTCACGCAGCACGGTGGTTGCGATCTCCTCGGGCGTCACCGCCTCCATTTGGCCGAGGGCGGTGATCGCGGTGTACTCGGCCAGGCTGAACAGGCCGTTCTCGCCGGTGTCGATGAAGACGCTCTCCAGCGCTCCCCCGACGGCCTCGCCCGCGCCCTCGCCGCTGAAGGTCGCGCCCGCCTCCAGGGTCAGCGCCTGCTCCGGCCGGCAGTCGTAGAGCCGCATCGGGGCGCGGCGCTGGGTGATCGGCCCGTAGCCGATGCGCTTCCAGGTGATCGAGGCGGCCGGCTTGATCTCCTTGACCGCCGGCGCGCCGGGCGTCCGCGCCAGGAGGAGCAGCAGCATCGAATGCGCGCCGGCCAGGGCGGATTTGGAGAGCAGGACGCGGCTGGGCTTCTCCTCGCCGTGCGTGTAGGGGATGTTCAGGCCCATGCCGCCGGTGCCGGTCGTGCCGATCTTGACATAAACTTGGGTATGCGCTTCGATCATCGCCTGGCTGATGAGCTGGACGTGGCGCACCAGCCAGGGGATGGCGAAGGCGGCGAGCATCTCGTCGACTTCTTCGAGCAGTCCGCCGCTGTCGGCGGCGTGGCGTTTGACCAGGACGCGCCGAATCGTGTCGTAGAGCCCGCCGTAGGCCAGGGCTGTGGCGGTGTTGACCGCGTCGACGACGAGGTGCGGCCTCTGTCCCGGCGCCATCGCGCTCGTGCCGAGGACGAGCTGGACCAGGTGCGAGGCTTGGTAGACCTCCGGTGTCAGCTCGTCCAGCGCGTCGTGCAGCAGCCGCGAGCGGATCGCGTGATCGGTCCGCAGCTCGCCGGGCGACGCAAGGGCCAGCGACTCGCGAACGAAGACGTTGCCCCAGATCGGGATGAGCGCCGTCCCGCCCTCGCCCGGCCGCGGCTGGATCTCTGCGATCGCCTCGCGCGCCTCGTCCTCGGTCAGCCCGCCGACCAGAATGGTGCCGACCTCGGCGCGGATCAGCTCGCGGCAGACGGCCCGGCCGACCAAGCCGGCGCCGCCGAGGACGAGGGCGGTTTTATTCTTGAGGTCCATGGTTGTCCTTGCTCATCAGCCGATACTTCACTTCGATCGCGAGCGCCAAAAAGATAAAGGCGCCGACAGTCATCAAACGTCCAAGGTAGAGGTAGAAATAAGTCGCCAATCCACTGTAGTCCGGCAGATCCGACATCCCGCCGTCCATCAGCCCGCCGCGACCATCCGCCGCAGCAGCGGCGCCGCCCGATAGCGGTCGTCCCCCTGCTCCGCCGCCAGCGCGTCGAGCGTCGCGAGGACGTGGTCCGACCCGATGAGCTCCGCCCAGGCCAGCGGGCCGCGGGGATAGCGCGTGCCGAGCATCATCGCGCGGTCGATGTCCTCGGCGCCGGCGGCGCGCTCCATCAGGGCGAAGTAGGCTTCGTTGGCCAGGCAGGCGACGATGCGGGGCAGGACCAGGCCGGCGGAGTCGCCGACCCAGACGGGTTCGAGGTCGATGGCACGCCACACGGCTTCCACCGCGGAGACCGTCGCGTCGCTGGTTTGCAGCGCGCGGGCGCATTCTACGGTCGATCGGCCTTCCCAGGGCGGCAGCAGCGCGAAGCCGGCGACCTCGTCGGGGTGCGCGCAGCCGGCGGCGAGCGCGGTCGCGCCGGCTGCGTGGCAGCAGGTGATGAGCGGTGCGCCGGCGGGGAGGCTGCGGTCCAGAAGTGCCAGGCAGCGGCGCTTGACCTCGTCGACCGGCACGCAAAAGTCGATCCCCGCGTCCGCCCCGTGCGCGGCGTCCAGGAACGCGGCGATGCCCTCGTCTCCCTCAGGCGCGGCGACCACCTCGGCGCCGGAGGCGGTAAAGCGGGAGATGAGGTCGGCGGCGAGGGAGTGGGTGGGTTCGCCTAGGATGATCAGGCGCACGGGATCACCTCGGAGGCGTTCTGAATGGCGGGTCGCGACTCGAACTGGGCGATCGTGGTGCGGAGGACGGCTTCGGGTTGGGCGCCGAGGAGGAGGTGGCTGCCGGCGACGAGGATGGCGGGGACGGCGGTCACGCCGTGCTCCTCGGCGAAGGCGGCGTCGGCGGCGAGGGCGGGCTGCATCGCGCCGGTGGTCAGGCATTCCTCGAGACCGGATGGATCGAGGCCGAGGGAGCGGGCGATGGCCATCAGGACGGCGGGATCGCCGATGTCGAGGGGTGGGGTGGATGGGTTGTGGACGGGCGAGCTCGGACTTGTGGTGCTGTCGGCCGACTCGGGACTTGGCAGGTGACCGCTGTTCGGCTCGGTCTCGAAGGCCGCGGTGAAGACCGCCTGGTGGAAGTCGGCCTCGGCGTCGGGGCTGACGCGGCGGACCCAGTGGGCGGCCGCGGCGGGGGCGGTCGCGTCCATGCCCCAGAGCGGGGGGCGGAGCGATAGCGCGTAGCGGGCGGCCGCGAGCGCCTGGACCTGCGGCCATTCGGCGGACTGCCGGGCGGCGTGCATGGCGGCCTCGGCGGGGGAAAGGTAGGGGCCGCCGCCGGCGATCGGCAAAGGGCGCCAGGTGACGGCGATCGCCGGGGTGGTCGCAGCCGCCATCACGCGCCGGACGGCGCTGAAAGTCATGTACGAGAAGGGGGAGGTGTGGTCCAGGAAGACGTCGATCGAGATCATGCTTGGTCCGCCGAGATCATGCTTGGTCTGCCGAGATCATGCTTGGTCTGCCGAGATTATGCCAAGTCCGCCGGGATAACTCCGGGTCCGCGTCGTCGTAGTAGCCGAGCCCGGTCTTGCGGCCGAGCCGCCCGCTCTC
>CAZCJG010000105.1:0-13056 GCA_964498575.1 uncultured Anaerolineales bacterium | reverse complement strand
GCTTCGGCGGGATGATCGACCTGGCCGGCTACCGCATCGGCCCGGCCCGGCCGGGCAAGCCGCTGCCGATCACCCTGGTCTGGCAGTCGCTCGAGCCGACGAAGCGCAACTGGACCACCTTCGTCCACCTCGTCGGCCCCCACGGCGAGCCGCTGGGCCAGGCCGACCGCGAGCCGGGCGGCGCGAGCTACCCGACTAGCCGCTGGCAGCCGGGCGAAACGATCATCGACCGCTTCGAGCCAGTGCTGGCCGAGGGCGCCGCCGGCCCGGTCACGGTCCAGGTCGGCTGGTACGACCTGGCCAGCGGCGAGCGCCTTGAGGTCAGCGACGACACCGTGTTCCGCCTCAAGCCGGTGCCGGTGGAGGCGAGGTGAGCGGGGCCCTGGGTGCGCGGGTCTCCAGCCCGCATGGCCCCGCCGCTGGAAATGCCTTCATCGCGCCGATCGTGCGGGCCGGAAACCCGCGCACCCAGGCGGCGAGCCGGGGCGGGCGATGAGCATGGTCGCACGCGTCCGGGAGCTACCGCCCGCGTACCGCACGGCTCTCGCCCTGGCCGCCATCCTCGGCATCGGCTTCCTGCTCCGCGTGGTTCGGATCGGCGACATCCCCTTCGGCCTGCATCCCGACGAAGGGCACAACACCTTGGACGCGCTGCGGATCATCGACGGCGCGCGGCCGGTGTTCCTGGAACGCAACAACGGGCGCGAGCCGCTGCTGATGTACCTCATGGCGCTGCTCGTCGCCGCCTTCGGCCCGACGATCGCCGCCGTGCGCCTGACCGGCGTGGTCGCGGGCGTGCTGGTCATCCTCGGCCAGTACGTCTTCGCCCGCGGCCTGCCGCTTTCCCGCGCGCGCCGCGTCGCCCTGCTCAGCGCGGCCTTCGTCGCCTTCACCTTCTGGCCGGTGGCCCAGGCGCGCTATGCCCTGCGGGCGGGGCTGCTGCCGTTCTGGATCGCCCTGATGCTCTGGGCCTGGTGGAAGGTGCTGGATGGCGACCGCCGGTCCCGCCTGTTCGCGCTCCTGACCGGGACCTTCCTCGCCGCCGCGGTCTATACCCACCTGACCGGGCGGCTGCTGCCCGCGATCCTCGTCCTCTCCGCGCTGTGGGTGCTGGTCCGCGAGCGCCGGCCGCGCGTGCTGGCGCACCTGGGGATCGCGCTCGCCATCGCCCTGCTCCTCGCCCTGCCGCAGATCGACTACTTCCGCCGGCATCCCGAGCTGCTCGCCTACCGCGCGGATCAGGTCTCCGCCTTCAATCCCGAGGTCAACGAGGGTGACCTGACCGGCCTGCTCGCGTCCAACGCGTGGAACTTGCTGCGGACGCCGTTCTGGAAGGGCGACGGCTCCTGGTACCACAACCTCCGGCATCGGCCGGTCTTCGGCGATCCGCTCTCCGCCCTGGCCTTCCTGGCCGGCGTCGCCGTCCTGGGCTGGATGCTCCTCGGCCGCCCCGGCCGCCGGCGCCAGAGGGCGGCGGTGCTGCTGGTGGTGACCCTGGGGGTGACCCTTGCGCCCTCCTGGCTCAGCGTCGGCGCGCCGAACTACGTCCGCCTGACCGGCACCTGGCCGGTGCTGTTCCTGCTGCCGGCGCTGGGGCTGGACCGCATGGCGCTGGGACTCTCCCGGCGCAACCTGCCGCCTTGGGGGCCCGGACCGCTGTGGGGCAACGCCCTGATCGGCCTGACCCTGGCCGCGTCCCTGGCGATCACGACCTACGACTACTTCTACCGCTACGCCCCGCGCCCGGAGGTCTACGACGCCTTCAACGGCGCGGCGGTGGAGCGCGGGCTGCTGCTGCGGGACGTCGCGGCCGAGGGGCCGACCTACGTGTCGCCCGCGCTGTGGCAGCAGTCGGTGATCCGCTTCCTGAACACGGCAGCGCCGCCGCGCTCCTTCGACATGCGGGCGGGGCTGGTGCTGCCCGCGACCGAAGGCCGGCCCGCTGGCGTCCGCTATGTCTTCGATCCCGTGGAGGCCGATGCCGCTGATGATTTCGGCGTGCGCTGGCCGGATGCGATACGTCGCGACTTGCGCGACGATCACGAGGCCCTGTCGCTGATCGTGTTCGAGTTCCCGCAGGCCTTGGCAGGGCGCATCATCTACGGCACCTGGCCGCCCATTCCGGGCACGCGGTTTCTCCACGCGGCGTTCTCGGACCGCTTCCGTTTGGAACAGCTCCGGATCCAGCCTGACGTCGTCGCGCCAGGCGGGACGATCACGGTCACGCTGGATTGGCTGGCGCTGGCACCGACCGACCTCGACATGAACCAGTTCATCCACGTCGTGTCGCGGGCCGAGGACCGGACGATCGGCCAGTTCGACGGACCGCCGCTGGATGGCAGCTACACGACGGACCAGTGGCAGCCCGGCGAGCACATCGTGCAGTCGATCCCGATCCCGATCGCCGCGGACGCGCCGGAAGGCTCGACCTTCCTGCGTCTGGGCTGGTACGACTGGCGCGACGGCCAGCGCCTGCCGCTCGGCGACGATCCGGACGCGGCGGCGGAGGTGGGGGAGTTCCGCGTGCGGCGCGAGCCGGAGTCGCCGGAGTAGGGGCGTCCGGGCGGCGCGATCCCCGGGACTCTGGCGGCCACTCAGCCTTGCCGATTCAGCGCGGCTGGGTATACTGCCCGGCTCACCACGAAAGGAGTCTCACCCCATGCAACTCGGTGCCTTCTCAATCAGCCTCACGGTCAAGGACATCCACGCCTCGAATGCGTTCTACGAGAAGCTCGGCTTCAAGCCCCTGGGCGGCAACATCGACGACAACTGGCTGATCCTGAAAAACGGCGATCACATCATCGGCCTGTTCCAGGGCATGTTCGACCGCAACATGCTGACCTTCAATCCCGGCTGGGATCAGGACGCTCACAATCTGGAACAGTTCACCGACATCCGCGAGCTCCAGCGCCAGCTCAAGGCCCAAGGCATGGCCTTCGTCAGCGAGGCCGACGAGAGCACGACCGGCCCCGCCAGCTTCGTGGTCGTGGATCCCGACGGCAACCCGATCCTGGTCGACCAACACCGCTGAGCGACGGTCTCAACCCAGCCCCAGCCACATCACGGCCGCGCCGGCTGCCGCTCCCAACAGCACCAGCCAGGTCGAGCCGACGCCGAAGCGGAAGAGCAGGATCGCGGCGACCAGGGCGATCGCCAGGCCCGGCGGGTCCGCCAAGTAGCTCCGCGCCAGGCCCAGGGTGACCGCGATGATCAAGCCGAGCGAGGCGACGTTGACGCCGTCCAGCAGCGCGCCGAACCAGGGCGAGCGGCGCAGGCGCGGGACCAGTGGGTTGCTGGCGGCGACGAACAGGAACGAAGGCAGGAAGATCCCGACTGTCGCCACCACCGCGCCGGGCACGCCGGCCATGAGGTAGCCGACGAAGGTCGCCGAAGTGAACAGCGGACCGGGCGTGATCTGCCCGACCGTGATCGCGTCGACGAGCTGCTGCTGCGTCAGCCAGCCCAGTCGGTCGACGAACTCCGCTTGCAGCAGGGCGACCAGCACGTAGCCGCTGCCGTAGAGCACCGCGCCGATCTTCAGGCACGAGAGAAAGAGCTGCCACAGGCTGAAGGCCACGGCGGCCGCGGCGGCGGCGCCCAGCGGTGACAAGACGGCCGCCGTAGCGATCGCGGTCCGGAACAACCCGGTACCGGGCCAGCCGCCGAGAGGGGCGACAAGCATCGCCGCGCCGGTCCCACGCCACCGCCGGAGGCCGGCGGCGACCATCACCACCAGCCCGCCGGCGAAGATCAGCGCGATCTCGTTGAAGCCGGCCAGGGCCAGGAGCAGCGCGGCGAGGCCGACCGCGCCGGTCAGCGGGCCCTTGACCGCCTTCTTGCCCAGCTCCCAGGCCGCCTGGGCTATGATCACGATGACCACCGGCGTGATGCCGGCGAGCAGCCAGCCGGCGGCGGGCGTGGCGCTGTAGCGGACGTAGAGCGCGGCCAAGGCCATGACGATCAGCATCGCCGGCCCGATGAAGCAGGCGCCGGCCACGACCAGCCCGCGCCAGCCGGCGCGCAGGTAGCCGAGGTGGATCGCCATCTCGGTGGAGTTGGGGCCGGGGATCAGGTTGGTCGCGCCCAGCAGGTCCAGAAAATGCTGCTCGTCGACCCATCGCCGGCGCGCGACGACTTCCTGGCGCATCATCGCGATGTGCGCCGCCGGCCCGCCGAACGCGGTCGCCCCGAGCTTGAGGAATAGCGCGGCGACCTCGCGCAGTGGCTGCGCGGGCGTGGAAGCGAGGGGGGATGGCGGGGGCTGCGATCGCGTCATGGTTGGATGTCAGGCGCGCGCGAGCCGTCGCTTGAACGAATTCGTCTTCCCCGGCATGGGCCGGCGAATAGAATTCGCGCCTACCATCACAAAGCCGGCCTTCGCCGGCTATTCACGTGAGCGTTCGGCGCCCAGCCCGCGCAGGCGGGCTTCGTAATGGTAGCAGCGAATTCCATTCGCCAGGCTGCTGTCAGCCTGACGCGTGGTAAACCGACACTGCTATCATTCCCCGATCATCCCCATCTTGAGAAACTGCGGAAATACCCCATGCCTTCAGCCAATCGCCGCCCCCTCGCCCTCGTCGCGCTCGCCATCGGTATCGGTCTGTTCCTGCTGGTCCTCGCCGCGCCCTGGCTCTACAGTCGCTGGTATGCCGGCCGGATCTACCCGGGTGTGACGGCCGCCGGCGTCGACCTGGGCGGGCTGACGCCGGAGGAAGCCGCGGCCAGGCTCCGGAGCGCCCTGCCCGGCGTCTTCGGCGACAGCCTGGTCTTGCGCGATCCCGAGTCCGACCGCGCCTGGTCCTACACGCCGGCGGACTTCGGGCTGGCGGTCGATCCCACTGCGGTCGCCGCGGCGGCGCTGGCGGTCGGGCGGGTCGATGCCTCCGGCTCCTTCGGCCAGCTCGTCGACCTCCTTCGACTGCGCTGGTCCGAACGGCAAGACATCGCGCCGGATGGGTTCGAGATCGACGCGGACCAGACGCGGCAGGTCCTGACCGAGCTCGCGCCCGAGGTCAACGTTCCCCCCAGGGACGCGTCGATCACCGAGCGTGAAGGTGATATCTTCGCGCTGCCCGCGATCAGCGGGCGGACGCTGGACATCGAGGCCACGCTCGCCGCCCTGGGCGGCCTGGCGCGCCGGCCGGTGACCGACACCCTGGGCATCGTCCTGGCCGGCACCGCCGCGCGCGTGTCCGATGTCACCGACGTCGCCGAGGCCTGGCGGGTCATCAGCTCCGGGCCGATCACCATGACCTGGCGCGAGGGCCAGGCCTACCCCATCGGCCTGGACCAGCTCACGACGTGGATCGCGCTCAAGGACGTCCCGAACGAAGCGGGCGACCTGGTGCCCTCGATCGTCGCCGACCGCGACGCGATCCGCACCTGGCTGGCGCCCAAGGCGGCCGCGATCGACCACCCGAGCCAGGACGCGCGCTATGGCTTCAGCCCGCAGACCGGGCGGGTCGTCGCTACCAGCCCCAGCCGGGCGGCGGTCGCGCTGGACCTCGAACAGTCGGTCGACAACGTGATCCGCACCGCCTACACCGAGCAGCGCGTGGGCGAGCTCGCCGCGCGGCTCACCTCGGCTACGGTGCGCGACGACCTAGCGGCCGAGCTCAACGAGACGATCGAGCCGATCTACCAGGTCTCGACCAGCTTCGGCGGCTCGCCACCGGGCCGGATCGCCAACCTGCTGGTGCTGGCGAGCCGCTTCGACGGCGTGACCCTGGCGCCGGACCAGACCTTCTCCTTCAACCGCTACCTCGGCCCGGTCAGCGCCGAGGCCGGCTTTGACATGACCGGCATCCGCGGCCCGACCGACGCCGAGTCATATGACCTGGCCGGCGGCCTGGCCCAGGTCGCCACCACCGCCTTGCGCGCCGCGTTCTGGGCCGGCCTGCCGATCACCGAGCGCCACGCGCCGCCGCGCCGCATCGGCTGGCTGGAGCCGCCCGTCGGGCTGGACGCCTCGGTGGAGCCGCCCGAGATCGACCTCCAGTTCGTCAACGACACCGGCGGTTACCTGCTGATCCAGAGCGAGATCGACGTCGAGCGCGGCGTGTTGGTCTGGAAGCTGTATGCCCCGCCCACCGGCCGCATCGCCCGCCTGGTCGGCCCGACGGTCACCGACATCAGCCCGGCCGCGCCGACGATCACCCGCCGCGATCCACGCTTGCCAGCCGGCCAGGAGGTCCAGGTCGCCTGGGCCCGCGAAGGCGCGCGCGCCGTCGCCGGCCGAGAGGTGACCCGCGCCGGCGAGGTCGTCGGAACCGACAGCTTCGAGAGCCGCTACGCCCCGGCGGCAGACGTGGTGTTGGTGGGGACGGGGGGGCGGTAGGGGCAGCCACAAGGGCTGCCCCTACGAATTCCGCAACGTGGTCGCTCTAGTCGCGCGCGTCCCGAACCACGTCCGGCCGCGCACCCCCGCCGATCTCCGGCAGCGTCACGCCGTCCACGCCCTGGGCGCCCTTCAGGCCCATGGTCGCCAGGTCGCGCTGGAGCTGGCCGGGTGCCATCATGTCCATGCCCGACGGGACCACCGCCGGGCGGCCCTGCGCCTCGAAGCGGCGGCGGGCCTCGGCTGCCGGGAGCTTGGCCTGGCCGGCGCCCACTGTGCCCTGGAGCTGCACCTGCCCGAAAGGAACCGGCGGCGGTGGCAGGCTGGGCGGGCTGGGCGAGCCGGCGACGTAGTTGTAGACCTCGAACTCGCGCAGGCCGATGTCCGGGGCCGCGCCGGCGGTCGCGTAGAGCATCACATAGCGCGTCCGGACGCGCCAGAAGGTGATCGTCTCGTCACCGCCGCCGCCGTTGGTCCGGCTGTAGACCGCGGTCCAGCGCGCGGGCAGGTAGCGGTCGTCCCAGATGTACATCACATAGCGCGTCGCGTGCATGCCGGCCGCCCAGCGTAGGATCACGCGGTCGATGTCGGTCGGCGTGCCGAGGTCGACGTAGATCCAGGTCGGGACGCCGCCCGCCGAATGCCATTCGGTGGCCGGGTTGCCGTCCGTGGCCAGGCCGGCCTCGAAGCCCGGCGCCTGGCTGAAGGCGGTCGCCGCCTTGCCCAGCGCGACGTTGGTCCCCTGCACCGGCACGGAGCCCGGGCCGAAGATCTCCCATTCCAGGATCTCGTAGCCGTTGCCGCCGAGGTAGGGGTTGACCAGCCACAGCATGAAGTACTGGCCCTCGATGGTGCCGCGCGCGGTCCAGGTGTCCTCGCCGCCGTTGGCCACGTTGGTCGAGCCGAGGTAGCACCAGCCGCGGCAGGAGTCGTGCCACATGTACACGCCGTAGCTGCGCGCGTAGCGCTGGCCGTTCCAGTGCACGCGCATGGCCTCCATGCGCTGCGGCGAGCCGAGATCGACGTAGATCCACTGCTGGTTTTGCGCGTAGGACGGGTAGCGGCCGGGGTTGGAGGCCCAATAGCTGGCCATGTTGCCGTCGACCGCGTACTCCGGCGGGTAGCCGGCCTGGGAGGACGAGGCGACGACCGGCCGCCCGAGCGCCAGATTGGCCGGCCCGCCCGGCGTGATGGTCGGCCCCGGCGGCGGGAGCGGCGTGGCGGTGGCGCCCGGTGGGGGCGGCATGGTCGGCTGGCCGCCGCCCCCGCAGGGATTCTGGGCCGGCTGGATGGTGACGACCTGGAGGTAGGTGTTGGTGCCGCCGCAGTTCTGCTCGGCGCCGTTGACGTCTACCCAGCGGTTGAGGTAAGGTGTGAAGAACCCGGCGCCGCCGGGCCCCTTGAGCTGGCGAACGACGTTGCCGTTGCAGTCGACCAGCACGGCGTCGGGGAAGCAGGTGCCGCTGCCGGTGGTGACGATGCCACTGGCGTTGACGCCTTGCTGCAGGGGGGTGCGCGCCGGCGCCGCCGCGGCGCGGTGCTGCCCGTCGAAGGCGCCAAGGCTGGCGCCCGCCAGGGCAATCACCGCCGCGACAAGCCCCAGGGCGAACACCGCTCGAATGGTACGCATGGCGGTTTCTCCTCTCTTTTGCGAGGTCTCGCAGGGGACTGGAGATGCGCCGGAGCTCGGCTCTCGATCGCCTGGCAGGACGGCGCCGGTCAGACCGAGAAGCCTGGCTCGGGCACTCCGATGGCTTTGGTTGGGAATATGCGGATGAACGAGCTCGGGGGACGGTCTCGCGACGTCCGGGTGGAGGACGATGGCCTCTCCCCAGGTGATTGGGATTAACGCGGGAGGCGGCGGGATGTTACGCGGGGGCGGGGATGCTGTCACGCGAAGGCGCGAAGAGCGCGAAGGAGGCGCAGGAAGCCCATGTGCGAGCGGGGGCCGGGTCGCGACTTGCGCAATCCCGGCGAATCTGGTATTGTGTAGCCTCCTGCTGCCTGTGTGGCGCATTATACGTCGTCAACCAACACTTTCATCGCGGGAGCCCCGCTCGCAACGCGTCTTGACCAGGTTTCAAACCGGTCGGCCGGCTGTTACAGCCGGGACGCTCGGCAGGCACCCACCTGCTTCACGCAGGTTGAAAGACTTTGGCGCCATGCAGGTTAGCAGGTGTTTTTTTTGCCCGAGGTAGGGTGACCAGCACATCCCGGCGCACGCCTGCAATCCTCTTCCCCCTAGGCGCGTCGATTCTGGAATCCCGCGCTCCGGAGGCCACGCCTGGCTTCCTGCCCCTCCTTCGCGCCCTTCGCGTGACAGCATCGCCGCCCTCCGCGAATCGACGCCTCCGCTTGCACCGTCTATAATCTTCGCCCGATGAACCCACTCCAGTCCTACCGCTCCTGGGGTCACTACCCGCGCGTCACCCACCGCGGCGCCGTCCCCGTCCGCTGGCGCGACGACCCGCCACGGCTCGACGCGATCGAGGGCACGGTGCTGCCCTTCGCGATGGGTCGCAGCTATGGCGACGTCTGCCTCAACGAGGGGGGGACCTTGCTGGACACGGGCCCTCTGGCGCGCTTTATCGCCTTCGACGACCAGGCCGGCATCCTGCGCTGCGAGGCCGGCGTCAGCTTCGCCGAGATCCTCAACCTGGTCGTCCCGCGCGGCTGGTTCCTGCCGGTGACGCCGGGCACCAAGTTCGTCTCGGTCGGCGGCGCCATCGCCAACGACGTCCACGGCAAGAACCACCACCGCGCCGGCACCTTCGGCCGGCACGTCACCGCCTTCGAGCTGGTGCGCTCGGACGGCAGCCGCCACCTCTGCACGCCGACCGAGAACGCCGAGCTGTTCCGGGCGACGATCGGCGGCCTGGGGTTGACCGGGCTGATCCTGTGGGCCGAGTTCAAGCTCAAGGCCATCCCCGGCCCGCAGATCGAGCTGTCGACCAGCCGCTTCTCGAAGCTGCGCGACTTCTTCGAGCTATCGGCCGCGGCGGATGCGCACGACGAGTACACCGCCGGATGGATCGACGGACTCTCGCGCGGGCGGAACCTGGGCCGCGGGACCTTCCTCGGCGGCAACCACGCCCGAGGTGATGGCACCTGGAAGGGCGCGCACGCCTCGCCGCTCCGGCTGCCGCTGGACATGCCCTCGTTCGTGCTCAACCCCTTTTCGCTCTACCTGTTCAACCACGCGGTCTACACCGTCCAGGGGTTCAAGCCGGCGCGGGCCTACGCCGGCTACGACGCGTTCTTCTACCCGCTGGACATCGTCCACAACTGGAACCGCACCTACGGCAAGCGCGGCTTCCTGCAGTATCAGTGCGTCGTGCCGCATTCCGACGGCTTGGCGGTGGTCACGGAGATCCTCGACCGGATCGCGGCGTCGAAGAGCGCCTACTTCGTGGTCGGCAAGGTCTTCGGCGACATTCAATCGCCCGGCCTGATGTCCTTCCCGCGCGCCGGCGTGACCCTTGCGGTCGACATGCCCGTCAACGGACCGGCGATCTTCCGCCTGCTGGACGAGGTCGACGCCGTGGTGCTCCAGGCCGGCGGCGCGGTCTACCCCGCCAAGGACGCGCGGATGTCCGCGGCGGCCTTCCAGTCCTTCTTCCCGCAGTGGCGGGACTTCGCCCGCACCATCGATCCCAAGTTCTCGTCGAGCTTCTGGCGGCGGGTGACGGGGGAGATCGCCGCCCCGCCGATCGCCGCCTCGGCCAATGGGCGCGCGGCGGCGGCCGCGGGCATCGTCTCCGTCCGATGACCCGCGATCTCCCGCCTTCCCGAACCATCCGATGACCGCCGCCCTGTCCGCCACGTCCGACCACCCCCGCTCCGATGGACCCGTGCCCGCGCGCGTCCTCGTCGCGGGCGCCACGTCCGCCATTGCCCACGCCACCGCGCGGTGCTACGCGGCCGAGGGCGCGGCGCTCTTCCTGGCCGGCCGCGATCCCGCCAAGCTCGCCGCGGTGGCCGACGACCTGCGCGTGCTCGGCGCGGCGCGGGTCGACAGCCTGGCGCTGGACTTCAACGACCTGGACCGGCACGTCGAGCTGCTGACCGCGGCCCAGGCGGCGCTGGGCGGTTTCGACGTCGTGCTCGTCGCCTGGGGGACGCTGCCGGACCAGGCGGCCTGCGAGCGCGACGTCGGGGTCGCCCTGGACGCCTGGACGACCAACGCGACCAGCACGATCGCCTTCCTGACGCGGGTCGCCAACGTCCTGGAGCTCCAGCGGCACGGCTGCCTGGCGGTGCTCTCGTCGGTCGCGGGGGACCGCGGGCGGCGGGCGAACTACCACTACGGCGCGAGCAAGGCGGCGCTGGACGCCTTCCTGTCGGGCCTGCGCGCCCGGCTGTTCCGCGCGGGCGTCGCGGTGATCACGATCAAGCCGGGGCCGATCGACACGCCGATGACCGCGCACTTGCGCAAGGGTCCGCTCTTCGCCAGCCCGGACCAGGCGGGCGCGTTGATCTACCGCGCGATCCAGCGACGGCGCGACGTGGTCTACGTGCCCGGCTACTGGCGGCCGATCTCGGCGGCGCTCCGTGCGCTGCCGGAAGGCGTGATGAAGCGGCTGAACCTCAAGGCGTGACCCCCAGCAGCCGCCCAAACTCATCCGCCAGCTCGAAGGCGGCGCGGACGTTGCGGGGGTTCCTCGAGTTCAGGTATTCGACGTTGACGCCCAGGCGGCCCTCGGGGATGCCGATCTCGGCGGCGAAGGTCGACAGGCGTTCCCAGACCAGGACGAGCTGGTCGGTGGCCGCCTCGGCCATGTTGCGCGCGCCGCGCAAGGTGCGCTCGACGTCGCTGGGCACGTAGACGCCCAGCGCGCGCATCGCGAAGTTCAAGTCCTCCTCGCAGACGAAGGGCGAGAAGGTCAGGAAGAGCTTGGGGAAGTCCTCCGGCGGCAGCGCCCGGCACAGGTCCAGCAGCAGGCAGGCCATCCACTCGGCTTCGTAGAGGAGCTGGGTGGAGTAGAAGGCCATCTGCCAGGTGTGCAGCTTGTCCTGGATGCGCGCCGGCTCGTCCAGGCTCGCCGGGCGGCTGACGAACTCGCGCCGGCGGGTCGGGATGATGATCCCGCCGCAGTGGAAGCCCAGCCGATGGGCGATCTTGGTCGCCTGGCCGACCGACAGGTGCTCCGGCACCAGCGGCTTCTGGCTGGAGTCGCCGCCCACCATGAAGATGTCGCGGCAGCCGAGCGCCCCGGCCTCGGCCAGCCAGGCCTCGAGCGCCGGCTGGGTGCAGGCTACGCTGACCTTGTACAGGTTGAGCGGCCTATCCGTCCGCTCGCGCAGCCAGGCGCCGAACTCCAGGCCCGGCACGCGCGGGCTGGTCCGCCCGAACTCCGCCGAGTCCTGGATGTCCGGGATGCTGATCGCGTCGAAGCGCGTGTAGATCTGCAGGTTTTGCTCCAGGATGGCGTAAGCCTTGTCCCGGTGCTTGATCAAGGGCGGGCAGGCCTCCAGGATCACCCGCGCCGCCGCCAATACCGATTCCGCCACGTTTCCCCCGTCAATATCTATTGGATCAGCGCGGCTGATCTGACGTCTGGCTGGCGGATGGAATTCGCGCCTACCACAAAACCGGCCTTCGCCGCTATCTCATCAGGATATTCAACGCCAAGCCCGCGCAAGCAAGCGTGTAATGGTAGCAGCGAACGCCATTCGACGCTGTGCCGTCCGACCCATTGCGCCTGTCAGCGTTCCGTCAGCCGCGCGGGAGACAATGGTCCAGGGCGGGAAAGGCCATGGTCAAGCGCCTGGCCCGAAGCTGGAGTAGACTACGGCCAACTTTCTCAGGTGTGCTGAACAGGTGTGTTGAACGAAGCGTTGAACGGGCGGCCCGATGGGTCGCCCGCTTTGTTTTTCAGGGCGGACCCGCCCCGCCCGACTTGCCCTATCCCCAGCCTCGGCGGATAATCCCGGTGATGAGCGCGCACCCCAACCCGACCGGCTACGTCGCCGGCCAGGCCGACATCGTCTGGCTGGCCGGGGCGGAGCGCCTTGGCTTCCTGGAGCGAATGTCCACCGCCCGGCTCGCGGACCTGGCGCCGGGCGAGGGCCGGGCGACCGCCGTGGTCACCGACGCCGGGCGCGTGGTCGACGTGGTGGCCTGCCATGCCGCCGAGTCGGGCGCGGCCCTGGTCACCAGCGGCCCCGGCGCCGCGGCGGCGGTGGTCGAGCATCTGCGGCGCTATGTCCTGTTCGGAGACGAGGTGCGGATCACCGATGCCAGCGCGCAGGTCGACGTCCTGCGCTTGATCGGCCCCGCGGCCCACGCCCTGGCCGGCGCGGCAACCGGCATCTCATTGGACGACCTAGGCCCCGGAGCTTTCGTCCAGCACGGTGAGGGTGAGGCGGAGGTTTGGATCTTGCGCCACCCCGACCCGGGGGGCCTGGGCGGCGTCGACGTCGTCGTCCCCGGCGCCGCGCCTGCCCTGGCGATGGCCCAGCGCCTGCGCGATGCGGGGGCGGAGGCATGGGACGCGCCAGCCTACGCGCTCGCTCGCGTCCGCGCCGGCCGCCCCGCCTACGGCGCCGAGTTCGGCGCCGGCGCTCCGGCGCAGGCCAACCCGCTCGAGCTGGGCCTGCGGGACCTGGTCGATTTCGGCAAGGGCTGCTACATCGGGCAAGAGGTCATCGCGCGCCTGGAGAGCTACGAGCGGGTGCAGCGCCACCTGGTGCGCTTGCGAAGCAGCCGGCCGATGACA
>CAZCJG010000104.1:0-13193 GCA_964498575.1 uncultured Anaerolineales bacterium | reverse complement strand
CCGAGGCGGGGGTCTCCTCCCCGCCCCCCGCGGTGGGGGGGGGGGGCAGGGGGGGGGGCCCGGCCTCTCGAGACTCCCCCCCTCTCCATCACCCACCCCGCCCCCCACACCACCTTCGCCCTCTCCCCTCAGATCCCGCGCGAGCTCCAGCGCGTCGAGCTCGCCGCGCAGCTCGGCGCGGACCTCGAGTCGCCCGAGATCACGCTGCTGCTGGACGACACGCCGATGGCCACGCTGCGCCGGCCGCCGTATCGTGCCAACTGGACCCTCGCGACCGGTTCGCACACCGTCCGAGCCGTGGCGGTCGCCGCGAACGGGCAGCGGGTGGAGAGTGACACCGTGACCTTCACGGTGGTCGACGAAGTCGCCCAATTGCAGCAACCCTAGCCTCGCCAAGGCAACCCTATCGCAT
This sequence comes from uncultured Anaerolineales bacterium, assembly GCA_964498575.1. Taxonomy (GTDB): domain Bacteria; phylum Chloroflexota; class Anaerolineae; order Epilineales; family Epilineaceae; genus CAZCJG01. Next base: position 12,781 of record CAZCJG010000104.1, on the reverse strand, counting down.
GAGGAGACGCAACAATGATATCGCAATCTGACCCTTCCTTGAACCCAACAGTCAAGACAATCTGGAATGTCCCCGCCCGCCGCCTCGCCCACAGCCTGGCCGTGGCGGCCATCCTCCTCCTTGCCCTCCTCCCGCTCGCCGCCTGCGGCAAGAAGGAAGCACCGCAATCGCTGACCGGCCAGGGCGACGGCGGCGCCAGCTCCGGCGGCGCGCGTCCCGAGCTGCCGGAACGCGGCGTCGGCCTGGCCTCGCTGGCGGTGTTCCCGGAGCTCGGCACGCCGCTCAAGGTGATCAACACCCAGCCGGCCGACGGCGCGGACGGGGTGACGGTACACGGCGACGACGCGCGCATCCTCGTGCAGTTCAACCACCCGGTGGTCCCGCTGGTGTCGGTCGAGGAGCAGGGCGACCTGCCGGTGCCGGCGGAGATCGAGCCGGAGATCGACGGCGAGGCCGAGTGGCTCAACACGTCGACCTGGATGTTCACGCCGGGCGCGGACTTCGCGCCCGCGACGCGTTACACCGTCAAGGTGGCGAGCGGGCTGAAGGATGTGCTCGGTGGGACCTTGGGCGAGGCAGTCGAAGTCACGTTCGTGACCGCTTCGCCCGTGGTGGCCGACACTTATCCCGAGGCCAGGCGGGTCCACGTCGGGCCGCGCGAGCCGATCTCGGTGACCTTCAGCACGCCGATGAATCAGGCATCGGCCGAGCAAGCCTTCAGCCTGCGCAAGCTCAATGAGAAGGACGAGCCCGTCGGCGAGGCAGTCGGAGGATCCTTCAAATGGGTGGATGGCGAGATGGCCTTCACGCCAGGCGCGGACCTCGATCGCGCCACGGAATACTTGGCCACCATCGCCGCGGGCGCGCGGGCGGCGACCGGCGACGCGGCGACGAAAGATCCTTACAACTGGCGCTTCACCGTCGCGCCGATGCCGGTGCTCACCGGATCGAACCCGAGAGATGGCGACAGGGCTTCGACTTGGCTGCGCGAGCACGGCGCGCTCGAGCTGCGCTTCAACACGCCGATGGACACGGCCGGCGTCACGGTCACGCTCCAGCCGACGATTACCAACCAAAGTTTGTGGTGGAATGACCAGGACAGGACGCTCGGCGTCGACGGCGGCTGGCTGGCGTCCGAGGCGTACACGGTGACGCTCGAATCGACCTCGCGCTCGCGCTGGGGCGACGCGCTGGGCGAGGACAAGGTCATCCACTTCACGCTCGCGCCGATCGCGCCGACCTTCCAGCTTAAGAGCACCGGCAACTTCAGCCTGTACAGCGGCTACACGCCGCAGCTTGCCTATGCCGACGCGATCAACGTGCCCAGCGCCACCTTCGACCTGTATCGCGTGCCGCCGGCGGATCTGGTGCGGCTGAACATCGCGGACGATCGCTGGGAGCAGTGGGATCGCTACGCGCCGCAAACCGGCGACCGCCTCCGCCGCTGGGCCGTCGACCTGAGCGCGCCGCTGAACGTGCCGCGCCGGATCTCCACCACGCTGAGCACCGCCCCGAACGGCTTGCTCGAACCGGGCGCGTACTACCTGCGCGCGGGAGACGTGCCGGGCGACGCGCAGCGCACGGTGTATCTGGTTTCCAACACCAACCTCACGCTGAAGCGCGCCGCGGACGAGGTGCTGGTCTGGGCGACCGACCTGCGCAGCGGCAAGCCGGTGGCGGGGCTGCCGATCACGATGTATGGGAAGGCGGTGAGGGAGCACACCGGAGACGAGGAGGGTCTGGAGGAGTCCGACCAAGGGAACGGCGAAGTTCAGGAGGATGATCGGCCCGCCGCCGCTGGCGATGTGCTGGCCAGGGGAAGCACGGACGTCGACGGGGTCTTCCGCGCGCCTCTGGCGGTCGCCGTCGACGCCTGGCAGCCGATCGTGGCGCTGAGCGAGATGGATGGCCGCGTGGTGGCCGCGACCAGCTCGGACTGGAGCGAGGGGATCGGCGCCTACGACTTCAACTTCGGCTACGATGCCGGCCAGCGGCCCTACTACGCCAACGCCTACACCGACCGCCCGATCTACCGTGCCGGGCAGACGGTGTACTACCGCGGGGTGCTGCGGTCGGACGATGACGCGGTGTACCTGATGCCCGATGTCCAATCGGTGCATGCGACGGTTCGTGATCCCGACTACGAGACCGTGCTGGAAGCCGACCTGCCGGTCAGCGCGTTCGGGACGGTCAATGGCCAGACCGAGCTTTCGCCGGCCGCGCGGCTGGGGGGCTATTCCATCGAGCTGGCGGTCGGGCCAGAGAGCGAACGCGACACGATCGCCAATGCCTACTTCCAGGTTTCGGCCTACCGCAAGCCGGAGTTCCAGGCCGAGGTGGTCACGGACAAGCCGGAGTACCGGCAGGGCGAGACGATCCACGCGACCGCCAGCGCCAGCTACTACTTCGGCGGGCCGGTGGCGGACGCGGACGTGACCTGGCGCCTGGTCAGCGACGACTACTTCTTCAGCCCGAAGGACGTCGAGGGCTGGTGGGAGTTCATCGACTACGACCTGATCGAGGATCGCTACAACGACGCCCAAGGCGAGGTGACCAGCTCCGGCCAGGGCAAGACCGACGCCGATGGGCGCTTCAGCTTCGAGGTCCCGGCCGATATCAGCGAATATCCCCTGAGCCAGGTGTTCACGCTGGACGTCGAGGTCACCGACACGAGCCATCAGGTCGTCGCCATGCGCACCAGCGCGGTGGTCCACAAGAGCGATCTGTACGTCGGGCTGCAAGCGCGGGACTACGTCGGCGAGCGCGGCAAGCCGGTGGGGTTCAACATCCTCGCGCTTACGCCCGAGAGCAAGCCGGTGCCGAGTCAGGCGGTGGACCTCGCCTTCTACCAGCGCACCTGGTACAGCGTGCGGGAGAAGCTCGAAGATGGCGGGTTCTACTGGACCAGCCACTACACCGATACCTTGGTCGCCGAATCCACCGTGACCACCGACGCCGCGGGCGAAGCGGCGGCCGAGTTCATCCCGAAGGAAGGCGGCGTGCACCGGCTGGTCGCGACGGCCAAGGACGGTGCCGGCAACGAGGCCCGCAGCGCGACCTATACCTGGATCACCGGCCGTGGCTACATCAACTGGCGCCAGGAGAACAACGATCGCATCGACTTGGTGGCGGACAAGAAGGAGTACGCGCCGGGCGAGACCGCTGAGATCCTGGTCCCCGCCCCCTTCGCCGGCGCCGAGGCGCTGATTACCATCGAGCGCGGCAAGATCCGCGACGTGCGCCGCCTGACGCTCCCCGGCAACAGCGAGACGATCCGCGTGCCGATCCGCTCGGACTACACGCCCAACGTCTACGTCTCGGTCGTCCTGGTCAAGGGTGTGGGCCCCGACAGCCCGCTGCCACAGCTCAAGCTCGGCTACACCAACCTCGCGGTCTCGACCGTCGAAAAGAAGCTCGACATCGCCATCCAGCCCGACAAGGCGGTTTACGGGCCGCGAGAGAAGGTTACCTATGCTATCGACGTCAAGGACCACGCCGGCCAGCCCGTACAGGCCGAGCTGTCGCTGGCGCTGGTCGACAAGGCGCTCCTCGCGCTGGCGGATGACACGTCGACGTCGCTGATCGACGCCTTCTATGGCCAACGGATGCTCGGCGTCGCCACCTCCGCCTCGCTGACCGAGTCCGCCAACCGCTTGAACCAGGAGCTCCAGGCCGAGAAGAAGGGCGGCGGCGGGGGCCTCACCGAGACCGGCACGGTCCGCCGCCTCTTCCGCGACACGGCTTACTGGAACGCCGCCGTCGTCACCGGCCAGGACGGCCGCGCCGAGCTCAGCCTCGACCTGCCGGACAACCTGACGATGTGGAACCTCAACGTCCGCGGCATCACCGGCGCCGACACCCGCGTCGGCAGCGCCACCGACGACATCACCAGCACGATGGCCGTCCTGGTCCGCCCGGTCATCCCCCGCTTTTTCGTGGTCGGCGACACCGTACAGCTCGAGACCGTGGTCAACAACCAGACCGACAAGGACATCCAAGTCGACGTCTCGATCGCCACGACCGGCCTCACCCTGACGAACGCCGCCCCCCAGCCGCTATCCGTCCCCGCCGGCGGCAACGCCAAGGTCGTCTGGCAGGCCGAGGTCCCCGCCACCGGCCTGAACCCGCCGACCGCGCCGGAAGCCTTCGGCGAGGTGAGCGTGCAGATGGGCGCGAAGGGCGACGGCTACACCGATTCGGTCGAGCAGAAGCTCCCGGTCTACCAGTTCAGCGAAGCACAGGTCGTCGCCACCGCCGGCCAAGTGCGCGCCGGCGAGACCGAGGTGACCGAGCAGATCAAGCTGCCGGACGAGGTCGATCCCTCCCAGGGCGAGCTCAAGGTCGAGCTCAATCCCTCCCTCGCCGCGGCGGTCGTCGACAGCCTGACCTGGCTGCGCGCCTTCCCCTACGATTGCAGCGAGCAGACCACCAGCAAGTTCCTGCCGAATGCCGCGACCTACCTGGCGCTGGACAAGCTGGACCTGCGCGGCGACCGGCTCGAGGAAGTCAAGAAGAAGCTGGAGCAGGTCGTCCCGGTCCAGCTCCAGCGCCTCTACACCCTCCAGAACACCGACGGCGGCTGGGGCTGGTGGCGCGACGAGAGCCGGCCCTGGCTGACCGCCTACGCGCTCTACGGGATGATGCTCGCCCGCGAAGCCGGTTTCGCGGTCAGCGAGGACGCGATGGCCCGCGCCACCGAGTATCTCCAGAACAGCCTCAATCGCACGCTGGATGTCCGGACCGTCTCCGACCCCAACCAGCGCGCCTTCGTCCTGTGGGTGCTCGCCCAGCGCGACGGCATCCCGGTCAGCCGGGTGCTGGCGCTTTACGACCGCCGCAGCCAGATGAGCCATTTCGGCCGCGCTTTCCTGGCCCTGGCTCTGGCCCGCGCGGGCGGCGCGGAGCAGCAGGGCCGCGTCGACGGCCTGATCGCCGACCTCGGCGGGGCCGCGCGCGTCTCGGCGACCGGCGCCGCCTGGTCGGAGGACCAGTCCGATCCCTGGACGATGAGCACCGACACCCGCACCACCGCCATCGCGATCCTCGCGCTCAGCCAGCTCGCCCCGGACAACCCCAACCTGCCGGGGGCGATCAAGTGGCTGATGATCGAGCGCCAGGAAGGCCATTGGGAGACCACCCAGGAAACCGCCTGGGCGATCCTCGGCCTGACCGACTACATGCGCACGACCGGCGAGCTGAACGCGAATTACAACTACCACATCGAGCTCAACGACGCCGAGCTGGGCAAGGGCACGGTCGATGCGTCCAACGTCGACCAGCCGGTCGAGCTAGACGCACCGGTGTCGGACATGCGGGCCGGCCATCTCAACCCGCTGACCATCCGCCGCGACGGTCCCGGCCAGCTCTACTACAACGCCCACCTGCGCCTTTACACCCCGGTCGACAAGCTCGAACCCGTCGCGCGGGGCATCGTCGTCGGCCGCCAGTACTTCGCGGTCGATCCCGCGACCTACCAGCCGACCACCGAAGCCGTGGACAGCGTCAAGATCGGCGACGTGGTGCAGGTCAAGCTGACGATCATCACCGACGAGCCGCGCAACTACGTCGCGGTCGAGGACCCGATCCCGGCCGGCTTCGAGATCATCGACACCAGCCTCAAGACCACCAGCTCCGTCGCTCAGGGCCCCCAGCTCGAAGAAGTCCAGGACGACGACGAAGGCGAGGCGGTGCCATGGTGGCGGCGCGAGTGGTGGAGCTGGTGGGTGGACTCGCAGCTCCTGGACGACAAGGCGGTCTTCTTCGCGACCCGCCTCCCCGCCGGCACCTACGAGTACACCTACATGATCCGCGCCAGCGTCGCCGGCAACTACAACGTGATCCCGGCCCACGCGGAGGAGATGTACTTCCCGGAGGTGTTCGGGCGGAGTGCGGGGGGAGTCGTCAGCGTGGGGTTCTGAGTCACGGATGGACACGGAGGGCAGGCGGACACGGGAGGAGTTGGCGTGTTGGGTGGGGTGCGGTAGCGGCTGATCGGCGTCGGAATGGCGAGTCGGCGGTGGCCGGCGGTGCCTGGGCCCCGCCGGCCACCACGCTTGACAGGCCCTCTCGCGGCGGCTAGACTCCACGACACCGCCGCCATGCACCGTTGTCGCCCTGTCTTCGGCTTACTCCTGCTCCTGCTGCCCGCCGCTTGCGGACCCGGCGGGCGGACGCCGGCATCCCAGGGGGCATCGGACCCCGCGTGGACCGCCGCCGAGTCGCTGCCCTCCCCCCTACCCATCGGCGTGACCGGCCGCGACGCGCGCTGGCGGTACCGCTTCCCGGGCCCCGACGGCCGGCTCGGGGGCCCGGACGACCGGATGGCGGAGGGTGACCTGCACCTGCCGGCCGGGACGCGGGTGAGCGCTCGGCTCAAGAGCCAGGATGCCTTGTATGTGTTCAACGTGCCCGAGCTCGGGCTGCGCCAGATCGCCGTGCCCGATCTGGAGTTCGCGCTGGCGTTCGAGACCGGCCGCCCGGGTCGCTTCGCGCTGCGGGGCGACCCGATGTGCGGGGCCGCCCACCCCGCGCTTGCCGCCGACCTGGTGGTCGAGCCGCCGCCGGAGTTCTCGGCTTGGCTCGCGCAGCTCCCCGCCGCGCCCGACCTGGCGCGGAGTCGGGCCGCGGCGCGCGGGGATTGAGCCGGTTCGCGTCATGGCATTGACGGATCGAGACGTGACCTTGAGATTGGGGGAACGAGATGCTTGACCTCAGGCAATCCCTGTGCGCGATGGTCTGGGTATCGGCCATCTCCACCGCGTTGATCGCCGGCTGTCGCACGCAGGAGGGAGCTACGCTGACGGCGCAACCCGGCACGGCGACCACGGCCGCCCTTCCGCCCGGCGCGGCGACTACGGACCCGGCGCGGCCGGCCGCGGTACGGATCGACGATCCGCCAGACTTGAAGCCGGACTGGCTGGAGGGCCGGCGCCAGGCCCAGCTTGCCACCTTGCCCGAGCTCAAGGTCTTCCACGACTTCCAGCTCGCCGATCGGCGGCCGGAGAGCGGCATCACCTTCGTCAACCGGGTGGTCGACGACGCGGCCAAGACCTACAAGCCGGTGCACTACGACCACGGCACGGGCCTGGCGGCGGCGGATGTCGACGGCGACGGCCTCGCCGACCTGTACTTCGTCAACCAGGTTGGCCCCAACCAGCTCTGGCACAACCTCGGCGGCGGCAAGTTCGAGGACATCACCGCCGGCGCCGGCGTCGCCCTGCCCGACCGTATCGGCGTGGGTGCCTCCTTCGCCGACACCGACAACGACGGCGACGCCGACCTCTACGTCACCACCGTCCGCGGCGGCAACGCGCTGTTCGAGAACGACGGCGCCGGCCACTTCACCGACGTCTCCGCGGCTTCGGGGCTGGACTACAGCGGCCACTCCTCCGGCGCGGTGTTTTTCGACTACGACAAGGACGGGCTGCTCGACCTGTTCCTGGCCAACGTCGGCCAGTACACGTCCGATGAGCTCCGCACGACGACCTCGCTGGTCGAAGGCGCGGGGCTCCCGCCGGGCGAGCTGGTGTTCTACGACGGCTTCGAGGACGCCTTCGCCGGGCATCTCAAGCCGGAGCGGACCGAGATCAGCCGAGTGTTCCACAACCAGGGCGGCAACCGCTTCGAGGATGTGACCGAGGCGGTCGGGCTGGTCGACCAGAGCTGGACCGGCGACGCCGGCGTCATCGACGGCAACGACGACGGATGGCCGGACTTGTACGTGCTGAACATGCAGGGCAACGACGAGTACTGGGAGAACGACCAGGGCAAGCGCTTCGTCAAACGCAGCCGCGAGGTCTTCCCCAAGACGCCCTGGGGATCGATGGGCATCGCGGTCTTCGACTTCGACAACGACGGCCGGCTCGACATCTATGTTACCGACATGCACTCCGACATGAGCCGGCCGATCGAGCTGGACCAGGAAAAGCAGAAGTCCGAGATCGCCTGGCCCGAGGACCTGCTGCGCACCGCCGGGGCGAGCATCTTCGGCAACGCCTTCTACAAGAACGAAGGCGGCGGCCGCTACACCGAGATCTCGGACGCGATCGGCGCCGAGACCTTCTGGCCCTGGGGCGTCAGCGCCGGCGACCTCAACGCCGACGGCTACCCGGACGCCTTCGTCACCGCCGGCATGGGCTTCCCCTACCGCTATGCCGTCAACAGCGTCCTGCTCAACAACCAGGGCGAGCGCTTCCTGGATAGCGAGCTGATCCTGGGCGCCGAGCCGCGCCGCGATGCGCGCTACGCCCAGCCCTGGTTCGAGCTGGACTGCTCGGGGGCCGACCAGGCGCATCCCGGCTGCCAGGGCAAGACCGGCCGCGTCGCCGTCTGGGCCGCGCTGTCCTCGCGATCCTCGGCCCTGCTGGACCTGGACGAGGACGGTGACCTGGACATCGTGACCAACGACTTCGACTCCGAGCCGATGGTGCTGGTCAGCAACCTCGGCGAGGCCAACCCGGCGCTGCATTTCCTCAAGGTCCGCCTCAAGGGCAACACGTCCAACCGCGCCGGGATCGGTGCCCTGGTCAAGGTCGTCTCGGGGGGCAAGACCTACGTCCAGGCCAACGACGGCAAGTCCGGCTACCTATCGCAGAGCCTCCTGCCCCTCTATTTCGGGCTGGGCGAGTCCGATACCGTCGACCGGATCGAGGTCACCTGGCCTTCCGGCCAGACGCAGGTGCTGGAAGGGCCGATCCAGGCGAACACGACGGTCGACGTGGAAGAGTCCCAGCCTTAGCGACTGTCTATCAAGGCAGGCCCATCCGGCCTGCCGGGCGCGACCGCCCGGCACGACGGACGGGGCCCGGCCTGCCACACGTCTTCATCACCAGCCAGCGACCACCCTCGGGAGCGAAACCTGCTCATGGACGACCAGCTCATCGACACCTGGCGCATCAACCAGCGCATCAACCAGCTCCTCCTGGACGCGATCCCGCCCGAGGCGCTGGCCGACAAGCCGGTGGGCATGTCCGGGCGCAGCGTCCGCGCGATCTTCGCCCACCTGCACAACGTCCGCCTGATGTGGCTGGAGTCCCTGAGCCCCACGCTCGCCGCCGCGCAGTCCAAGATCCCGGCCCAGACCAACGCCGACCAGGAGAAGATCGACCACGCCCTGCTCACCGCATCGCTCGCCGCCTCGGCGGAGGCGCTCGCCCAGGCCCTGTGCCTGCGCTTCGAGAGCGGCAAGCTCGCCCCGCTCAAGCCCCACCCGGCCGGCTTCGTTGGCTACCTGCTGGCGCACGAGGGCTACCACCGCGGCGAGATCTGCATGCAACTGACCCAGGCGGGGCACAAGCTGCCGGACACTGTGCTCTACGGTATTTGGGACTGGGGAAACAAGGGGTAGGCGGGCGCCTGGCGCGGCTCAGCTCCCCACCCGCCGCCCGTCCTCGGCCTGGATTACCACGACCGACGGCCGCGCCGGCTGCCGACCGTCCGGCCAGTGGCTGAGCGGGGCGGACCAGGTGCCGTCCTCGCCGGGGTGCTGGACGGCGACGAAGAGCGTGTCGCCGGTCGGGTTGAACTCCGGGCCGGTGATCTCGGCGCCGGGCACGCCGGAGAAGAAGCGCTGCACGTGGCCGCGCTCCGGACCTTCGGTCGGCACGGCGTACAGCCCTTCGTTGATCCCGCCCAGGTACTGGCGCTGCCCGTCGGTGGCGATCCACAGGTTGCCGTGCAGGTCGAAGGTCAGGTTGTCGGGCCCCGAGATCGCACTGACCCGGTCCTTGGGATAGCCGGCGAAGTAGGTCGACGGGTCCGCGGGATCGCCGCACAAGAGGAAGATGCGCCACGTGAAGCGTGTCGCGATGTGGCTGCCTCCCTCGACCAGTTCGATGACGTGCCCCCAGTTGTTCCTGGCGCGCGGGTTGGCGGGGTCCGGCGGGTACTTGCGCTCACCCTCCACGCCGCGCTCGGGGTTGCGCGTCAGCGCGATGTAGACCTTGCCGGTGGCGGGGTTGACCTCGATGTCCTCCGGCCTGTCCATGCGCGTCGCGCCGAGCCAATCCGCGGCAGCCACGGTGCGGATCAACACGTCGGCCTGCGAGCTGAACCCGTTGCCGCGGTTCAGCGGCCCGGTGCCATACCACAGGGGCAGCCAGACGCCGGTGCCATCCGGGTCGAAGCGCGCGACGTAGAGCGTACCGCTGTCCAGCAGGTCGCGGTTGGCGGCGCGGTCGCGCGGCTTGTAGACCCCGGCGGTGACGAACTTGTAGACGTACTCGAAGATTGCGTCGTCGCCGGAGTAGAAGACGACATGCCCGGTGTTGGCCACCACGCTGGCCGCACCCTCGTGCCGGAAGCGGCCGAGCGCGGTGCGCTTGCGCGGCACCCAGGTGGGATCGTAGGGATCGACCTCGACCACCCAGCCGAAGCGGAATGGCTCGTTGGGCTCCTTGCCGACGTGGAAGCGCTCGTAGACCTGCTCGAAGCCGAACTTGGTGGCCTCGGGCATCACCTTGAAGCGCGCATGGTTCCAGCCGCGCGGATCGGCCGAATCCATCGTCATCAGCTCGCCGAAGCAGTCCTGGAAGTTCTCCTCGGCGCTGAGCACCGTGCCCCAGGGCGTCTTGCCGGCCGAGCAGTTGGCCAGCGTGCCCAGGACCAGCCGGCCGCTCGGATCGGCGCGGGTGCGCAGCCAGGGGTGCCCCAGGGCGGGACCGGTGAGCTCGGCCGGCGTCGAGCCGGTGATGCGGCGGTTGTAGGGCGAGTCGCGCCGCACCTGCCAGCGACCGTCCTGGTCGCTGAAGATCTCGACGATCGACAGCCCGACCGCTTCGAGCTGTACCGCGACCTTGCGCGGCGAGATGTTCTTCAGGTCGAACTCGCGGTACATCAGCTCCGGGTTGGTGAACTCGTGGTTGACCACCAAGAGGCCGTGGTCAGGGGTGAGCGAGCCGCGCGGCAAGGGCATGAAGCCCACGTAGTCGGCGTTGTAGCCGAACTGTAGCGCCTGCGCCTCGGGCGTCGGCCGCTCGCGATCGAAGGGCGGCGCGCCGGGCACGATCGGGTCGCCCCAGGCTAGCAAGACCTCTGCGCGATAGCCCGGCGCGACCGCCAGCGTGTCGGCGGTGTGCGGCGGGATCGGCGTGAAGCCCAGCCCCTGTGCGGCGGGCGGGACCGGCACGTGGCGTTTGGTTTGGACGATCGGGAAGTACAGCAGGGTCGCAGCAGCCACGGCGCCTTTGAGCACGTCGCGCCGACTCAGCCGCTCCGCCATCACCTGGGCAAAGGTGTGGCCGGCAGGTCGCATGGGCCTCTCTCCGGAAAGGGGATGGTGAAGAATAGCACAAGGGCTGTGCGAGGGAGCGCGGGGGGATCAGGGCCACCGCGTGCATCCAAGGCGTGCGGGTGATTGCCTCTTGTAGGCGGGGCCGTATCTTTCCTCCTCCCCTTCCCGTTAATGCTTCAGCAGGCCTCGGCATGCCCGATGGCGCGAGGCTCTGCGCACCTTCGCCCCGGCCATTCCCAGGAGGAAGCCCATGCACTCCGCCTCGCCCCCGCTCCACGCACCGGAGCCGCCGGATGCCGGCCAGCTCGCCGCCTGGCAGGCCGAGCTGGCCAGCGCGCGGACCAGCCCATGGCTGGCCAGCCTCGTCATGCGCCGGCTGGCCGGCATCCGCGGCCGGCTCGACGCGCTGCGCCTGTGGCTGGCGAGCCTGCCGCGAGGGATGCGCCGAGCCTGGGCGCGGCGCTGGGCGCTGGCACTGCCGGCGGCAGCGCTGGCGATGGCGTTGGCGAGCTGGGCGGCGCTGGCGAAGCCGGACGCCACGATCACCGTTGGGGCGGGCGGCTGCACGCTCTCGGCGGCGATCACCAACGCCAACAACAACAACACATCTGGGTCTGCGAGCTGCACAGCGGGCAGCGGGCCGTCGGACACGATAGGCTTCGCGAACGCGAACGGCACCTATCTCCTGAGCACCAATTACGGTGGCTCGCCGCTGCCGGCAATCACCAGCCCGATCACGATCCAGGGCAACGGAAACACCACACTGGACGCGGAGTTCGACTTCAGCGTGCTACGTGTGACCAGCGGGGGAAGCCTGGGACTGTCCAACGCGACGATCACGGGGGGACTCGCGGCATCCGGCGGCGGGATCTTCGTCAGTGGCGCCACACTCAGCGTCAACAGCGCCACCATCAGGGGCAACACGGCGTCCGACTACGGTGGGGGCATCTTCGCTGAAGCCTCCAGCACTGTGGACTTGACCGACACCACGATCGGCCCAAGCAACACCTCGTTTGACCATGGTGGGGGTATCGCCGCCAGGAACAGCAGCGTAGGCCTGCAGGGCGTCACGATCAGCAGCAACTTGGCGAGTGGTCGGGGCGCCGGGATCTACGCCTACGCCAGCACCCTCAGTGTCAGCAGCACCACGATCAGCGGCAACCGATCGAGCGAAAACGGCGGCGGGATCTATGCCAACGCCAGCTCGGTGGGCCTTACCAGCACCACGATCAGCGGCAATACGTCAAGTTATAGTGGCGGCGGCATGTTTGCTACTTCCAGCACCGTGAACGTGACCAGCGCCACGATCAGCGGCAACTCAGCCGAGAATCGCGGCGGCGGGGTTTTGCTCGAATCTGGGACCAACTCCCTGCAGGATTCCACGATCAGCGGCAACTCGGCGGGAGGGGTCGGCGGCGGGGTCTACATTCATCGCGACGGCACCACCACCCTGCGGAACACGACCATCAGTGGCAACTCGGCCTCCGGCGGTGGTGCGATGTGGGTGAGCAGTGGCGCGAGCGTCTATCTGACCCATGCGACCATTACCAA
>CAZCJG010000103.1:0-13255 GCA_964498575.1 uncultured Anaerolineales bacterium | reverse complement strand
CGGGCTTCCAGCCCGCATGGACGTCCATGCGGGCTGGAAGCCCGCGGTCCCAGGAAATATCTTCAGCCGCGCTGCCTCCACGATCGCCCTCTCCACCTTGCCCGCGGCTCCGCACGCTCCCGGCGCGATCCACCGCCACCGAATTCCGGTGCACCCGTATCTTCAGCGTGATCCTGCCGTTATATAAACCAAGTTCGCCGCCCGTCTCCTATTTCGGCGGACGTTCGCTGCTGCACCCCGAGGTTCGCATTCCCGCGGACACGCTGTCGCCCGCCGATCCGCCGTTGCCCAGGAGCTATCGCGATGCCCAGCCTACCCGCCTCCCCAACGCCCCCTCCCGACGACGGGCCGTCTCCCGACCCGCGCACGCTCACCGCCCTGCACGCCGAGCTCGCCGCGGCCGCTTGCGATCCCTGGCGCGCCAGCTTGCTGATGAGCCGGTTGGGCGGGCTGCGCGCCCGACTGGACGGCCTGCGGCGCTGGCTTGCGGGCCTCACCCGGACACAGCGCCGACTCTGGGCGCGCCGACTCGCCCTGGCGACGCCGGCGGCGCTGCTCGCGCTCGCGATCTCGGCCGGCGCGCCGGCGCACGCGGACAACATCACGGTGGCCGCGGGGGTCGTGGTGATCGCGGCGGACGGGGACTGCTCGCTGCGCGAGGCGATCATCAACGCCAACGACGACGCGGCGACGCACGCCGACTGCGCGGCGGGCAACGGTGCGGACACGATCATCCTGCCGGCGGCCAGCACCTTCACCGTGCCGGACATCGACAACGTGACCGTCGGCGAGAACGGGCTGCCGGTGATCGCGACCGACATCACGATCGACGGCAACGGGTCGATCATCGAGCGCGACCCGATGGACCCGGACCTCTTCCGGCTCTTCCACGTGGCGGCGACGGGCGACCTGACGCTGGACCAGACGACCGTACGCTATGGGCGGCTCGACGGTGATCAACTGGAGGACGATGGCGGCGCCGTCTTCAGCTACGGCGGGCTGGCTGTCACGAACGGCAGCGTGATCACCGGCAACTCCGCCCACCATGGCGGCGGCATCTCCATTGCTTACAGCGACGCCTCGCTTGAGATCACGGACAGCACGGTCACGGCCAACTCCGCCTACTACGGCGGGGGGGTCTACATCGCGGAAGCCTCCGCGACCATCACCGGCAGCACCATCTCGGGCAACAGCGCCGAATACGTTGCCGGGGGGGTGGGGATATACGACGGGTCGCTGGGGATCACCGACAGCACGATCTCGGGCAACTCCGCCTACCTTGCCGGCGGGGTCGGCGCCTACCTCGCCACCGTTTCCATCTCCGGGAGCACCATCGCCGGCAACAGCGCCTACTCTCATGCCGGCGGTGTGGGCGTGATCGGTAGTTCGCTGACGATCACCGGCAGCACGATCACGGGCAACAGCGCGGCGATCGGCGGCTTCGGCAGCGGCGGCGGCGTGCACATGGTGTTCAGCGCGCCGTTCTACGGCCCCCTCACGCCCAGCACCGCGACGATCACGGACAGCACGATCTCGGACAACTCGGCCTTCCTCGGCGGCGGCGTCTACAACAATCTCTCCGATCTGCTGATCGATCACAGCACGCTTGCGGGTAACACCGCCGCCGCGGGTGGCGGCCTGGCGAACTTCGGCAGCGCTGATTCTGATGAGGTCACGGAGATCGTCAACAGCACGATCTCGGGCAACACGGCGATGTTTTCGGGTGGGGGGATCGAAACGGCGGGATCGCTGATCCTGCGCAACTCGACCATCACGGCCAACTCCGCTCCCCGTGGCGGCGGGGTGAACAATGGCTATATCAGTCCTTCTATCGTGTCCTATGTCGTCTACTCCACGAATACCATCATCGCGGACCAGGTGGCCGGCGGCGACTGCGCGACCTACGGGATCAGCGTCCTCACCAGCGGGGACTACAACCTGGACAGTGACAACACCTGCAACTTCAACCAGCCCAACGACATCCCCGCCGGCAACGCCAACCTCGCCCCGCTGGCGCTCAACGCCCCCGGCACCACCGCCACCCACGCCCTCCTGCCCGGCAGCGACGCGCTGGACGCCGGCAACTGCAGCGGCGGCGCGGTGACCGACGACCAGCGGGGCGTGTCGCGCCCCCAGGGCCCGGCCTGCGACATCGGCGCCTACGAGCGGGAGGTCGGCGCCCCGACGCCGGTGCCGCCCACCGCCGCCATGCTCGCCGGCTTCACCGCCAGCCAGGACGCCGGCGGCCGCGTCACGCTGACCTGGCAGACCACGGCCGAGGCGGGGGTCGCCGGCTTCAACGTCTACCGGGCGGTCGGCGCGGCGGGGGCGGAGGGGTCCTGGGTCCGCGCCAACTCGAGCCTGATCCCGGCCCAGGGCGGCGGGGGCAGCGGGGCGAGCTATCGCTACGTCGACGAGGGCGCGGCGGGGATCGCCGAACCCTTGCGCTATCGGCTGGAGGTCGTCAATGCCAGCGGCCCGCCGCAGTCCTTCGGGCCGGTCGACGCGCTGCGGCGGCTGTTCCGGGCGGTGCTGCCGTGGGTGGGGCGGAATTCGGCGGGAGCGCCGGCGCTCCCGGGCGGCGCTCCGCCGGGGCCGGCCCGCCTACCCCTCCAGCTCGATCAAGCCGCGCTGGATCGCCACGCGGATCAGGTCGACCACGCCGTGCGTGTCCAGCTTGGCCATCAGCGCCGTGCGATGGCGCTCCACCGTCTTGACGCTGATGCCGAGGCGGCTCGCGATCGCCCGATTGGTATGGCCGGCGCCGATCAGGCGCAGCACTTCAAGCTCACGCGGGGTCAAGCCTTCCGCCGCGCCTGGCGATCCGGCCACGCCCTCGATTCCCGCGCGCTCCGCCAGGAGTTGGGTGGACACCTTCGGGCTGAGAAAGGTCGCGCCATGACAGGCGGCGCGGATCGCCAGGAGTAGCTCCTCGGTTACCGCGTCCTTGAGCACGTAGCCGCGCGCGCCGCTCTGCAAGGCGCGGCGCGCCAAGCTCTCGTCGTCGTGCATCGAGAGGATCACCACCTCGGTCGCCAGCGCCTCCGCGCGAACGCGCTCCGCGGCCTGGATGCCGTTCATGCCCGGCATGGTGATGTCCGTCACCAGCACGTCCGGCTCCAGCGCCCGCGTCAGCTCGATGGCCGCCGCGCCATCGACCGCCTCGCCGACCACCTCGATGTCGCCGGCACGGTCCAGCACCGCGCGCACCCCCTCGCGCACCAGGGCGTGGTCGTCGGCGATGACCACGCGGATCATCCGGCCACCCCGCTGTCATCCAGTCGTCCGCGGACCAACCGGCTGCCCCGTGGACCAACCGACCACCCGGCGGACTATCATCGGCCCGCGTCCACCGGCAGGCAGGCCTTCAGATAGGTCCCGCGGCCCGGCGCGCTGGACAGGGTCAGGCTTCCCCCGAGCAGCTCGACCCGCTCGCGCATGCCCACCAGCCCGATGCCCGCCGGCCGCCCCGCCAGGGACAGCACCGAATCGGCGTCGAAGCCCTGCCCGTCATCCTCCACCGACAGGCAGACCTCCTCGCCCTCAGGGTAGAGCGCGACGTCGACCCGGCCGGCCTCGGCATGGCGGGCGACATTGGCCAGCGCCTCCTGCAGGCAGCGGTAGAGGCAGATGCTGACCGCGTCGGGCAGCCCGGCCGGCTCGAACGAGCCGTCGCCCACGTAGTCGATGTCCAGCCCGGTCCGCCCGGCGAACTCCCGGCAAAAGTCCTCCAGCGTCGCGTTCAGGCCGACCGCGTCCAGCGCCGGCGGGCGCAGGTCGCGCGCCAGGGTGCGGATGCGCTCGCGGGTGGTGTCGACGAGCGCAATCGACTTGGCCAGGTCGGCCGCGATCGGCGCCTCGGGGTCCGGCAGCTCGGCCTGGATCAACTGCAAGCTGATCTTCAGCGCCGAGAGCGCCTGGCCGGCCTCGTCGTGCAGCTCGCGGCTGACGCGATGGCGCTCCTCTTCCTGGGCCTGGACCACGCGCTTGGCCAGGCGCTGGATCGCCGCCTCGGCGCGGGTGCGGGCGGTGACGTCGTGGGCGTAGATGCGCACGACCAGCACCTCGCCCTCGCGCGTGGCGCAGATCTTCTGCTCGTAGACCGCGTCGCCGAGGTCGATCTCGCGCGACACCGTGTCCAGCTCGCCGCGCTCGAAGGCGGCGATGATCCCCGGCAGGCCCTGCAGGATCGGGTGGTCGATCCCGTGAGCGATCAGGTCCGGGAAGGCGGCGTGCGCCACCGGGTTGAGGTAGGTCACCCGCCCCTCGCGGTCGGTCTCGATCACCTGGTTGGGGTTTTGCTCCGGGAAGGTCGCCAGGCGCAAGAGCCGATTGCGCGTCTTCTCGATCTCGTCGAGACGCTTGTCGACCAGGACCTGGCGCGCCGAGAGCTGGGCCAGGCGGGCGTTCATCTCGTCGGCGTGCCGCTGCAAGCGCACCAGGTCGGCGGGATGCACGGGCGCCTGGCTCCGCCGCAGCAGCTTGCTCCATCCTTTTCGCATCAGCCCTCCTTATGGCCCGAGCGCGACTGTGGGCGACCCAATTGTCGCCCAGTTGGCCGGCGGAGGCAAGATGGAGCCGGCGGTCCGGGATCCGACCCCGCCGCGACGACGCCTCGAGCACCTATCCTGGACCCCTGGCTCCGGATGACGGTAACACCCCATCGCGGTGCGGTCAGGACCCGATTGCGCGCCGAGGCGGAGCAAGCCATACTGTATCATGGTTCCCTAGGCCGGAACCCCCATAGTTTGGGACCTTGATTGAGGAGGCTCACATGATCGACACCATCCCCGCCCCCAGGCATGCGACCGGCGGCGAAAGCTTCATGGACAAGCTCAACGGCGTGTGGCACGAGCGCGCGCTCAAGATCTTCATGATCATCATCCTGCTGCACTGGGCGGAGCACCTGCTGCAGGCCTTCCAGATCTTCGCCATGGGCTGGCCGCGGCCGGAGGCGCGCGGCTTCCTCGGCCTGTACTTCCCCTGGCTGGTCAAGAGCGAGACGCTGCACTACTTCTACGCCATCGTGATGCTGGTCGGCCTGTGGATGTTGCGCAAGGGCTTTACCGGCCGGGCGCGCGGCTGGTGGATGGCGGCGTTCTGGATCCAGGTCTGGCACCACTTCGAGCACTTGCTGCTGCAGGGCCAGGCGATCGCCGGCCAGAACCTCTTCGGCTCGCCGGTTCCGACCAGCATCGTCCAGTCCATCTTCCCCACCATGCGGGTCGAGCTGCACCTGTTCTACAACACGATTGTCTTCATCCCGATGGTGATCGCGATGTACTATCACATGTACCCTCCCAAGGACGAGGCGAACCTGCCTGTGACCTGTACGTGCGCGCGCCATTCGCATTCATCCGCCTGACGGTGCGGCATCGTTTCGGCCTGCTCGCGGCGATGCGACCCATCGCCGCGAGTCTGCGTTTAAGCCCGCGAGGACGGCCGGGCGATAACCTTCCCGCCCGTCTGTCGCCGTGCTGGGCGCTGCTGGGCGCGCTGCTGGCGGCCGGCGCAACCGCGAGCAGCGCGCTCGCGCATTCCGGCGCGCCCTATCGCGTGATCGCCCCGGCGCCCGCGGGGCCCTTCACGGTGTCGGTCTGGGCCGACCCGGACGTCGGGGCCGGGACGATCTACGTGCTGGTCGAGCCGGCCAGCTCGGCCGGCGGTGGCGCGCACGAGGTCTCGATCGCGGTGCGGCCGATGGACGGGCACCTCGCCGAGGCGGTCTATCCCACCCGCCTCGAGCCGGCCGGCGGGACGGCCGATCGCTTCATCGCCACCGTGCCCTTCGACACCGAGGGCCAGTGGGCGATGCGCGTCCTCCTGCAGGGCCCCGAAGGCCGGGGCGAAGCCGCCACCTCCCTCCAGGTCACCCCGGCCGAAGGTCCCCAGCGCTGGGAGACCTGGCTGTACATTTTCCCCTTCGCGCTGCTCGCCTTCGTGTGGCTGTGGCGCGTGTGGGTGGCGCGCGGCGAGCGGGCGGGCGATCCGGACCTCTGATCATGCTCCGCCCTTGACACCACCCGGCGGACCACATCCCGTATGCTCGCAGAGGTCGCCGGCGGCTACGGATCGCCCGGTCCCGGCGTCCGGTACCAGGTTCCCTTCGCCCAGCGGTAGTAGCGCGTCTGATCCTCGTCGCCGGCCGGGAACTCGACGGCGACGACCACCCGCGCCAGGCCCGGCCGGACCAGCTCGATCGAGCGGATCCGGCCGCGAAAGGGCAGCGGGGCGAGGCCGGGGAAGTCCTCGATCTGCTCGCGGCGCCACGCGTCCGGCGCGGCCGGGTCCAGGGTCGAGGCGAGCAGCCCGGCGTCCGCGTCGCGCCAGGCCAGGCTCTCGATCGCGAGCTGGTTCTCGATACGGCTGCGGGTGCTGCCGTAGAGCTCCGACCAGCGCCCGAGACCGAAGCCGACGAGCGCGGCCGTGCCCAGGATCAACAGATAGGCCAGCGCGAAGACCGGCCAGCGGGCACGCCGGCGCGGCGCCGGTCGGCCGGCCTCGGCGCGGGGATCGTGGCCGATCGGGCGCTCGGCGTGCTCCGCCTCCCACAAGGGATCGATCCCCGCCGGTTGCTGCCCGGCCGGCCCGATCCGCCAGTCCAGGCGCGCGGGCATGGCGCTAGCGGTAGCGCAGCCGGGCCAGGGCGAAGCCGGCCGCCAGCCCGGCCGCGGTGCCGATGACGACGAAGAGCAAACCGCGCCAGGCGCGCGGGATGAACTGCAAGGTCAGCCAGTACGCCTCGGAGGGGAAGGTGACGGTCTGGTAGACTTCGCGCAACAAGTAGGCGATCCCCAGCGCGACCGCCACGCCGGCGATCACCACCAGCGCGAAGATCCGCGCCAGGTCACCACCCGATGGCAGCTTGGCCTTGGGCCGGTCAACCTTCGGCCACGCGAAGGGGAAGGGTCCAAGCTCGTGATCCACGCGCGCCTCCTCGATCATGTAGCGCACCGCCAGATCCAGATCCGCCGCGACGCCCAGCGACTTGCGCGGCGCCTCCTCCGGCCCGAACACCTCGTCCAGGCTGCGGTCGCCGAGCACCAACAACACCCGGCAACCGTGATCCAACCCCGCCGCCACGTCCACCGTGCTGCTACAGACCAAGAAGGCCTCGTCAAGTGTTGCGCCGGCGGCGCTGGCCGCCTCGGCCAGCAAGGGCGGCGGGTCCTGCAACCCCACGCCGGGATCCACCGCACCGACGACGTAGCGCAAGCCCGCGCTCTCCACCTTGGTCACGTCGCCCGGCGCCCGCCGCGCCAGCACGATCGGCTGGATCTCCGCCCCCGGCAGACGCTGCAGCGCCGCCGCTCCTTCGGGCGAAAGTCCGAGCACATCCTCCATCACCAAGGCGGCGCGCATGGCGGCAACCATAGCACAGGATGGCTCGATCGTGGAAACGCGTGGCGCGGGCACATAGCCGGCAAGCTCCCAAACCTGACAGATTGGCCGTGCCGCTAGCCCAAATGGCTTCGTGGGTTGTTAATTCTCGCATGGATGTCGATCCAACAACTCACTCGGGATGTTGAGGTTGGTGTGTGTCAATGCGATCTTGTAACCGAGAATTGACTGCGCCATGCTCGCCCATCCATGAAGTTGATGGTATAGTGTCCGCCGTGACATGTCGATGAGGGTGGTGTTACCAATCGGATAAGTCAATCCTGGGCGGGAGGCTGTGGGAAACCCCACTGGGATGGGGGAATTATCCCCGCCGAGCCGCCTTGTCGTCGTTCCGCCGGCCACTCGATATCAGACCGAAGGGTGGCCACGATGACGGGCACGCTTCTTGCCCAGGCGACCCGCGTTGCACCGGCGGCGCAATCCGCTCTTGCGCCGGTTAGGGCGATGGCCCTTGGCCTGGTCACCACCCTGGTTGTTTGTCTGGCACAGTCCCGTATCCCTCGAATCAACGATATACTGCATTGCCGAAGGAGGCTGCCCCTATGGTTCGTCCTGGCCTCCCGCCGAACCTGTCCCGTCAACGCGGCTGTCCACCGCTTGCGGTGGACGCTCCTGCCCTGCGCATCGATGTGCGGAGCAGCCGAATCACCGAGGCCAGCCCCGCGCTGGTCCGGATCTTGGCGTGCCGATCCGACGAGATCGTCGGTCGGCCTCTGGCCGAGCTGTGGGTGCCGAAGGAGCGCGACGCGATCATGCGGCGCTTCGGCGACGTCATCCTGCTCGGGCGGGCGATCTTCGGCGCCGCCTTGTTGGCGCCCGAGCCGGCGGATCCGGTCCGGGTGGAGGTCGACGCCACCTACGACTACCGTTGTGGCCAGTGCCTGGACGTGGTGCTGTCGCCCGTCGTTCCGGTGGTCGCGCCGGCGCCGGTCGGCCTCGATCCGGGGCCCGGCAATGGCGCCCGGCCACGGACGCCGGTCGCGATGTCGACGCTGGCCATGGTGCTACCGCGCCCGGCTGGCCTGGGCCTGCCCATCGCGGTGGTGGACCGGCGCGCGGAGGCGGCCACGGATAGCGCGCCGGCCCTGCGCAATGGCGCTCGCCGGATCGCCGCGAGCGCGACGTCGGCGCGGCGCTCGCCGGTTGCGGCGCGGCTGCCCGATCACGCCCCGATGGCGCACCCTCAAGCCGCGCCGCGGCTGGTGCTGGACGCCCTGCAACTTGCCGGCGCGGCGGCGCTGCGGGTTTCCGCGGACGGCATCGTGCTGGACGCCACGCCGGCGGTCGAGCTGATGCTCGGCCGGCCGCTGCCCGCCCTGCTCGACCGCCGCTTCGACACTCTGTTGTCGATGTCCGCGCCGGCCGCGGCGGCGCTGCGGGCCGCGCGGCGCGAAGGATCGCGCCAATCGGTGCTGTCCGACGGCGCCGCGGGCCGGCCGGCGCTGGTGGTCGAGTGGCTGCCTGGCGGCGAGCCGGGCGCGGGCTTCGCGGTGCTGATGACGAGCATGCCGGAGAGCGAGAGCGCCGAGCGCATGCGGTTCCAGTCGCAGCTCGTGTCGCTCGTCGCCCACGACGTCCGCGACTCGCTGGCGGCCGCCTACTGTGGCCTGCGGACCGTCGCGGACGGCCTGGCCGACAGCGATCCGATGCGCGAAACCATCCTGCGCGCCTTGGCCGAGAGCCAGCGCGCGCATCGCATCGTCGAGGATGCGCTGACCATGGCCCGCCCCGGCAACCTGATCGGCGTCGAGCTGGACCTGGACACCGTGGTCCACCAGGCCGTGGCGCGCTATCGGGCGCGCGCCCTGGCCCGCAACATCGAGCTCGTGGAGCGGCTCGAGTCCGGCAGCCATGTGCTGGCGGACTTCTCCAGCCTCGAGCGTGCCTTTTCGAACCTGATCGACAACGCGCTGGACGCGGTGCCGCAGACCGGCCGGATCATGGTGGCGGCCTCGCGTGAGGATCGCGGCGCCCCGGGCGTGCTGATCACGATCTCCGACACCGGCACCGGCATCAAGGAAGAGACCCGGCCGAACGTCTTCGAGCCTTTCTTCACCGACAAGGACGGCGGCACCGGCCTCGGCCTGGCGATCACGCGCCGCGTGGTGCTGGATCACGGGGGGCAGATCAGCTTCGAGTCCGAGGAGGGCCGGGGCACGACCTTCCACCTGTGGCTGCCGCGGATCGGCGAGGGCCGGGCATGAGCGGCGGAGAGCGCCGATCGACCGAACGGGGCGCGCGATGAACGGCTCGCATACCATCCTGGTCGCCGAGGACAGCGACCTGACCCGCGACTTCATGGAGCGCGCGCTGCGCTCGGAAGGCTACGAGGTGCTGGCGGTGACCAACGTCCCCGACGGCGAGGCCCTGATCGACACGCGCCTGTTCGACCTGGCCATCGTCGATCTCGGCCTGGGGATGCGCGACGGGCGCGAGCTGCTCGATCGCTTGCAGGAGGTCTCGCCCGAGGTGCCGGTGGTGATCATCACCGCCAACGACACGGCGACCAGCGCGGTCGACCTCTTGCGCCGCGGCGCCTACGACTACGTCGTCAAGCCGGTCGGGCCGGGCGACCTGATCCGCCTGGCCCGGCGCGGCATCGAGCTCTGCACCGCGCGGCGCGCGCTGGGCCTCTTGCGCGACAACCGCAAGCGCGCCGGCGGCTGGGACGTCGGCGCGACCGCGCGCATGCGGGCGATCGAGAACCTGGTCAACCGCTTCGCGCCGACCAACGCCGGCGTCTTGATCCAGGGCGAGAGCGGCACCGGCAAGGAAGCGGTCGCCCAGGCGCTGCACGACCGCTCGGGCCGCGCCGACGGCGCCTTCGTGGCCGTCAACTGCGCCGCGCTCGCCGAGCACCTCCTGGAGAGCGAGCTGTTCGGGCACGAGAAGGGCGCCTTCACCGGCGCGCACGCCGCGCGGCGCGGGCTGCTCGAGCTCGCCCACCGCGGCACCCTGTTCCTCGACGAGGTGACGATGATGTCGCCCGAGATGCAGGCCAAGCTCCTGCGCGCCCTGCAGGAGTTCAAGTTCCGGCGCGTCGGCGGCCAGCACGAGATCCACGTCGACGTGCGGGTGATCTCGGCCTCGAACCGCAGCGTGGTCGAAGCGATCGAGACGGGCGACTTCCGGCACGACCTGTTCTACCGCCTGTGCGTGCTGACCATCGAGCTGCCGGCCTTGCGCGAGCGCGTGGCCGACATCCCCTGCTTCGTCGACAAGTTCGTCGGCGAGCTGCGCGACAAGACCGGCACCACGGTCACCGGCGCCACCGAGAACGCGCTGTGGGCGCTGTGCCATTACGCCTGGCCGGGCAACATCCGCGAGCTGCGCAACGCCGTCGAACGCGCGGTCATCTTCGCCACCGGCGAGGACCGGATCGACGTGGCGCACCTGCCGGAGACGGTCCGCGCCGGCGCCGTGCTCGCGCCGGCCGGCGGACCGGCGTCCAACGGCGCGGCGCGCGGCGCCGGCGGTCCCGGTGGCCAGCCCGGCCTGCCGGCGGTCTTGCCGGGCGAGGGGCTGGACCTCAAGGCCGAGGTCGCCACCTGGGAACGCGCGCTGGTCGAGCAGGCGCTCGGGCGCACCGACGGCAACCAGAGCGCCGCCGCGCGCTTGCTCGGGCTGACCCGCGACGAGCTGCGCTACCGGGTCGAGAAGCATGGCCTCGTGCTGGGTGTGGCATAGGTCAGAGCCAGGCGCCTTGGCCCGCCGCCCACGGGTCTAATTCCCCGCCGTCCGGGGAAATCCCCAGCCCCAACCCGAAGGCCCGCCCTCTGCGCGGGCCTTCGCGCGTCTGCAAGCAGTGTGGTCATGCCCTCCGCACGACTGGCACGCTCCTTGCACCAGAACGGGTCGAATCCGACTGAGCGCGACGCTTCCGATCGAAGGGTGTTGGTCATCGCCGCCATTCGTCGCATTTCGGTGCGACCTGGATTACACTTCAGTTGCGGCTGATGACGGTGGGCCGGGAGAGGCCCAACACCCGATCGGGACAGCGATCCGCGGTCTTCACACACGATGACACACGATCACTGGAAGGTAGCCATGGTTCTCAATCCGGAGCTGGTGCTTGCGTTGCGTTACGGTATGGCGCTCGTGCTGTTTGGCATGGGCCTGGCCGCCTGCGCGGCGGGGATGTGGACCCTGGTCGCCCAGGGTACCGGGCGCACGCTGCGCGGCATCTCCGAGCAGTCCCATCGCCTGCATGCCCGCGCGCTGGGCGAGCTGACCGTCGGCCCGATGATCGACGCCTCGGCGCGCCTGGTCGAAGCGATCAACCAGCTCGTCCGAACCGCCATGGGCATCGGCGCCTTCCTCTGCTTGTTGGGCATCGCCTTGTGCCTGATCGCCTACTGGATCTTCGCGGCCTGAGCCACGGCCGCCGGGCCGAGCGCCGGCCGGTTGCCCCCGCGCCGTTGCCCCGGCCTTGCCGCAGTGGATTGCCCACACCGTCCCCCGCAAAGGAGCCCTTGCGAATGTCCCCTCTGGTCACCCGTCCCGCGGAAATCGATACCGGCCGCCGCCTCGATCCGAGCCTGACGGTTTACCTCGGCGGGCTGGCGGCGCTACCCGCCGCCAGCCCGGCGGCGGATCCGCCCCTGCCGCTGTCCGCCGCCGGCGCCGGCGACGCCCTGGCCGCGCTGGCGGCCCACGAGCGCTTGATCCTGATCGGCGCGCCGGGCGCCGGCAAGACCCGCCTGCTCCAGCGGCATTGCGCCGACCTGGCCGGCCAGGCGCTGCAAGGCGGCGGGCGCGTGCCGGTTTACCTGGACCTCGCGGGCGCCCGGCCGGGCGAATCGGTCGAGGAGATGGTGGCGCGCTGCCTGGCCGCCGCCGGCGCCGGCGAGCACAGCCTGGCGACGCTGGCGCCGGTGTTCCTGGCCCTGGACAACCTCGACCGCGCCACCGACGTCTACCTGCTCGAAGGGCTCGAGCTGCTCCTGCGCGCCGGCGGCCACGCCGGCCCGGCCGTGGCGGTCGCCTGTCGCGAGGCCGACTGGCCCGCCTATCGCTCGTGGTTCGAGGGCATCCCGACGCTCCAGGTCGAGCCGCTGGCCGCCGCCGCGATCGGTGAGCTGCTGCAGCGCGCCTTGCCGGCGGATCGCGCGACGGCGGCCGTGCGCTGGCTGGCGCGCGATCCCGCGCTGGCGGAGGCGCTCGGCCTGCCGCTGGCCTTGGCGGCGTTCATGCAGACCGTGCGGCATGCCCCGCCCGAGACCTGGCGCCGCGCCCGGGTGCTCGAGGCGCTGCTGGAGTCCAGCCTGACCGTGGCGCCGCAGGCCGAGCGCCAGGCCTATCGCGCGGCGCTGAGCGACGTCGCGCTCGGCGGGATCGGGCACGGCCGCCTGATCGAGGTCGACACGGTGGCGATGGGCCTCGGCGTCACGCGCGACGACATGATCCGCACCGGCGCCGTGGTCGCGCGCGGCGCGTCGCTCGAGTTCGTCCAGCCGCTCCTGGCCCGGCATTGCGCCGCGACCGCCCTGCTCGGGCGCACCGCGGGCGAGCCGCGCCAGCTCGCGGCGCGGCTGGCGGAGCTGCCCGAAGCCCCGCGCGCCGACCTGGTCGTGGCCGTCTACAGCCTGGCCCCCGATCCGATCGCCTTCCTGCTCGGCCTGCTGGGCGGGGCGGAAGGGGCGACCCTGGCGGCGCGCTGCCTGGTCGAGCCGGTCAGCGCCGACGGGTCGGGCACGGCCGACGCGGCGGCGGCGGTCGACGCGCTGTGCGCCAGGACGCCGGAGCTGCCCGCGGCGGTGCTGTACGGATTGGGCGAGGAGCTGGCCCGGCTGGGCCAGCCCAAGGCCGGCGGCGTCGCGCTGCGCGCCGCCCTGCAAGGTCTGGACGAAGCGCC
>CAZCJG010000102.1:0-13287 GCA_964498575.1 uncultured Anaerolineales bacterium | reverse complement strand
GCAACGCGATCTCTTCAACGGCTACCGCGTCCTGGTCCTGGTCGAGCCGCGCCTGGCACACGCGTCGCGCGATCGGCAAGCCCACCCGGCGGCGGCCGAGCCGGTCACCACGTGGATTCGACGCTGGTTCGACCGCGTCTACGCCTCGACCTGGAAGATCCAAACGTTGGAGGACTTCCGGCGCTCTCCGGGATCGCCGCCGCACATCCTGGTCGCGGCGGCGGAGGACGTGCTGGACGTGCTGACCCAGGAAGCGGTGCGCGCCAAGGACGAGTCCAAGCGCCTCAAGGATCAAGGGCTGCGCCCCTCCGGCGCGGACGAAGGCTCGTGGTTCGACGCGGTGCAGACGGTGCTGATCCTGGACGCCTCGGCGACCGTCTTCAAGCACATCATGCCTACCGGCACGCTGATCGGGATCCTGCGCGACCACCACACGGCGCTCCGGCCGGATGGGGTGCCATTCCGGTGCATCGTGCTCTCGGACCTGCGCGCCAACCTCGAGCCCAGCCTGCGGCGCAACCTGCCGATCCGGCCGCGCGACGAGATCAGCCTGCACCAGCCGCCGGCCAGCGCGGTGCACGCCATCATCTGGCGCGCCGACGGCCCGGCCTGGTTCCAGCGCAACCTCCTGGCGGTGGCCGCCAACGACTTCCTGGGCGACGAGCCGATCCTGGCCTTGCCGGCCTGGCAAGCCGAGGTCGACCCGATCGAGCTGGTCGAGCAGAAGCGGCTGCCGGTCGAGGAGTTCGTCCAGGAGCTGGACAAGGCGAAGGGCCAGCTCCTGCCCCGGGGGGCGGTGCGCGCCGACAGCCTCAAGGCCAGCGCCGACACTCGGCTGGGGCGGGGCTACCAGATCTCGTGGCTCCAGCCCTTCGCCGAGCGCCCGCTGATCCTGGTGCGCGACAGCCGTGCCAACTGCGTCGAAGCCGTGCGCGCCTGGATGGCGCTCGGCCGCCATGGCACCTTCGTGCATGTCGTCACCCTACCCTACCTGTTCCGCGAGTATCTGGCGCAAAACGCGGATTTCTTTCTGCACGCCCCGCTCCTGCCCTACGCCCCGCGGGTGATGGAGAAGTCGCGGTTGATCGTCGCCTACCGGCTGCTGCGGCGCCTGGTCACGGCCGACTTGCCCGAGTCCACGGTCCAGGCCGAGATCGAAGCCATCGGCTCCGACAACCCGCACGGCCGTTCGGGCGGGTCGCCGGACCGCGCGCCCGCGGTGCCGCTGGCGAGCCAGCCCGTCGACGACGCCCTGCAGGCGCTGTTTCGCGACGTGTTCGACATCAACCTCGCGGCCAAGGACTACCTGCGCGTCAACCGGCGGCTCGATGTCTTCGACGATGCCACGGGACGGTTCAAGGCCGCGACCTTCTTCGGCCTGGTGCCGGGCATCTTGAAGGATGCCAAGCTCGATTGGATTCAGAGCTTCCAGATCATCGACACCTTCGGGCATGTGCTGGGCACCATCTCGCGGGACCACCTGTACCAGACCTTCCTGCCCGGTCAGATCCATGCCTTCAACGGCCGGCCCTACAAGATCGAGCAGATCAGCGGCGGACAGCCGCATGTGGTTCACGTCAACTTCGCGGCCGATCGCGGCCACCGCGCCTATCGCCAGGAACGCCGGGTCGAGCTCGACACGCTGGGCATCTTGAGCGAGCGCCAGGTCGGCTATCGGCGCGACCAGGCCTGGCGGGCGGTCACCACCCTCGGCGAGGCGCGCTTCGTGGTGTCGACCGGCGCTTACTACACCTTCGATCGCGGCCTCAGCCTGGCGCCGGACGACTATATCAAGCAACCGGTGGCCGTGCCGGATCGTGCCTATCACGCGGGACGGGTGCTGCGCCTGTCCTTCGAGCCGGTCGGCGACCGCCTGTCCGAAACGCTGCCGGGCCTGGACCGGCAGCGTGTGGCCTTCACCCTGGCCGTCTTGCTCAACGAGAGCTTCCCATCGTGGTTCCCCGAAACCCACCGCCTGCTGATCGCCTGCCATCACGTCGCCCTGCCCGCAAGCTCCAAGCTGGCCAGGCTGATGCCCACGCTCAGCCTGGCCAACGGCAACCCGCCCTGGTCGGATCCCACGGCCGGCCCGATCCATCTCTACTTCTTCGAGGACTCCCATGCCGACGTCGGGCTCGTCCAATGCATGTTGGACGAATGGGAAAACATGTTCCAGCGCTTGTACGACCTTGTGAGCTGGATGCTGGACGACGCGTCATCGGTGCTCGCCCCCGGGTCGGGGACCCTCGCGGCTTCCCGGATCTGGCGGCCGGCGACCGCCGCTTCCGGTGGGGCAACCTCGCCGTCCGCGCCGGACTTGGTGCTCGATCCGGCCCCCGCGACGGAGGCCGGCGGCAACTGGCGCTGCCTGATCCCCGATCGCCAGGCCTTCCTGAAATACGGCGAGGACATGCTCGATCCGCTGCTCGACCTGGCGGGCACGGCGGCCTTCCTCGCGGCGCTGTTCCCGCCGCGCGCCAACGAGCTGCACCAGAGCCGCCGCGAGTTCGCCAGGAGTGCCGTGCGCCACAGCCAGTTCTTCTACCCCGCCGAGGATCAATTCTGCGACTTCTGCGGTCGCGTCTCATCCGAAGCCCAGCACGAGAAGCTGGGCGACGAGCGCCTGCGCTGCGCGCGCTGCCGCGACTCGGCGATGGATCGGCCCGACGAGGTGGAGCAGGTGCTGTCCGAAGCACGGCGCTACTTCGAGGAGCGCTGGCGGCTCCCGGCGCGCGCGGACATCGACGTGCGGGTGACCAGCGCGGCCGAGATCGCGCTGGCGCGTGGCGAGCGCTTCCTGCCCACGCCGTCGTTCGACCCGCGCACCAGTGGCCTCGCGGTCCGGCGCGACGACCGCTACGCGATCTTGATCGAGAACGCGCAGCCCTATCACGCCTTGCTCTCGGTCATGGTGCACGAGCTCACCCACGTCTGGCAGTTCGAGCAGCTCGATCTGGCACGGATCAAGGCCGACGGCGGGGACGCCTTCGGCTTGAGGCAACGCTTCGGCGACGTCTGGTATGAGATGATCCTCGAAGGGCATGCCCAGTGGACGGACCTCGACATCCTGCGCCGCCATCCGAGGGCCGCTGAGTACGAAGCCTTCGTCGCGCACGAAGCCGACCGCACCGACGTGTACGGCGAAGGTTTCCGGTTGATCGAGCGCTTGCTGCGGGATCGCGGCGGCGACCCGAACCCGTTCGAGCTGTTGCTGGCGTACTATGGCAAGGCAGAGTGAGTTGAGTGGGTTGTTTGCGATGATCGTCAAGGTTCCAGCCGTCGCCACCCTGCGGACGACGGCTGGGGTAAGGGTGGTGGCACAGGTGCTAGCCGTCGCCGGCTTGCTGGCCGTCGCCGGTTGCGACGCCGGGGACCGTACAGCCGGGCAGAGCATGTCCCCCACCCCCGCCACCCTGCCCGCATCTCCGGGCACCAGACCCGCCGTGGGCGGCGCGGCGGCCGTCGCGATCCCCGTCACGCCCGGCCCGACCTCCCCCCCCACCTTGACGCCGGACCCCTTCGCGGCGCGCGGCTTGCCGGTGTGGCTGGAGATCCCGGCGATCGGCGTCGACGCCGGGCTGGAGGCGACCGAGTTCACGCCGGAAGGGGCGATCGGCGCGCCGAAGGACTGGGACAAGGCGGCCTGGCATGCGCCGGGCTTCCGTCCGGGCGAGGCCGGCAACGCCCTGATCGCCGGGCACCTGGACAACGACAAGGGCGGGCCGGCGGTGTTTTGGGACCTCAACGAGCTCGCCGCGGGCGACGAGGTGCGGGTGACCTATGCCAACGGCGACCGCTTCACCTTCGTGGTCGACGATAGCCAGCTCTTCGACCGCGATGCCCAGGACGCCGCGACCTTCGACCACATCCTCGGCCCCACCGATGATCCCCACCTCAACCTGATGACCTGCGACGGCGCCTGGGACCACGGGGCGGCGACCTACAGCAAGCGACTGGTCGTCTTCACCCGGCTGGTGCCGGACCCGCCGCCGGATGCAACGCCGTCGCCGACTAGGGACGGCTGAGCCGCGGCCTGCTGATCTCGAGGTTCGGACCTCAGTCGCGCTGCATCCGTGGCCCGGCCAGCGGTAGGAACACACGCGCCTCCGGCACCTTTGTCGGTCCTCCCGTCGTCGTGGCACTGGGGCTCGATGTGGCTGGCGGCGGGGTCGTGGTCGTCGGAGCTGGCCTCGTGGCGGTTCCGGTGGCCGTTGGCGAGCTTGAACCAGGGGGAGTGGTCTGGGTGGCCGTCTGGGTGGCGGTGGATGTGCTTGGACCGGGAACGGTGGTCCCGGTGGCTGTAGGTGCCGCCGTCCGAGTGGCCGTCGCTGTGGGCGTCGGCGTGACCGGGCCCGCCGTGGCGGTCCGCGTCGGCGTCGCCGTCGCCGGCAGCACGGCCTCGACCGCCGCGAGGGCGTTGACCAGCGGGACCTCGTCGCCGCTTTCGGGGTGCCGGATCGGCGTGCCGGTGTTCTTCAGGATGCGCTCGACGTCGGACGGGCGCAGGTCCGGGTTGGCCTCGAACATCAGCGCGGCGACGCCGGCGGCCATCGGCGCGGCGAAGGAGGTGCCGGCGCCGGAGTCCAGCCCGCCGCCCATCTTGGGGTGCGTGATCAGCACGCCCGGCGCCAGGATGTCCAGCGCCCGGCCGCGGTTGGTGAAGCAGGCGATGGTCAGCGGCGTCACTGCGCCCATTCCCGGGCAGTAGGGCGCGCTGGCGAAGCTCGCGTCGAAGGTCGCGCCGACCGCGATCGAGTTCGAGATGCAGGCGGGGAAGGACACGCGGTCCGGGTAGCCGTTGTTGCCGGTGGCGACGAAGATCGCGACGCCGCGCGCGACCAGCCGCTGGAAGGCGCTCTTGACGCTGGCGAACTCGTTGTCGCAGTTGGTGCCGTTGGAGCCGCCGCTGCCCAGGCTCATGTTGACCACGTGGATGTTGTGCTGGTTCTGGCGGATCAGCACCCAGTCCAGGCCATCGACGATGTCGCTGGTCGGCGCGCCGCCCTGGTCGCGGAACACCCGCACCGCGACGATGCTCGCCCCGGGCGCCACGCCGACCCCGCTCTGGCGCCCGCGCGAGGCGATGATGCCGCTGACCGCCGTGCCATGCCCCTGCTCGTCCTCGGCGCTTGGGCTCCGCGGCAGGTTGTTCGGCGCGCAGCTCCGCGTGCCGCTGGAAAAGCACTGCTGATCGACGATCGCGTCCGCCAGGTCCGGATGATCGGTGTCGATCCCCGTATCCAGCACCGCCACCCCGACCCCCTTGCCGGTGATCTCGTAGCGCCGGTGAACGAGGTCTGCCTTGATCAACGGGACGCTCTCCTTGAGCAGGGGATAGACCCAGACGTTATCGTCCACCGCCACCACCCGCGGATGCCGCCGCAGCCTCTCGACCCCTTCGGCCGTCGCGTAGCCCGACAGGATCGGCAGCACCGACGGCCGGCTGACCAGCTCGAAGTCGCCCGGCGCCAAGTCTGCCAGCACCTCGCCCTGCGCCCGCGCCACCGCCGCGGCGATCTCCGGCAGCGGCGCGGTGTCCGCCACGCCGTCGCGGAGGGCGACCAGGACGTTGGCGCGGCCGGCGGCGGCGATCGCGGCACGGACCGCCGGAGCGACGGCGGCCGCCGCGTTTCCCAACACGGGATCGCCTCCCGTGGCCGAGATGCCGGTTCCGGCGAGGGCCAGCAGGGCGAGCGCGACGGCGGAGGCGATGAGGGTCCGGCGGAAGGCGGGCCGATGCGGCATGGAAGGATGCTCCTGGAGAGTAGTAGACGGGAACAAGCGGATGGGAGGTTCGCGAAAGGCGCGGCGAACAGCAAGAGGCGTGCCGCTCAAGCGTAGTCGCTCAAGAGTAGTGGATCGGGCGATGGGAAACAAACGGCCGATCGGGCCGGCTGCGTATCCCATAGGCATCAAGCTGAGCATGAGGGTATTCCCCCACCATTCTCTTCGCTTGCCGTGCCACCGCGCGTGAATCCCCTCTCCTGTGCAGCGGGGGAGGGGCGGCTCAGCGCGCGCGGGACCAGCCTCGCGGTCTCTGATCAGCCTTGGCGCGCGCTGAGCCGGGGAGGGGGCCGTCGCGCGCGGCCAACGAGCGATGGGAACGCCTTTGCGCTTCCTGGCTTGATGCCTCTGACCGTTCGTGCCGCGTATCCCCTGTGCTCCGGCACGCGTCTACCCCGATGCAGCCCTCGGACGTCATGATCCCCAGCACGACATGCCAGCGCCAGCGACCTCGTCCCCACCCGCGGTATCCCGACCTCGCCCGCCGGCCCCATGCTGCCGCGGACGATTGCCAGCGAGTCGCCCTCAGTTCGCCGCCAGCGACAGATCCGGCGCCGGCAGCCTCTCCGCCCTCGTCGGCATCGAAGTCGGCGCTACCGAGCGGTAGCCCCGCTCGCGCTCGGCCAGCGCGGCCCAGTCGGCCATCACCGCCGCCAGCTCTCGGCTCGCCGCGGACGTGGCGGCGCGTCCGCCCCTTGGGTCGACGCGCCCCGCCCGGGCAAGCGCGTGACGCGCATCCAGCTCGCGGTGTAGAAGCGCGTGCAGCGCGCGGTAGAAGTCCGAGGTGTAGGTGCCGTGGAACAGCATCGCCAGGTCGTGGCTGTCGGTCCAGTGCTGCTTCTCGCCGAGCTCGGCGGCTACGTGGTCGTGGAAGCGCGTGCCGGGCAGGGGATAGCTGACCGAGACGCCGATGTCGTCCGGCAGCGCGGCGCGGACCAAGGCGGCGGTGGTCTGGATGTCGTCCCAGGTCTCGCCGGGATAGCCGAGCTGGAGGAAGAAGCACACGCGGATGCCCCGCCCGCGCAGACGCGCGACCGCCGCCGGCACATCGCCGACGCGGATGCCCTTCTCCATCGCGTCGAGAATGCGCTGCGAGCCGCTCTCGACGCCGAGCCAGACCTCGGCACAGCCGGCCCGCGCCAGGCCGTCCACGGCGCCCTCGGTGATCAGGTCGACCCGGCTTTGGATCTGGAAGGGAATCTGGGCTCCCAGCGCTTCGACCGCCGCGCCCAGCTCCGCCGTCCAGTCCGGCCGCAGCCCGAAGATGTCGTCGGCGAACCAGAGCCGATCCGGCACATAGCTTCGCTTGATCTCGGCCATCTCCGCGGCGACCTCGGCCGGCGCGCGCATGGCGTAGCGCTGGCCCCAGATCGGCTTGGCGCACCAGTTGCAGTGGAAGGGGCAACCGCGAGTGGAGGCTATGTTCAAGCTGAAGTGGCCGTGGGCCGCCTGCCAACGCCGCCGGTAGGCCTCGATGTCGACGAGCTCGCGCGCCGGCCACGGGAACACGTCCGGCCGGCGCTCAGGCGGCCGCGCGGCGGTGCGCGCAACCCCGCCACTGGGCGAGGGCAACGCCAGTCCGGGGATGTCGAACAGGCGGCCGCCGTCGCCATTCGTCTGGACGATTCCAGGGGATCCACCGTCCGGCGGTCCCAACAACGCCTCGACCACGTCGACCAGCGTGTGATCACCTTCGCCGACGATCACGGCCCTGGCACCGGCCGCGAGATAGGCGGCGGGATCGTCCGTCGCGTCCGATCCGGCCGCCACCGCCGGCAGTCCGCGCGCCCCGGCCTGCCCGATCATCGCCAAGGCCGCCCGGCGCATCCGCCCGAGGCACATTTTCGACAGGAAGTTGAAGTTGTCCTCGAATAGGGCGACCAGGCGTGGGGGATGATCGTCCAGCGCGGTCTCGAAAGCCCGCTCATCCTGCGCCAGCATCGCGTCGAACACCGCCACCCGATAGCCGTGCGCACGCAGAATCGCCGCCGCGACGAGCGTGGCCAAGGGCGGGAAAGGACGCATTTTCGCCATCTGCTTGGGATCGAGCGCCATATACATCGCGTGGCCGAGCAGCACATCCACCGGTCCGGCGTGCGTCGCCAGCGTGTGGCGGGCAACCGGCTCGGACCCGGCGGGTGGCGCCGACCTTCCGCCGGCGCGCGCTTCGGGTTCGGACATCGGCGCTTCGGATGCGGACCTCAGCGGTTCGGGCTCAGACATCGCTTGCCGCCTCGACCTCCAGGCCCGGCTCGCCGATCCCGGCCCGTGCCAAGGGGCGCACCAGGCTGGCCGAGACCAATTTGGGCTTGCCATCCAGCCGGGCTGGCCAGGCCGGCTGCCCGGTGAGGTCGAACATCTCGGCCAGCTCCGGCCCCGCCACCAACGGTCGCCCGCGCGCCAGCACCAGGCTCAGGTCCGCGCGCCGCGCGCCGACAAGCTGATCCGCCGGATCGCGGCCGTCGTCCCGCAACGCCAACAAATCCGCCGGACCGCCATCCATGACCCGGCCTGCTTCCAGCCGCCCGCACAAAGCCGCGGCCCAACCCGTGACCATGTCCAGCAAGGCCTGGGAGCCACAAAGTCCGGTGCCGGCCGCGAAGGCCAGCTCGTCGAGCAGGTCGCGCGAGCCGGTCAAGCGCGCATCGGTCCCCAGCGCCGCCCGGCCCGCCGCTGCCCAGTCCGAGGGATCCGCGACCGCGCCGAGCAGGTAGGCGTTGCTCGCCGGGCACCAGATCATGCCGGCGCCGGCGGCGAGCGCGCGCGCACGGTCTTGAGGCCGCAGGCCAACGGCGTGGATCAAGCGGGTGTGGGGACCTAGACCACCCGCGGCCGCCAGCAGCTCCAACTCCGCTTCCGCCCGCGCGTCAGTGCCTTCGGCCAGGTGGATGAACCATGGCCGGTCCGCCGCGGCGCCGACCAGGCTCTCGCGCCAGGGCGGGCCGTAACGGCCGTCCAGAACCAGCGAATGTGCCCAGCCGACCTCGCGTACGACGGTGATCGGGAAGTCCGGCGCGTCGAACGCGGTGATCCAGGGATCGTGATGAACGACGGTTGTCGTGCCCGCCAGCGCGTTCTTCAGTGCGCCATGCCAGGCGCGCGCAAACTGTGGCAGCGCGCGCAGCCGGCGCAGCGCGGGGGTCTCGATCAGCGTCGCCATGTCGGCGATCCAATCCGAGCTATGATCATAGCGCCCGCGGGGCCGGGTCGGCGGGAAGACGTTGAGGTGCAGGTGGTCATGCGCGTTGACCAGCCCGGGGAAGACGAGGTAGCCGTCCAGGTCCACCCCGGCATCACAACCACGTGGCGTCCGGTGCGCTTGACTCGCAACCCGAACGCGGCCGCCGGCCACGACGAGCGTGGCGGGCGCGAGGCGGCGGCCATCGCTGACCACGGTGGCGTTCCGGAGTTGAAGCCTCCGGTCGCCAGATCCCACAGACCAGAGCGAGCCCGCCGCGACATCGTTCGAGCGATGGCTCGACACAACGTGCATGGCCGGAGTATAGCGGAATGGAACAACCGGAGCTGAAAGGCGCGGCCCAGACAAGAGCGGCGCCATTCGCGATCGCCGCCCTGTCGCCGCTGCCGCCGCGCGCGGCCTACGATCGCTGGGCGGCGCGCTACGCGACGACGGGGCGCAACCCGCTGAGCCTGGCTGCCGCGCAAGTGCTGACCGAGGTCTTGCCCGTCCTCTACGGCCGCCGGGTGCTCGACGTCGGCTGCGGCGATGGCCGCTGGGCGGCGCATGCGCGGGCGTCCGGCGCGGCCGCTGTGCTCGGGGTGGACTTCTCGGCCGGGATGCTCGCCGCCGCGCGCGCTGCCAGCCCGGATCTCGGCTTGGTCGCTGCCGATATGCGCGCCCTGCCGTTTCGCCCGGCGACCTTCGACGTGGTGATCCATGCGCTGGCGCTGGGCCATGTTCCCGATCCCGGTCCGGCGATTCGTGCCGCCGCCGGCGTTCTCGCGCCCGGCGGCGGCCTCGCGCTGGTCGATCTACACCCTGAGGCGGCGGCGCGCGGGTGGCGGCGGACTTTCCGCGACGCCGGCGGCCGGCGCCAGGCGGTGCGCTGGCATCCCCATGCACTGAGCGAGGTCACCGCCGCCTGCGGGCAGGCAGGCCTCCGGGTCGAGCGGCTCGTCGAACGCGCGCTCGACCCGGAATGCCTCCCCCCTCACGCACCGGCCGCCGCCACGGGCGGACCCGCGGTCTACGCGCTCTGGGCCTGTGCTTAGCGTGACGAGGGTCGTCGAGGCTCGGCTCGGTGCCTGGCGCGCAGCTTGTAACCTCCCTTCCCCGGCGAGCGTCAAGCTAGACCGACGGGTACCGCGCAACGTGGACGCACGGCACAGGCAGCGGATCGGCCCGCGCTGTGATCCCGTCAACGCTTCGGGCCTTCGATGAAAGGAGTAAATACGATGGGAACCGTTGTTGCCTTGTTCAATAACTACACCGACGCCCAGCGGGCGGCCAACACGCTGGTGGATAGCGGGTTCGATCGGAGCTCGATCAGCTTCGCGGCTCGGGAATCCGCGGTCACGACCCCCGCTGTGGCGGGCGTGACTGACGGCCAGCGGATGGAGTATCAAGCTCAGGCGGTCCCTGCGGGTGTCGGCGAACACGCGCTCGCCGGAGCCGGTGAAGGTGCCATGGTCGGCGGCGGCGTGGGCCTGGCCGCAGGCGTCGCGGCGCTGATGATCCCCGGTCTCGGCCCCCTGTTCGTCACGGGCGCATTGGCCTCGGTGATCACCTCGGCACTGGCGGGCGCCACCGCAGGGGCCGCCATCGGGGGTTTGGCGGGGGCGCTGACCGAGCACGGGCTGCCGGTGGATACCGCCAACATGTATGCCCAGAGCGTGCAGAGCGGCGGGGTCATTGTTTCGGTCTACACCGACCGGGTTCAGCAGGCGCGCGATATCCTGCAAGCTTCGAACGCCACGAACGTCCAAATCGCAGCGGCCGTCTGACAGCCACCTCGAAGGTCCGGCCTCGCCTCCCCCGAGATGGACCGGATCTGACTGTCTACAAAAAAGAGGACGTGCGATTATCGGGCTTCCGGCAGCCTCAGGTGCCGGAAGCCCGATGTCTTTGGCCCGCTCGACGAGCGCTTGAGCCGTGCGCCGAGCTTGACCGACCTCCCTGACGCTCGGCCCGACGCCTTCGGGCTCCCTAGGGATCGGTCGCGGCGATCCCGTTGTAGCCCGCGGGCAAGAAGACGCGCGGCGACGTTGGCGTCGGGGACGGGGAAGGCTCGGGCGCGTTCAGATCGAGGGCCCAGGTGTCGTTGAGATAGCGCGTCTCCCCGGTCCGTTCATCGCGTCCCGTGCCGCCGTAGACCACGGTTCGCTTGGTTGCAGGGTCCCAGGTCGCACTGTGGCCGGAGCGCGCGCCGGGTCCCGGATCGTCGTGCAGATCGACCCGGGACCAGCTTGGGTGCGTCGGGTCGATGTAATCGAGCAGCCATACATCGTCGAGGTCGCTGGTGCCCGTCCGGCCCCCGTACAGCACCGCCAGCGAGGTCTCGGGATCGAAGGTCAAGGTTGCCCCGACCCGCGCGGGCGGCCCGGACCCGGCCAAGCTGGTGATGTCGCGCCAGGCATCCGGCGCAGCGGTCGCCGCCAGGTCCAGTCGCCAGAGCGACGCCTCCAGTGCGCCCGCGGCCTCGATCCCGCCGAAGGCCAACAGATGGCCGGACCGCGGATCGACATCCGCGGCCTGGTAGACGAGATCGAAGGGAGCGTCCGGCAGCGCTTGCCAGCCGGATCGAGTGGGCGACAGGTCGTAGGCCCAGCCCTTGCGCGTGACCTGATCGCCCAGACCGAATTGCTGCCCCCCGTACAGCACCGCCCGATCGCGCGGCGCATCGTAGGCGAGGAGGCTGAACCAGAACGGCAGCGCCGCGTCGTTGGGCGCATGCGACCACCCTCCATCGTCGAGATCGAGCAGGAAGGTGCTGCCTCCCAGGCAATCGCACACCGTCAGCAGCAGGTGCTCGGCCGGGTCGACCACGGCCCGGCTGCCGAGCAGGCCGCGGTGGTCGAGGCGTGCCATCGGCAGGTCGCCGCTGGCCTGCACGTTGGACCAGGCCTCGCTCGGGCCGCTGAGGTCGAGCTGGCGCATGGCTTCCGGCGCCCTGCTCGGCTCGCGCTCGCCGCCGTGGAGCACGAGTCGGCCGGCCGGGGTGAGCACGGCGCTGTGTCCGGCCAATGGGGCGTCGGCACGCAGGGCGGACCACGCCGCGCCACCATGATCGGACGTGGCGCGCACGGCCTGCTCGGCCGGCATGGCCGCAAACATGAGCAACGAAAAGGCCAGGGCAAGCCCCAGCCACGCCATTGTGGGGTATGAGCGATTCAAGTTCTCCTCCGATGGAGACGGCTGCTTGCCAGCGGTGGGTCGAACTGCCAGCCGCGGCGCAAGCGCGGAAGGTTGGTTTGGACGTGGGACCGGTGCGTTCGCAGGGCGGAACGGTGTTCAACGCTAGCGCAACGTGCGGCTCCATGACAAGTAACGCAGGGGGATGGGCCAAAGATGCGGGTGGGCCGGAATTTGGCCAGGCGAGGTCACTCGCGGTGGCCAGCGTAGGCTGAGCGTGGGTTGAGCGTGGGGTAGCGTTGGTTGACGCGCCGGCTCGATCCGGTACAATCACCCGGCCCCACCGCAAGTGCCCCAAGAAAAAGGCGGGCAATGCTGCCCAGGCATTGCCCGCCTACCCATAACTGGTTGCCGCGCATCAACATCAATCCAAGCATGCAGCGGCAACCCGACTGAGAAGGGGAGAGAGATTCACATGCTACAACGCAAGCGGCGTCTGGCCGTTACGCTCACCTTGGCGGGACTTTGCCTGTTGTTTTCCACCCACGCGCTCTCGGCCCAGGATGCGCAGCCCCCCGCGCCGCCGGCCCAGATCCCGGCGCCCGATCCCGGCGCGCAAGTCGACGCCTTGCTGGCCCGCGCGGACCTCGACCCGACGCTGCGCATGCAGCTCGAGCTTTTCAAGCAGATCAACCAACGCCGGGCCGAGGCTGGGCTGCCGCCTTACCAGCTCGACGCGCGGCTGATGGCATCGGCGGCCGAGCACAGCACCGACATGGCTGCGGGCGGCTATTGCCGCCACACCGGCCGGAACGGCTCCTCCGCCCGCGCGCGCATCCGCGCGCATGGCTACCCGTCCAACAACTGGTCCGGCGAGAACATCATCTGCAGCCGCCGCACGCCCGAGGCGGCGATGGCCTGGTGGATGAAGTCTAGCCCCCACCGCCGCAACATCTTGCACCGGCACTATACCCATATCGGCATCGGCTTTGACCCCAACGGCTTCAAGTGGGCCCTCAACTTCGGTGCCGGGGCCAGCGATACCGTGGCGCCGGGCTTCCTGACCAACCCGCCCGTCCAGCTCGCCGAGGCCCCCCCCCCCCCCCCCCCGGCCGCCCCCCCCCCCCCCCGCGCCCCCCCCCCCCCCCCCCCGGGGCCCCCCCCCCCCCCCCCCCCCCCCGCCGCGGGGG
>CAZCJG010000101.1:0-13359 GCA_964498575.1 uncultured Anaerolineales bacterium | reverse complement strand
GCCGCCGAGGCTGCCCGTGAACACGAGGCTACGGCCCGCCGTGCCGCCGAGGCTCGATCAGCCGAACTCGAGGCCGAACTGCGGCGGTTGCGGGGAGAGAGCTAGCCGAAGGCTGATCCAGTCCCCGCTTCAGGCGTAGCCCATCGTCGCCAGGCGCTTGCCGGACATGTCGTAGGCGAAGGCCGGCATGTCGTGGACGCCGGTCGCGTCGATCCAGGTGTTGTAGAACTGGAAGAGCGCGCAAACTGTGATCGCGTCGTACAGCGCCTCGTCCGTCCAGCCGGCGGCCTTGGCGGCGTCGATGTCGGGCTGGCGGACCTGGTTGGACTGGTGGATGACCTTGGTGATGAAGTGGAGGAGCGCCCGATCCGCCTCGGAGATCGGCGCGGTGGTGTAGTCCTCCAGCACGGCCTCGACTAGCGCTCGGTCCCCGAGCAGCTCCGCCGCCGTCGCGGCGTGCGAGCCAATTCAGAAGGGGCAGTCGTTCAGCCGCGAGGTCAGGGCCGCGATCAGCTCGCGCTGGCCCGGCGAGAGCGGCGAGGGGCCGCGCATCACCCCCTGCGTGAACTGCGACAGGTGCTGGGTGCGGTCGGGCTTGAACGCGAACAGGTGCTGAATCTGCGGGATCGGCGCGCCCGCGGCGCGCATCTGGCGCAAGCGCTCGCCGAGCTCTCCCTCCGCCTCGTGGCTCTCGACATCGTTTAGATACATCGGTTCCATGCGCGTCCGCACCTCCTTGCCTGACCCGAGCATCGCGGCCTCCGGCCAATGCCCGGCGCCTCCTCCGCGCCCGCCCGGCGCCATGCCCATTATGCGACCCGCACCGGCGCCGTTCAATGCGGTGATTCCGCCAACGCGGCTGGGGTCTTGCCTCGGCGGAACCCTTGCAACCCGCCCCCCTGCTCCAATCCCAACCCCATCATGCCCCGCCCTGGCACGCCAGCCCACCCGCAATCGCCGTGTAGACCCGCGCCAGGTCGTCCGTCGATGGCGAGAGATAGGCGTGCTCCGGGCTTGTTGCGATGTCGCGGAGCAGCTCCGTCGCGGCGTCCGCCCCCAAGCCGATGGTGACGATCGACGCGCCCTGCGCCTTGAGTCGCTGCGCTTCCAGGCGTACCGGCGCCTCGGTCCCGTTCTGCATGCCGTCCGAGAGCAGGATCACCGCGGAATGGACGGTCGGCCGGCGCTCGGCCTCGATCAGCGCGCCCGCTTCGGCCAGCCCGAGGTCGATCCGCGTGCCCAGGCCGACCGCCAGTTGGTCGAGCATCGCCGCGGCGGCCGCCCGGTCGTCGACGAAGCCGGCCAGCCGGTGCGCGCCGGCGTCGAACGCGACGATCGCCACGCGATCGCGGCGCCAGTCCAGGTAGGTGAGGAAGGACTTGGACGCCGCGCGCGCCACCGCCAGCTTGGTCGTCTGGCCGCCGCCGGCGGGCGCGCCCATCGTGCTGGAGACGTCCAGCACCAGCACGATGTCCAGCGGCGCGCGCGCCACCCGGCACCAGCGGTTGCCGGCCCAGGGAAGGAAGACGCGCGCCGGGGTGCTCGGCGCGACGACGGTGACCTGCGGGATCGGGAAGACCAGGCGGCCCTCCGCGCCCAGCGCGTCGCGGTAGCGCAGCTCGGCCTCGACGTTGGTCGGCCAGGTGCCGAGCTCCTCGGGGACCACTTGGTAGCTCAGCGCCGCGCCCGCCGCGCCGATGTCGGCCAGCGTCCAGGTCAGCGTGCGCGTCGGCGCGTCCCAGGCGGCGGGAGGGCTGGCGGAGCCCGGCACGTAGCGCATGTTGGCAGGGATTACGTCGCGGACGGTCAGGCTGGCGAATAGGTCCGGGTTGGGCACGAAGGACGAGATCGCGCGGATGATCTGGGCGGCGGCGGCGGGTTCGGGGTCGACGAAGACCTGGGCGGGATCGCCGAACAGGCCGAGCAGGTCCGCGCGTGCCCGCGGCGTGAACTCGTAGGTGGTGATCGCCAGCGCGGCGACCTCGATGCCGGCCGCGCGGGCGGCTTGGATGGCAGGGCGTGGGTCGTCCTTGAAGATGCCGTCACTGACGACGAGGATCGAGCGCTTGGCGCCCGGCTCGCCGCGCACGCCTTCCAGCTCGCGCTGGGCCAGGTCGATGCCGGCGCCCATGCGCGTGTCGCCGTCGGGCTGGAGCGCGGCCAGCCGTGCGCGCATCTCGCCGATCTCGCCGGGCAGCGGCACCTGCAGGCCCGCGCCATCGCCGAAGGTGACCAGGCCGACCTTGACCACGTCGGTGTCCAGCGCCGCCAGCACGGTATCCAGAAGGTCCTTGGCCCGGCCCCAGGCCATGCGGCCGCTCTGGTGGGATCCGGCGACCCCGAACTGGCCGTAAGTCATCGACCACGAGGTGTCCAGGACGATCATCAGGTCGTGCCGCGTGAAATGGCCCGGGCAAGTGCCGCCCACCACCAGCGTCACCGTCGCCGCGTCGCCCTGCTCGACGATGCCGGGCGCGGCGGTCTTGTCCACCGTCGCCGCGCAGCCGCCGACGCCGGGGGGCCGGGTGCCGGGCGGGACCTCGATGGTCGCCGGCTCGAACACCCACACACCGCCCGCGTCGATCCGCCAGCCCCGGCGGTCGTCGAGATCGGGGTCCGACAGTCCCACGAAGGCGACAAACACCCGCCCGTCGCGCCCGACCGCGATGTCGTGACCTTCGACCTCCACGCCGCGGTGCGTCCGCGGCAGGCGCCAGGCGCTGACCAGCCGGC
Organism: uncultured Anaerolineales bacterium; assembly: GCA_964498575.1. GTDB lineage: Bacteria > Chloroflexota > Anaerolineae > Epilineales > Epilineaceae > CAZCJG01. Next base: position 10,626 of record CAZCJG010000101.1, on the reverse strand, counting down.
CGTCCGGCGTGTAGCGCAGCCCGAAGCCGCCGCGGCCAAGGACATAGACGTCGCCCTCGGGACCGACGTCGACGCGGCGCGGGCCGTCGTGGGTCGGCCACTCGCCGAGGTCCGTGCCGTCCATGCCGCGGACGGCGACGCGGTTGCGGCCCTGGTCGGCGAGGTAGACGCTGTCCGGCGCCAGCGCCAGGTCCGATGGCGAGCCGCCGGCGCCGGCCGCCCCCAGCGGCCACTCGCGGACCAGCGCGCCATCGCGGTCGACGAAGACCACGCGCCGGCCGCGCACGTCCAGCGCCGCGACCTGACCGGCCTCCGCCGCGGCGGCGACGAAGCGCGTGCCGTAGGGGAAGCGGTGATGCCAGAGCGGCGCCAGCGGGTCGGGGCGAAGCCAGACGGTGTCCTCGGAGACCGCGAAGGTGCTCTGCCCGTCGAAGGCGATGTCCATGATCTGGCTGCCGTCGATGCCTCCCAGGAGCGCGTTGGCCGTGAAGTGGGTCAGGGCGGCGTCGTGGGTCCGCTGGTCGATCAACCGCCCATCGGCGGACCAGCGCTGGATGGCGCTGACGTTGCTCTCGTCGTCGATCGCGGTCCGCGTCGCCACATCGCCCCGCGGCCCCCGAAGGAGCTGGTGGGGTGCGTTGAAGACCAGAACCTCCTCCGCGGCATCCAGGCGCAGCGGATAGGTCGGCCCGAGCATCGCCGGGGTATCGGAGATGCCGAGCGCGGACCAGCGCGGCGCCGCCGGGCGGCCCATGCTGAAGGCGCCGGTGTAGAACGCATCGTCCGATCCGACGACCGTGAGCAGGCTGCCGTCCGCGGCGATGTCCAGCGCGCGCAGGGTCCCTTCGACAGCGAAGAGACTCTGGCCGCGTTGCCGGGGCGTGCGCGGCGCCATGTCGATCTCGACCTGTCGCGTGGGGAAGACCTGGTGCACGCTTCTCCAATTCAACCAGTAGACGCCGTCGGCGCCGGCCGCCACGTCGTTGACCACCCCCTCGAAGAAGCGCTCCAGGCCATGCGAGGAGTCCAGCACGGCGAGCCCGTACATGTCGCACGCGGTCTCGGGCTGCCCGGGCCGATCGGGCCGGTCCGCCGCGGTCCCGGCCCGGCCGCTTCGCGCGTCCCCGGCATCGCTCTGGCGCAGCGACGGCCTTGGCGTCCGAGTCGGCGCCGGGGGCGGGGTGGGCCGGGGCGTCTGGGGCGGGGCGGTGCAGGACCGGGTGCCGCCGGCCTCGACGTACACCCGCCCGTCCGGCGCGACGTCGATCACGCCGAAGCTGGGCGCGATGCCCGGGAAGCTCGCCGCGAGCGCGTCGATCCCGAAGCGCTCGTCCAGGTGCCCGTCGGGCGTGTAGACCTCGATCCAGCCTCCATTGGTCACGTAGATCCGGCCGTCGGGGCCGACCGCGACGTCGGTGGGGCGCCCGCCTTGCGCCGTCTCGAAGCGGTGGATGACCCGGCCGTCGCGGTCGAAGCGCACGATCGGCTGCGGGCTGCCGTATTGCCCGTTTTCGGTGCCCAGCACGACCACCGTCCCGTCGGGGCCGGCGTCCAGGCGCGGGACCGCCCACGCCTGCATGACCGGCGAGCGGAGTGCGACCAGGGTCCGCGGCCTACCGTCGGGCTCCAGGATGTGCAGGGCTGGTGGCCCCTGGTCGTCCGCGCCGCCGCCGCGCATACCGCGCGTCCGCAGGTCCGCCACGAAGATCGTCCCGTCGGGCGCGGAGGTGATGTCCACCGGCGCCACGAACCGCCCCGCCCGCGCCTCGAGCGGCACATCCGCCCAGGTTTCGGCCAGCGCGTACGTGGTCTGCGTGTCGGTCGGGCTGTCGGCCTGGGGGGACCGGGCCGGGCTGTGGGACGGTGCGGATCGGGTCGGGTCGCCCGCGGCACCCGCGCCGCGCGCCACTAGCCCGATCGCCAGCAGGGCGGCGAGGAGGGGGAGGAGGCGGCGGGCGCGGTGGATCGCGGGGCGGATCGCGGGGATGGGACCGCGGATCGCGGGGACGGCGGGTTGGACATCGAGCGGATTGAGCATGGCGGGTTCCTCCTGGAGCGGCGCAAGGGTCGATGCCCCGGATGTCGCAAGCCGTGGCGGGATGCTTGCAAGAGGATCAGCTTGCCCTCGTCTGTCGGTTGTGCCATGCTTGGCATGTCCGCCGGCGCGACTTCGCCCGCCGCTCTCACCGCTGAACGTCGACCCGACGTCGTGGAGGCTGCCATGCCATCGCCCTTCCCGGGGATGGACCCCTATCTCGAAGGCTATCTCTGGCCCGATGTGCATCAGTCGCTGGCCAGCATGATCCGGCGCCTGCTCACGCCGCGGCTCGGCCGCCGCTACGTCGCGCGCTTGGATGTTTACGTTGTCGAGGATGCCGATCCCGGGGCCGAGATCGGCATCATGTATCCCGATGTGGAGGTTGTCAGCGCCTTGCCAGAGCGCGCGCCGCGGGAGGCGCGGCCCATGGCGGGTGTGCCGGTGGGGGCTGGCACACAGCGCGCGCCGGATGCCGCCGGCGATGTCGTGACCCTGGCCGCGCCGCTCTCGGTGCCGCTCATGGACGCCGTCGAGGTTCGACTTGTTTCAGTGGAGATCCGCGATACCGCCGGCAATACGCTGGTAACGACGATCGAGATCCTCTCGCCGATCAACAAGCGGGATCCCGGGCTGGCCGCCTACCGGCGCAAGCGGCGGCGGCTCTATCAGGCCGAGGTCCATCTTCTGGAGCTCGACCTGATCCGCCGAGGCACCCGGCCGGTAGCTCACCCGCGCATCCCGGATGTGCCCTACCTCGTCGCGTTGACCCGCGCCGGCGCCGGGCAGGTCGATGTTTGGCCGATCGGCCTGCGCGATCCTCTCCCAACCGTGCCGATCCCCCTCCTGGCGCCGGACCCGGACATCCCGCTGGACCTCTCCGCCTGCCTGCGCACGGTGTATGACGAAGCGGCCTACGAGCGATCGATCGACTACAGCGCGCCACCGCCACCCCCCGCCCTGCTCGCGGCGGACGCGGCCTGGTTGATCGAGGTGACGCGCGCATGAGCGCCGTAACGACTCAACAACGTGCGCCGTTTAACATAATGTAAGCGCCGCGCCGGGGTTGCTCCGTGGGTGACTCACCATGTTCATCCCGGAGATGAGTTCAGCCGGAGCGAGAGTTACGCGACATGTGCGCGGTGCGGCGCCGTCATGAGGGGGGAGCCGGCCTGGAGCGATGTTGATCCCGGGCCCGTAGATGACAGGAGTGGATCTATGAACGGCAATCCCTTGAAGGCAGCTTCGAGGTTGGTTCCTGTGGCGCTGCTCCTCGCCGCTGGACCCTATGTGGCCCGGCTCGCCGCGGCCGCGCCTGACGAGACATCCCCCGCGCCGGTGATCGGCGCGCCGGTCGCCGTGGACTCTCCCGATTCCTCGCCCGTGCGCGGGGGCCACGGCATCTTGAGCCTCCCACTGGGGGTCGACTACGCCGGTTGTGGCGGCGTGTCGGCGCCCGTGGTCAACGCGGGCTTCGAGCAGACGGTGGTCGAGCTGACCAACCTTGAGCGCTACTACTTCGGCAACCTGCCGCCGCTCAAGCGCAATGCCTCGCTGGACGACGCGTCGCGCTACCACAGCACGGACATGGGGCAGGACAACTACTTCAATCACGATTCCTACGACCGGGATGGCGCCGGTAACATGGTGTTCGCCTGCAACTGGTCGAGCCGGGTCCAGGCCTACTACGGCAGCTACAACGCTCTGGCGGAGAACATCGCCGCCGGTTACTCATCCCCACAGGCCGTGATGCTGGGTTGGATGAACAGCACCGGCCACAAGACCAACATCATGAGCACCTCCGTGCGTGAGCTCGGCGTGGGCTACTTCTGCTGTGCCGGCACCTACAGCCGGTACTGGACGCAGGACTTCGGCCGGAAGTCCAATGTCTACCCGCTGATCATCAACCGCGAGGCCGGTACCACGACGGCGACCGGCGTCAACCTGTACCTGTACGGGAGCTGGACGGAGATGCGGCTCCGCAACGACAGCGACCCCTGGGGAGGCTGGCAGGCGTTCAGCAACGACGTCGCCTGGACCCTGCCGAGCAGCCTGGGCGTCCACACGGTGTCCGCCGAGATGCGCACCGGCTCCACCACCGTCTCGGCGAGCGACACCATCGAGCTGGTCAGCGGCAGTCCGACCCACACACCCACCTCCGTGGCTACTGGCGGGCCGACGAGCAGCAGCACCCCGGCCGCCGCGACGGCGACACCGACCCGGACACCGACCCGGACACCAACCAGGACGCCCACCGTGATCGTCACCAGCACGCCAGCCGGCCCGACGGCTACCCGGACGGCCACGCGGACCAGGACGCCGACTCGGACGCCGACCCGAACTAGGACACCGACCCGGACGAACACACCCATCGGTGCGCCATCCAGCACCGCGACCGTCGTGCCATCCAGCACCGCGACCGCCGTGCCGTCCAACACGCCGACCGTCGTGCCAACCAGCACCGCGACCGCCGTGCCGTCCAACACCCCGACCACCGTGCCATCCAGCACCGCGACCGCCGTGCCGTCCAACACCCCGACCACCGTGCCAACCAGCACCGCGACCGCCGTGCCGTCCAACACCCCGACCACCGTGCCGACCGCGACAGCCAGTGGCGCGGCGCCGGTGCATCAGCAGACCGCAACTGGCGGTGCGTCGAACGCGACGACGGTGACCTCGGGGAGCCTTGCGGCCGGGAGTAGCGGCGATATCTATCTGGTGTCGCTCGCCACGCGCTCGAACGTCGCGGCGACCTCGGTCAGCGGGTTGGGTCTGACGTGGACCTTGATCAAGGGCCAATGCGCGGCGCGCGGCCAGACACGGGTCGAGCTGTGGCAGGCGCTGGGCGCGGGAAGCGCGGGGGCGGTGACGGCGGCCTTCGGAAGCGCGCCGGTGAACTCGGTGATCACGGTCTCGCGCTACTCCGGCGCCAGCGGGATCGGCGCCCTCGTCTCGGCCAACACGCTCGGGGTCAACGGCGCCTGCACGGGCGGGACGGACACGGCGGGCTACTCGGTCGACCTGACGACGACCGCCGACAACGCGCTGGTCTTCGGCGGCGCGGCGCTGCGCAACAAGACGCACACACCGGGCGCGGACTATGCCGAGCGGGCCGAGGTGATGCAGGGCTCGGGCGGCGATGTCGCGGGAGCGGCGGCGGAGGACAGGGCCGAGGCGACCAGCGGGACGGTGGTGGTCGACGGGACTTTCGGGGGTACGGTGGATTGGGCGGTGGTGGCGGTGGAGGTGAAGCCGTAGCTAACGGATCGACGTGTCACGGTGCGCGGACGGAGACGGAGGATGCCAGGCAGCACCGAAATCCCACCCCAAGATGGCGGTAGGCCGGAGGACTGACGCGGGAGGCCATGTACGCGGGCGCAGGATGGTCGAACCACCCCCCGCCGCGCACAACCCGCAGGCAGGTCGTGCCGGCGTCCAGGTCTTCGAGCCCGTCGCTCGCGTTATCGAAGTGCTTGCGCTCCTGCGTGAGGTTGCTTTCCCCCGTCCCAGCGCTGCTCGTCCACTGTTCGGCGTTGCCCGCCATGTCGCTCACGCCTTCCGGCGTGTCGCCTTCCACGAACACCCCCACCGGCGTCGTGCGCTTGACGCGCGTCACTTGCGTGTTGCCCTTCGCCCTGTCGAACGCATCGCCGTACGCATAGCGCCGCCCGACCGTCCCCCGTGCCGCCGCTTCCCACTCCACCTCCGTCGGTAACCGGAACGTCTGGCCGGTTTGGGCAGACAGCCAGCAGAGGTAGGCCCGCGCCTCGTACCACGAGACTCCAACCACCGGCTGCGACGCCGCGTTGAGCCGCGCATCCTGCCAGTACTCCGGCTCGGTCGCCCGCTTGGCCCGAAATCGCGCGTCCAGCGCCGCCTCGAAGCTGGCCTCATCGAGCAACATCCACTCGCGCCATCGCTCCATCGCCTCGTCGCTCGCGAAGCGCCGCTCGCCGACCATCTGCTCGAAGAGGTCAGGGTTCTCCTGGAACCGCTTCCGCCAAAGCCGGCAATCCAGCTTCCCCCCCTCGTCCGCCAGCTCCCCCCGCCGCCAGGCGCGTGCATCCTCAGTGTCCCACCAGCGCTCGTCCTCGTAGCCCCCGGCCTCCATGAAGCACCGATATTCCGCGTTCGTCACCGGGAACCGTCCGATCAGGTAGGCCGCGAGCTCGATCTCGCGGCGCGGCATGTGCGCGGTGATGGTTATGGTCTCGCTGCTGCCGAATTCCGACGCCTCGATCGGCTCATCGTCGCCGATCAGGTACACGCCACCCGCGATCTCCACCAGCGGCGGCATCAGATACACCCCGTGCGGCCCCTCCCGCCGCTCCCACCGCGGGTCCCCCAGCTCGCCCACCGCCAGCCCCGCCGCGATCCGCGCCCGGATCTCCGCCTCGGGATCGCGGCTCCGCGCGATTAGCTCCCGGCGCAGCGCGTCCAGCAGCTCCGCCGGCAGCCGCCCCCGCAGCTCGGGCAGGTTGGCGCAGCGCCCCGCCACCACCAGGTTCTCCGCCATCAGCCCTCGCAGGAAGGCCTCGCTGTCGGTGGCCATCGGGGCTGCCAGGAGCGCCGTTTCCTCCCAGCCGGTCTGCGGAAGCACCGGCATCGGCTCGCCGGCGCCGAGTCCGGCCATGACCTCGGAGAGCGGCGGCCGGATTTCCGCGGCCCGCCACGGCGCGCGCAGGAGCGCGGGCTCCGGTGCCGCCGCCAGCCGCCGCGCCGCGAAGTACTCCTGCACGAGCTGGTGGACGAAACGCACCTCGTCCGCCCCGGCGTCGTCGTCCAGCAGGCCCAGCGCCTCACCGGCGCGGAGGATGTCGTCGGCGAGGGCGCTTCCCAAGCGCGCGCAGGCCTCGTCGTAGGGCAGGCGGAGCTGGGCGCCTTCGCCGTGCACGCCGGCCTGCTGCATCCCGAAGGCCAGATCCGCGAGCGCTCCGATGAGGTCCCCGCGCTCCGGCAACGCGTAGGGGCTGGGCCATTGCCGCGCCTGGACCAGCCGCCAGTGATCCCGCTCGGCGATCAGCGGCCCGGGGTCCAGCAGCGGGTTGACGCGCTCGATCTCCCGCCGTAGGGCGCCGCGGATCATCCCCGTCAAGAGCGCCGCCCGTCCGCCGCCCGCCTCGCCGTCGGCCGCACCGGTCGGCTCGACCAGCAGCTTCAGGAAATACGGTGTGCGGAAGAATTCGACCTGCCCCGAATCCACCAGGTCGGTCCAGAGTCGCTCGGAAGCCTCCGGTGTGTGAGCCTCCAAAAAGGATCGGATCCGCCCGTCGTCCAGCGGCTCGACCCGCACCTGCGGCACGCGCAGAGCGCCCGACGAGAGCGGCGCGCTGTAATCCAGGCTGCGGCAACTGAAGATCACGCGGTTGCCTGGAAAGCGGCGAGTCAAGTGGACCAAGGCCGCCTGCCAGGCCTGGACGCGGCGGCGGTAGCCCTCCCGGTCGGCGTGCGGCATCTCATTGAGGGCGTCTAACAGCAGGATGACACCGCCACGGTCCAGAAGCACGTCCAGCGCCGGCAGGTCGGGATAGCGCCGGCGCCAGTTGTCGGCGAGCCAGGCGAGCGGATCGGGCGGCTTGCCGTTGGATCCACGGGCGTAGCGGCCGAGCTCGGCGAAGAAGGTGATTGGGGCGACGGCGGAATCCCGCCTTGCGCCGGATTCCCCCCGGTCCCGAGTCGCCCGTCCATTGCCCCGGCCGTTCTGGCCTGCTTCGGCGCGCGTGGCCTGGGCCGCGAGCTCGAATTCCAGGCGCCGCAGCAGCGTGCTCTTGCCCGAGCCCGGCGCGCCCAGGAGGACCAGGGCGGGGTCGTGGACTTCGGCGAGGAGGATGGCGAGGTCCTCGTAGCGCTGTGCTTGGGTGGCCCAGCGCCCGCCGGGCGAGTCCTCGCCCTGGTCGACCAGCATCGAGAGGGCGACGAAGCGCTTGTCCAGGGCGTAGCGTGCCCGGCACCAGGCGGCGACGCGGGTGAGGTGGTACTCCGCCATGTCGACCGGGAAGTAACCGGCCAAGAGGCGCGCCTGCTCGCGCGGCAGGTTGAGCGGAAGGGTGTCGGCAAGGACCATGGCGAGCAAGTCGCCGAGCGCACCGCGCACGTCGGTCCAGCGCCGGCCGGGCAGTGGCGGCGGGTGCTGAGTCGCCACCCCCTCCGAGTCAGATGGTGCCTGTGACCGGGGCTGCTCCGAGCTTGGGGCAGTATCCTGTGTACCTTCGGCGCGGCGCGCCTGTTGGATACGTGCGATGTGATCGAGGTCGCGCAGGTAATCGGCGAGCAGGCTGATGCCGTAATCCAGCCGGCGCTGGACGTGCCTGCGGAAGTACCGCTCGTCGGGCTGGACGTATGCGGCGATGGCGATCTGCTCCAGCGGCGGCGCCTCGCCGGCCCCGAGGAAGTAGTAATACAGGCAGCTCCAGGCTTCGCGGGCGCGATCGCTCTTCTTCGACCCCGCCGAGGCCGGGGCGCCGATGCCGAAATCCTTACGGAGCTGCTCGGCCTCGGCGAGGTCGAGGAGGCCGGGGTCAGCAGCCGGGCGGGCAGGTTCCGGCTTTGGCGAGCGACCCGCGGCGGACTTGGCCCGGCCGGGAGGCTGCCTGCTGGCGTGGGCCTGCCGGACGCGGGCGAGGTTGTCGGTGATCAATCCGACGACCAGGGCCTTGAGCTCGCGCTCGCGGGCGTGGGCGTCGTCGGCCGGGATGCCGCGTTCGCGCAGGCGCTGATCCAGGCAGGCGGAGCTGAGCAAGGGCGAACCGGCGAGCGGGCGGCGGGCGCGGATCGCTTCGAGGCTGGCCTTGACCTCGGCTTCGGTGATGGGGGCCGAGCCCGCGGGCGTCGGGCGGTGGGTCACACGATGACTGGTCATGCTGGCATGATTTGCGGCGCGCTGCGGATAAGTCCGCCGCACGCTCGTCGGTTCAAGAGGAGTTCATCGGCTCTCGTTGACCACTGGCGATACCGCCAATGTAACGCCGCGCCGGGGCGGTCGGTTCAAGCGCAATCGGGCGAGAATCGGGCACGCCGGCTGCCGCGGGCGGGCGAATTTGTCGCACGATTGTCGCACGATTGTCCCACGAAGGCGAATCGGGGGTGGGATCGGGCGATAAAATGGGGGCGGAGCGCGGGAGCGACTGTCGTCGGCCGCATACCGTGGGCTCAGGTAGGCGTGGATATCCTCGCTCGATCGCATTCAAGCTGCCGGAGGCTGACATGAATCACATCCCATACCCTGATAACCCTGATGGCGACGAACGGGCCGCCCTCGAACTGACCCTGGCCGAAGCCGCCCGCAATGCCTGGCTAGCCAGCATCGTTATGCGCCGGCTGGGCACGACCGATCAGCGCCTCGCCAGCCTCTGTAATTGGCTCCGCTTCTTCCCGCGCAGAGTGCGCCGTGGGCTGGCCAAGCGCTGGGCGCTGGCAGGGGATGGGCGGTCACGCGCGCTGCTGACGCTCCGCCTCGGCCTTGCATTGGCGCCGATTGGGGTGCTCATGCACACGGCCTGGTTCGCGCTGCCAAACGGGGCCGGCGGCGCCCAAGCGGCGCCGGCACGGCTCGTGGCGGGCGTGGACAGCGCGGAATGGCGCGGTGGGTCGGCGCCGGTGCTCAAGCTGGACACGGTGCTGCCGGGGACGATCGAGCTGTCGGCGCTGAATGGGGCGAATGGGTTTCGGGCGAACGGCATCTCGGATCAAGACCACTTGGGCTTCGCAGTGTCGGGCGCGGGAGACGTGAATGGGGACGGGCTGGCCGACATCCTGATCGCGGCCATCGACTCCGACCCGAATGGGAGTCGTTCTGGGCAGAGCTATGTGGTATACGGCGGAAGTGCTGTGCCGGGGACGGTCGAGCTCTCGGCCCTGAACGGCACGAACGGCTTCCGGGCGAATGGCATCTCATCGTACGATTTCTCGGGTTGGGTGGTATCGGGTGCGGGGGACGTGAACGGGGACGGGTACGACGACATCCTGATCGGGGTGCAAGGCGCTGACCCGAACGGGCTCTGGTCTGGGCAGAGTTACGTCGTCTATGGCGGCAGCGCTGTGCCGGGGACGGTCGAGCTCTCGGCCCTGAACGGCACGAACGGCTTCCGGGCGAATGGCATCTCGTCGTATGACTACTCGGGCCGAGCGGCGAGTGGTGCGGGGGACGTAAACGGGGACGGGTATGACGACATCTTGATCGGGGCCAAGGACGCAGACCCGAATGGGAGTCGTTCTGGTCAGAGCTACGTGGTCTATGGCGGCAGTGCCGTGCCGGGGACGATCGAGCTGTCGGCGCTGAACGGTACGAACGGCTTCCGGGTGAATGGCATTGGATTTCTAAACAATTCGGGCTACTCCGTATCGGGCGCGGGGGACGTAAACGGGGACGGGTTTGGCGATATCCTGATCGGGGCCATTCACGCAAGTCCGAACGGCCTCAATTCGGGGCAGAGTTACGTCGTCTATGGCGGCAGCGCCGTGCCGGGGACGGTCCAGCTCTCGGCCCTGAACGGCACGAATGGCTTCCGGGCGAATGGCAGCTCGTCGACAGACTACTCGGGCTTCGCGGTGTCGGATGCGGGGGACGTGAACGGGGACGGGTTCGGCGACAT
>CAZCJG010000100.1:0-13466 GCA_964498575.1 uncultured Anaerolineales bacterium | reverse complement strand
CCAACGCCAGCTCGCCCGCCAGCATCAGCCCCGTCGGGCCGCCGCCGGCGATCACCACCTCATGCCCGGTCACCGCCACCCCCGCCGCACCGCGAGCCCCGCCACCGGTTCGGCGTCCCCGCGCAACTCATCCGTCGACAACAACACCTGCATGTTCGTGCCTCCTGTTTTGCACGTAGCCGGCCTTTTCGGCCCGCGATTGTAAGCGATGATGGGTGTGACCCGGGGTTTGAAACATGCTTCCTGGTGCCAAATACGTTGGAGATGGAGGAGCATGTCGGTTTCTGCTCGCTTGTCCGCCGCTGGGGCGTACGGCTCCTTGAGATGGCGGCGGGCAGTCGACGTGTTCTGGATGGGGGTGGATGAGGGCGGATGCTGCGGGCGGCTAACGCTGGCCATCAAGGGCGTTCGGAGACCATGCTGGCAAGGCGTGCCTCTTCTCCTCTCCGCATTCCCTGAATAGCTTTGCTGGGTGCGTGCAGCAAGCTGCCTTCGGTATCCGCCCGCACGTTCTGTTTCGAGTAGCTGCTGCCATTTGATCTTCACTTGGTCAAGTGTCTTGCTCTCCGGCCGCTTCAGACTGTCCTCGATTGGGGTCACGCTCGGAGTATACTAGGAAAGACGGTGACGGATCAAGCTTCCGAGTCATCGCGGCCAGGTGGCTTGTCGGGCCCAACCAGCCCTCGGCGGATCGCGTCGTGCTTGTAGGCCCAGCTCGCCGTCAGCTCCAGGGCGCGGCAGGCGTGGATCGGGCCGCCCGCGGATCGGTGCGAACCGTCACCTTGGCCTTCGCCGCCCCGTCGACCGGCGTGCTCCTTTCCTGGTGCTGTGGGATGGTGGTGGTGTAATATGGTGGGCGCCCTGGAGATCACCGCTTCGCCTTCGTCGAGCTTGCCCAAGCCGCCCGCTTCCAGCCGAGGTTATGCGACATGCCCGCCCGATTGCCCTACCCGCGCCAGGCCCCCACCCTCCACGATCAGCGCTTCCCCTCCCGCCGAAGCGCGGTCATGGGGCTCGGGCCGATGGTCGCGACCAGCCAACCGCTGGCTGCCCAGGCCGGGCTGACGATCCTGCACGCCGGCGGCAACGCGGTCGACGCGGCGGTCGCGACCGCCGCGATGCTGGCGGTGGTCGAACCCACCGGCACGGGGCCGGGCGGCGACGCCTTCGCGCTGAGCTACCTGGCCCAGTCCGGCGAGGTTCGCGCCCTCAACGGCAGCGGCCGCGCCCCGGCGGCCCTGACCCCGGACCTTGTGCGCGCGCAGGGGTACGCGACCATGCCGGAACGCGGTGCGCTCAGCGTCACCGTGCCCGGCGCCGTCGCCGCCTGGGACGCGCTGCTGCGCGCGGCGGGCCGGATGGGCCTGCCCGAGGTCCTGGCCCCGGCGATCGCCACGGCCGAGCGCGGCTACCCGGTCAGCGAGCTGATCGCGCGCGCCTGGCAGGCCAGCGCGCCGCTCCTGGCCGCCCACCCCGACGCGCGCACGCACTTCCTGCCCGGCGGGCGCGCTCCAGGCGCCGGCGAGGTCGTGCGCCTGCCGGCCCTGGCTCGCTCGCTGCGCCAGATCGCCGAGGGCGGCGCCGCAGCCTTCTACCACGGTCCGATCGCCGCGGCGATCTCCGCCACGGTCCAGGCCGCCGGCGGTTGCCTGGCCACCGGCGACTTCGAGCGCCACCGGTCGACCTGGGTCGAGCCGATCCACGCCGACTTCCATGGGTTGCGCGTCTGGCAGTGCCCGCCCAACAGCCAGGGCATCGCCACCCTCCAGGCCCTCGCGATCGCGGGCGGCTTCGAGATCCCGCCCGAAGCCTGGGGATCCGGCGAGCACCTGCACGTCCTAATCGAGGCGATGCGCCTGGCCTTTGCAGACGCCCGCGCCTGGGCCGTGGACCCCGAGCTGCACCCCGTGCCGATCGCGATGCTGCTTTCGGAACCCTATCTCAGCCAACGCCGCGCGCTGATCAAACCGGACGCGGCGCTTCAAACGACGACAACCGGCTTGCCAACCGGGCGGGATACGGTCTACATCGCGGTCGTCGACGGCGAGGGCAATGCCTGTTCGCTGATCAACAGCAACTACATGGGCTTCGGCAGCGGCCTCGTCGCCGGGGCAACGGGCATCGCCCTGCAAAACCGTGGCGCGGGATTCACGCTGGACCCGGACCATCCAAACTGCTGCGCGCCCGGAAAGCGCCCTTACCACACCCTTATGCCCGCCCTCGCGACGCGATCGGACGGATCACTTCATGCCTGCTTCGGAGTCATGGGCGGGCTGATGCAACCGCAGGGCCAACTGCAGGTGATCGTCAACATGCAGGCCTGCGGGATGGATCCCCAGCGTGCCCTGGACGCGCCACGCTTCCAAGTGACACCCGACGATCGGGTCGCGATCGAGCCCTGGTTTGACGATGCCGTGCGCGCATCCTTGGCCCGGCGCGGCCATGCGCTGATCACGCGCGAGGCCGCACCGTCCGCCGCAAGCTTCGGCGGTGGGCAATGCATCGCGGTCACCGAAGACGGTGTAAGGATCGGCGGCAGCGACCCACGCAAAGACGGGTCGGTTGTCGCAAGCTAGGTCGCGATCCTGGCACCGGCCAGGTCATCCGGCCTTCACCGGGAAATCACCGGCGCAAGACCATGCCTTCTCCATCCTAACACCTGGATCCTGTTTGGATCGATGAAAACTTTTCACTTTTCGCGATCCTCGTTTAGAATGGTGCCCGATGGCCGTTGGCTCATGGCATCCGAGCCTGCCGCACTCTTCGCCGCCAAGCCAGCGCATCAATCCGCTACACACTCTAACACATGGGAGGGAACCATGCCGCTTCAAAAGCTTTCCAGGGCTGAGTTGATGGGTGACTCGCGCTCCGCCGGGGCCAATATCGACTACGTCAAGTTCCTGCGCGGCCTCAAGCCCGGCGAGGGTGGCCAGACGACGGTCGAAGAGGAAGGCGTCAGTCGCCAGACCATCAAGGCCCGCCTGAAGAAGGCCGCCGACGAGTCGGGCAAGGGGATCAAGTTCCACCGGTCAGACTCCAACAAGGTCATCTTCGAGGTTACCGATAAGGTCTAGCCGAGACGCCGCAAGATCCTGAGACACAACCATCAGGTTCATGCGCCGGCCGCGGGCAGCATCGCGCTGTTCCGCCGGCCGGCGCATCCATGTTCCGAACATGCATCTAGCGCGGCCCTCATCGTTCAGGCAGCGGAGAGCAATATGGCCCACAACGTTTTCGACACGCTAAAGGAACGCGGGATCGTCGCCCAGAGCACGGACGACGCGGCGCTGCGCCAGGCGCTGGGCGCGGGTCCGCTGACCTTCTACAACGGTTTCGACTGCACCGCCGCCAGCCTGCATGTCGGTCATCTCGTGCCGATCATGGCGATGCTCCACCTGCAGGCGGCCGGCCACCGCCCGATCGCCGTCGTCGGTGGCGGGACGACGATGGTCGGCGACCCCAGTGGCAGAACCGAGCTGCGCCAGATGCTCGACGAGGCGACGATCCGTTCGTACAGCGCCGCGATCTTCGCCCAGCTCGACCACTACCTCGGCCTCTCCGCCGGGCGGGCGCTGGCGGTCGATAACTCGGACTGGCTGCTCGATCTGGGCTACGTCGCCTTCCTGCGCGACATCGGGCGGCATTTCAGCGTCAATCGGATGCTGGCGGCCGAGGCCTACCGGCTGCGCTTGGAGCGCGGGTTGAGCTTCATCGAGTTCAACTACCAGCTCCTACAAGCCTACGATTTCCTGCACCTGCACCGTGCCTATGGCTGCACGCTCCAGACCGGCGGCGACGACCAGTGGGGCAACATCGTCGCAGGGGTCGACCTGATCCGCCGCGTCGAGGGCCGCGCGGTCCATGCCCTGACCTATCCCCTGCTCACGACCGCCAGCGGCGCGAAGATGGGCAAGACCGCCGCCGGCGCGGTGTGGCTGAGCGCGGAGCGACTCAGCCCCTACGACTTCTACCAATACTGGATCAATTGCGAGGACGCCGACGTGGTCCGCCTGCTCAAGATCTTCACCCTGCTGCCGCTGGGCGAGATCGAGCGCCTGGGCCGGCTGGAGGGGGCCGAGCTGCGCGAGGCCAAGCGCGTGCTCGCGCTGGAAGCGACGCGCATCACGCATGGCGCCGCCGCGGCGGCCGACGCCGCGGCCACCGCCCGCGCGGCCTTCGGTGGTGGCGAAGGCGACCTGGACGCCATGCCGGCGTCGGTGATCCCGCGCGCGGCGCTGGCGGCCGGGCTGTCGCTGGCCGCCGCCCTGGCCGAGGCCGGGCTGACACGCTCGCGCGGCGAGGCGCGCCGGCTGATCCAGCAAGGGGGTGTCTACGTCAACGACGAACGCGTGGCCGACGCCGAAGCGCAACTGACCGAGGCGGACATCCGGCCCGACGGGATCCTGCTGCGAACCGGCAAGAAGCGCTATCACCGGCTCGCGATCCAGGATTGAGCGGAGCCGGCTTCGCCCGGCACCCCGCTGACCGAATAGCTCCCCAACTGGACAGAAGCCCTCGCTTGGTGTATAAACAGCGGCACAGCGCGCCCCCGCGAGTGCCCCACACCCGATCGCACGCGATGTACCGCAACTGGCATGGATATTCGCCGTTGCGCGCGTATCCGTGCGCCGAGGAACCACGTCACCAATGGATGGATTAGGATATTGGATTTTGGCTGCTTGGACTGGTTGGTTGGCTTGAACCGCGCGACGGAATATAGGAGGTCGGCCATGTTTTCCCAAGGAAGCATCATCAAGCTCATCGGTTGTGGCGGTCTGGTGGCGGTGGCATTTCTCGCGCCCTGGGCCACCAGCGTACAGGCCACGCGCGCCGCGCTGGAGGACCAGCTCGCCGTCGACGCGGGGGGGGCGGGCCAACCGTTGCAGGGGACCGCGGAGCCGCAGCCGACGCCGACACCGGCCAGCGGCCAGCAGCCCGTGCCCATCCAGCCGATCTGGACCCTTCACCTGCGCGCCTTCCCCGACACTGTCGGCATGCGCCAATACGCCTGCCAGGGCTGCAATGGCGTGTTCGAGAGCGGCGACAAGGCCGCCGCGGCCGGCCTCCCGCTCCAGCCCCTCACGGTCGCGATCACCGAGCCCGGGAACCCGCGCAACGTCTATTGGATCGGGCAGCTCGGCCGCGGCGAGGACAGCCCGGGGCAGCAGGACCTGACGCAGGAGATCCCGCTGAAGGACGTGCCGCCGCCCTACCAGGTCAACCTGATCACGGTCAACCCGCTGGGCTACACGGTCTGCCCGAACTCGCGGCCGGTGTTCATCATCACCCAGGCCGACTTCGACGCGCTGGCCAACAACCGCACCGGCCAGGCGGGCGACGGGCGCGGCCCCTTGCGGCACGAGTGGTTCTTCTGGAGCTGCCGGCCGATGCGGCCCTAGGCTTACAGCGGCACGAGTCGATAGCCCACGCCGCGCACGTTCTCGACACAGCCCATGTCGCCGACCGCGTAACCCAGCTTGCGGCGTAGGGTGCGGATCAGCGGCCGCAGCAGGGTGCCCGCGTCGACGTAGTCGGTTTCGATGCCGTGCGTGACGCGAATCAGCTCCTGGGCCGGCACCACCTTCGCCACATGCCGCGCGAGGTACTCGATCAGGGCGAACTCCTTGGCCGAGAGCTTGACCGGCCGCTCGTCGAGCCAGACGCGGTGTTGGCCGGGCTCGATGCGCAAACGGCCGGCGGTCAGATAACCCTCGGCGTCCGTCGCCACCGTCGCCCTGGCCAGCGCGGCCAGCTCGCGCGCACGGCGCAGCCGGCCGTGGATCGCCGCCAGCAGGTCCTCGGGCTGGATCGGCTTGGTCAAGTAGTCGTCCGCGCCAAGCTCCTTGCCGTAGCGGATGTCGCTGTCCATCGTGCGCACGGTGAGAAACAAGAAGGGGATGGGAATCCAGCGCGGGTTCTCGCGCACCCGCTCGAACAGTTGGTAGCCGTTCATCTGCGGCATGGCGATGTCGGCGAGGATCAGGTCGATCGCCTGGGACTGCAGCGCCGCGAGCGCTTCGATGCCGTTGCCCGCGGTCACAACCTGGTAACCGGCGGATTCAAGCGTCAGGCGCAAGCTTTCGACGAGATCGGGTTGGTCGTCCACCGCGAGGATAGTGGCGTCGGTGTTTGGATTGTCAGTCGTCATGGTGGTTCCCATCATCCCCAATCAGTGGCAAATAGAATGCGAAGGTGCTGCCCTGGCCGCGCCGCGACGCGACCGCGATATGCCCGGCATGCAGGCCGACCAGCTCACGGCTGATGGCGAGGCCCAGGCCGGTGCCGGGAATGTTGCCGCGATTCTTGACGCGGTAAAAGCGCTCGAAGATGCGCGGCAGGTCCTTCTCGCCGATGCCAACGCCGGTGTCGGAGATGCGCACCGCCGCCCAGCCGCCGGCCGGCAGATCGGCGCAGCCCGGCCAATCGGCGCCGAGGTCCCCACCGCCGGCGGAGCGCCGGCATTCGCAGGCGACCATGCCGCCCTGACGGTTGTACTTGATCGCGTTGTTGAGCAAGTTGCGGATGACCCGGCGCAGTTGATCGGGGTCGCCGCGCACCGGCAAGTCGTCCGCTCCGCACAGCGAAACGCCGAGCGCCTTGCGTGCGGCGAGCGGCTCTTGCTTGGCGAGCTCGGCGCGCAGGCATTCGGCGACGTTGAGCCGGCGGTTCTCGCTGGGGAGCTGGCCGCTGTCGATGCGCGCGATCTCCAGCACGTCGCCGATCAAGTCGTCGAGCACCTGGGCGTGCTTGCGGATGTCGCGGATCATGCCGCGGCGCTTCGGATCGTCCAGCCGGTCGTAAAGCGTGTCCAGGTTGCCGCTGAGCAATGTGATGATCGAGAGCGGCGTGCGCAGCTCGTGCGAGATGTTGGAGACGAAGCGATCCTTCATCCGCTCGGCTTGCTTGAGCGGCGTGATGTCGCGCTGCACGCCCACGAAGCCGGTGGCGCGGTCGGGGAATTCCAGATCGCCGAGCGGCGCGAGGGTCAGGGCGGCGTTGTAGACGCTGCCGTCCTTGCGCGGGCTGACCAGCTCGCCATGCCAGGTCAGGCGGTGCTCGCCGCGATCGACCCGCTCGTAAAACATCTGCAGGCGGCGGTCCGGATACCAGCTCCGGAAGTTCTGGCCAAGCAGCTCCCCCGGCGCGAAGCCGGTCTGCTTGACTGCGGCCGGGTTGACGTACTCGATGACGCCGTCGACGTCGGTGACGATGACCGCCTCGCCCAGCGCGTCGAGGATGGCGCGCGTGCGGTCGCGCTCGGCTTCGAGGCGGGTGAGGAGCTGGCGCCGGTTGCGGTTGAGCCGCGTGATCGCCCGCACGCGGGTCAGCAGCTCGACCCGGTCGAAGGGCTTGGAGATGAAGTCGTCGGCACCGACCTCGATGCCCTGGATGCGCGAGTCGCGATCGTGCAGCGCGGTGACCATGATCACCGGCACCTCGGCCAGGCGCGGGTCGGCGCGCAGGCAGCGGCAAACCTGGAAGCCGTCCATGTCCGGCATCACCACGTCGAGCAGGATCAGGTCCGGCGTCGACCCGGCGACGCAGGCCAGCGCCTCGGCGCCGCTGCCCGCCAGGGCCAGGTCATAACCCTCGGGGGCCAGCAGGGTGGCGAGGAGCTGGCGGCCGACGCGATCGTCGTCGACGATCAGGATCGTGGCGGCATGCTCCGGCGCCGGCGGTGCTGGGCGTGATTTCACGATTAACATTATACAATAATAGAGCGCCATTCGGCGCCCTGCGTTACCGCACGGCCAGCTCGAAGGAGAACCCGACCATGCCCAGCCCTCTCGTCCGCCTCTACCTGTTCGCCGCGCTGTTCCTGCTCGCCGCCGGTCTGCCGGCCGCCACCGCGCCTTTGCCTGTCGCGGCCGGCCCCGGACCTGGCGTCGCCGGGCCATCCTCCGACCTGCCCATGTCGGAAGCCTCCGGACCGGCGGCATCGGCGCGCTACATCGTCCAGCTCGCCGATGCGCCGCTCCTGACCTACGCCGGCGGGCTGCCGGGCTATCCCGCGACCGCGCCGGGCGACGTGGGCAAGGGCGGCGATGATCCGACCGGCGCTGCGGGCGCCCGCCCGCGGCTGGACCTCGCGGCGCCGGACGCCGTGGCGTATGCGGACTACCTGGCGCGGCGCCAGGCGGACTTCGAGGCGGCGCTGACGCGCATCGCGCCGGGTGTTGATGTCCAGTACCACTACCGCGTCGCGCTCAACGGTCTCACGGTCCGCCTCACCCCCGCCGAGGCCGCTCGGGCGGCGCACCTGCCGGGCGCGGTCGCGGTGACGCGCGAGGAGCGGGTGATCCCGCTGATGGACGCGAGCCTCGGCCAGATCGGCGCGCCGGCGGCCTGGGCGGATGCGCGGATCGGGGGGCGGGCACAGGCCGGGCGGGGCGTCCGGATCGCGGTGATCGACAGCGGCATCACCGCCAGCCACCCCTTCTTCGACGACGCCGGCTTCACCGCGCCCGAGGGCTTCCCGCGGGCCAGCCTGACCGTCGGCGACACGGTGACGCCCTACGGCGCGGCGGATCTGGCGCGATACACCAACGACAAGGTGATCGTCGCGCGCGCCTACGCCAACCCGGAGGTCTATGATCCCGCCCAGCCGCCGACGCCGCTGGCCGACGGCGTCGCGGGCTTCCACGGCGCGCATGTGGCGGGGACGGCGGCGGGCATCGTGACGACGGGCGCGCCGGGGACGAGCATCGGCGGGCTCGAGCTCTCGGGCGTGGCGCCGGGCGCCTACCTGATGGCCTACAAGTTCACCGACGCCTACACGCCGGAGATCCTGCGCATGATCGAGGACGCGGTGGCTGACGGGGCGGACGTGATCAACAACTCCTGGGGCACCTCGGCGATGAACGTGATGGATGCGGACAAGCACCCGATCGCCCAGGCCTTCAAGGCGGCGAGCGCCGCCGGCGTGGTCGTCGTCGCCGCGGCGGGCAACGCGGGCACGAACGGCGAGGCGACGCTGGGCGGGCCGCACCAGATGATCGACGAGGTGATCACCGTCGGCAACGTGCAGACCGGGCGGACCTTCGCCTACTACCTCTACGCCAGCGACACGGGCCTGCCGGCGGAGCTGGAGAAGCACCCCGCGGCCTACGAAGCGTTCGAGAACGACTTCACCGTGATCGAAGCGCCGGCCGCGCGGGGCGTGGACATGTGCAACCCGCTGTCGCTGGCGCTGGGCGCGGCGGGCAAGGTCATCCTGGACACGACCGCGGGGAGCTGCCAGATCGGCGGGATGGACTTCCCGTTGCCGGACGAGCTCGGCTTCCTCTCCAAGCTGATCATCGCCGGCACGGTCAACGCGGCCACGCCGACGCCGCTGATCAAGGCCGTGGTCTTCTACGCTCCCCAGGGCGATCCCGCCCAGCTCGGGCTGGTCCTGCAGTTCCTGGACACCGTCAAGCCGATCCTGCAGCAGCTCCTCGGCCTGAACGTCAAGTTCCCTGTCACCGCGATCATCGCCGGCGACCAGGCGGTCCAGCTCGCGGCATGGGCCGATTCGCACCCGACGCTCAAGCTCAAGCTCGACCCGACGCCGGCGCGGGTGATGGACCCCGCCCTGGTCGATGTGGCCAACGCGACGACAAGCCAGGGCCCGACACCTCGCGGTGGACTGGGCGGCGGCCCGCTGAAGCCCGACATCAGCGCCCCCGGCACCGACATCCTCTCGACCAACACCACCACCGCCGGCGCGCCGAACGGCTTCACCACCGCCTCCGGCACCAGCATGGCCAGCCCGCACGTCGCCGGCGCCGCCGCCGTGGTGCGCCAGGCCTGGCCCGACTGGACGCCGGCCGAGATCAAGGCCGCGCTGATGAGCACCGCCGACCCAGTGGTCACGGTCGGCGGCGCGCTCGCTCCCGCTACGGTGCAGGGCGCGGGGCGGCTGAACCTGGGGCGGGCGATCGATCCAGGGGTGTTGGTGGAGCCGGCCAGCCTGGGATGGGACGATTGGCCGTGGCTGCAGCCGATCCCGGGCGGCCATCGACAAGCCAGCGGTCCCGAGATCCTCTTGCGCGACGTCCGCATGAATCCCGAGGGAAGCGCGGTGTACACCGTAAGCGAGGAACCCGGTGTCAGCCCCGAGCCCAGTCGCAAGATCCTCAATCTGACTGACGGCACCTCGATCACCGTCCCCGCTGGCGGCACGGCGAAGTTCGCCCTTCCGCAGGACTTGGCAAGTGATCTTCAGCCCGGTGCTTACGACGGCCGCATCGCCTTCACCAGCCCGGATCACACCGTCCGCGTGCTCTACCGTATCGTCGTGCCCGGCGACCGGAAGGACGTCCTGCTCGTCAACGTCCGCCGCAGCGCCGCGGCCGGCGGGGGCGGCATCCCCGGCATCCCCGGCCTGCCCGGCGGCGGACAGCTCAGCGACACGCCGGACTACAGCGCGTTCTGGACGGCGGCGCTGGACGAGGCGGGCCTGAGCTACGAAGTGTGGACGGTGGCGGAGGGAGGTGAGGACAGCGCGCCGCCGCTCTCCAAGCTTCAACAGTACGACTGGGTGATCCTCGCCGCCGGCGACGGCAACGCACCGCTGGATCAGATGGCCAACGGCATGACCTCGCTCCAGATGTACCTGCTCGGCGGCGGGCGGATGCTGGTCAGCGGCTACAACTATCCGCATATCGGCGCCAACGCGCTGGGCCTGCAGACGAGCGGCGCGATGTACTTCCTCAGCCGTTACTTCGGCGGCTTCGAGCAGACGCAGGACGACGCCGACAGCACGACGGTCGGCGCGATCGCGCCGGTGCGGCTGTTCGAGAAGCCGATCCAGCTCGCGACCAGCGCGTCCGCGGAAGCGGCGGGCAACGGCGGCAAGCTGGACCTCGGGCGACCGCTCGCGGCGCTCCAGACGCAGTCGCCGGGCGCGACGACGCTGCCGCGGGACCTGGGCATCGCCGCGCCGCTGGTGGTCGACCAGCTCATGCCCTATATGCGCAGCTACTTCGAGATCGACGGCGGCGGCAGCGCGATGACCGGGGTGACGGCGGACGCGACGCTCGAACAGCCGCAGCGGGCGGACTTCATCCCCTGGCGCGCGCTCTTCGCGGGCTTCGGCTTCGAGGCGATAGAGCCCGGCGCCGGCTTCGCCAGCCGCGCCGAGATGCTGACGCGCTTCCACGAATGGGCGCTGGAGCCAGAAGACTACACGCTCACGCTCAGCGGCCCAGACGCGGGCGAGACCGGCAAGGCGGCGACCTTCGCCGCAAGCGGGACTTCAGGATCAGGTGTCAAAGCGGTCGCCTGGCGCTGGGACGCCGGGGACGGGCGGGCCTTCGTCAAGACCACCGGCCCGGAGGTCGCGCTGACCTACACCCGCCGCGGCACCTATACCGTGCGCGGCGAGGCGACGACCGTCGGGGGGCATACCTGGGTGGCGGAACGGACGGTGGTGGTCGGCGGCGACACGCTGCTGTTCCTGCCGGCGTCGTTCAAGCAGTACGCAGTGCCCTAGGAGATGGCGGCGCGAGGCGCGACAGGTTTGCGCACGCGCCCGGACTTCATACCGCGGTCTTGGCGATGGAAATGCTTGTGTTTATACTTTGCCACAACAGGAGGCACGAAACCCATGGCCATCGTCAAGACCGCGATCTCCATGCCGCAGGCGCTGTTCGAGGAAGCCAACGAGGCGGCGCGCGAGATGAAGGTCAGCCGCAGCCGGCTGATCGCGCTGGCGCTGAAGGACTACCTGCGCAAGCGGGAGAATGATCGCTTGCTCAAGCAAATGAATGCAGCTTGGGAAGATGGGCTCGATTCCGACGAGGAGGAGCTGCTGCGAAACATGAGTGCCTACAGCTTTCGGTTGCTCGACCACCTGGAAGGCCCGTGGTGATTCGGCAAGGCGAGATCTACTGGGCGGAAGCACCCTTTGTTACCGGCTCTGGTCCAGCACATCGGCGTCCCTTTGTCGTAGTCCAAAACGACTTGGCGAACAACAGCCGTATTCGGACCGTTATCATGTGCGCCTTGACCAGCAACCTCCGTCGGGCCGCCGTTCCGGGAAACGTCCTCTTGAAACCGGGCGAAGGCAACCTGGCGGCGCAGAGCGTTATCAACGTCTCGCAGATCTTCACGTTCGACAAGTCCCACTTGGAGGAAAGGATCGGGGCACTTTCCGCCACACGAATGCGCCAGGTCATCCAAGGGCTGACTCTGATGATCGAACCGCGTGAACCGAATGGGCTAGGCGAGTAGGCAGCGCCAATACGCTGAATCACGCGCGGGGCCACCCTCACAACACATCCACCGCGTCCACGTCCACCCGCCAGCCCGCGCCGAAGCCGACCTCCGCGAGGAGCGCGTGGGGGTCGGGCGAGCGGACGAGGAGGTGCCAGCGGACGCGGCCGCGTTCGCGCGCGAAGAAGGCGGGCGCGGGGCCGATCAGCGTGGTCTCGGCCAGGCCGAGCTGGTCGATGCGCCGGCGCAGGAGCGCCGCCATGCGGTCGGTCTCCTCGCGCGCCGCTTGGGTCGTCGCCGCGACGAAGACCAGGCGCACCAGCCGGCTGAAGGGCGGATAGCGGCTCTCGGCGCGGAAGGCGAGCTCGCGGCGGTAGAAGCCGAGGTAGTCGTGGCCCGCGGCGCTGGTGATCGCCGGATGGTCCGGCGCGTAGGTTTGCAGGATCACCTGGCCGCCGAGGGTGGATCGTCCCGCTCGGCCGGCGACCTGGCTGAGGAGCTGGAACACCCGCTCGGAGGCGCGGAAATCCGGGAAGTACAGCCCGGTATCGGCCGACACCACGCCGACCAGGGTCACCCGCGGCAGGTCCAGCCCCTTGGCGATCATCTGCGTGCCGACCAGGATGTCCGCCCGGCCGCCGGCGAAGCGCGCCAGGATCGCCTCGTGCGCGCCCTTGGTGCCGGTGGTGTCGGCGTCCCAGCGGATGATCCGCGCCGCCGGGAAGGCTTCCCGCGCCACCGCCTCGACCCGCTCGGTGCCGGCGCCGAAGTGGCGGATGCGCGCGCTGCCGCAAGCCGGGCACAGCATCGGCGTCGCCGCGCGCCGGTTGCAGTGGTGGCAGACCAGCGCGCCGCCACTGCCATGCCAGGTCAAGGGCGTCCGGCAGCGCGGGCAGAGCAACACGTGCCCGCAATCCCGGCACAGCACCGACGTGCTGCTGCCGCGCCGGTTGAGGTAGAGGATCGCCTGCCCGCCGGCGTCCAGCGTCTCCGCCAGCGCCGCCCGCAGCGCCTGGCTGAAGATCGACGTATTGCCCGCGCGCAGCTCGGCGCGCATGTCGACGATGTGGACGGGGGGGAGGCCGGCCCCCTCCCCGGCCTTGCTGCGCTCGGCCACCCCTCCCCCGCAAGCGGGAGAGGGGACAGTCAGCTTTCCAAGGGAATGCCTGAGATTGAGCAGATCCTGCTGGGCAGGCTCAACGCCCGACAGCAGGCTACTCCCCTCTCCCGCTTGCGGGGGAGGGGTGGCCGAGCGCAGCAAGGCCGGG
>CAZCJG010000099.1:2169-13469 GCA_964498575.1 uncultured Anaerolineales bacterium | reverse complement strand
GTACCGGGTTGCCTATGGCTCCCGTCTCTGTGTGAACTCGGAACACTGTTGCGGCCGGGTACTAGCCGCACAGGGCGCAGGCTTGGCACTGTCTCATCAGCGAGCTAGAATTCAGTCTATCCGTCGAACGGACTGACGATCTGACAGTCTGACGGCGCCGCGACCCGAGTGGCGACATCAGGAGGCATGCCATGTTGCTTGAAACGAACCGTCCCACGACCGAAGTCAAGGTCGGCGAGCGAGGGCTGATCACCTTGCCCAAGGGCCTCAGGACGGCGTACGGGATCCAGGCGGGTGACGCCATGACGCTCATCGACTTGGGGGGAGTGTTCGTGCTCAGCCGGCGGCGGTCTGAAGTCGATGCGCTGGCGGACCGGATCGCGGCCGACCTGGTGGAGCGCGGCGAGAGCCTGGAAAGCCTGTTGAAGACCCTGCGCGAAGAGCGGGCCAAGTATGACACCTGAGCACGGACCGCCCGAGCACCCGCGGGTCTTTCTCGACACCAGTGCCCTGTTCGCGGCCGTGCTCTCGGCCACGGGCGGGGCACGGCTGCTCTTGAAGCTGGGTGAGGCGGGCGCCATCCGGCTATGGGTTGGACCGCGAGTATTGGCCGAGGCGGACGCTGTGCTTGAGCGCAAGGCCCCCGACCTGCGGCCGGCCATGGCGCTACTGCTGGATCGGGCCGAGGTGCAAGTCGCACCGGTGCCCGATGCCAGCACGTTAAGCTGGGCACAAGCACGCATCCACTACGTCCCTGATGCTCACATTCTGGCGGAGGCAGCGATGGCCGCCGCCGACTACCTCGTCACCTTTGACCGGACGCATTTTGTCGGCAACCCGGCCTTGGCCAGCGACTCGAGGCTTCGCATTGGAACGGCCGGCGATTGCCTGGCTTGGCTGCGCGAACGTGGACTTGCCGAGTCGCCGTGAACGACTCGTCGGTTACGTGTGAAGCTTGGGGCGGCCATCGACTTGACTCCGCGAGTCGGCCCTAATCGTTGGACCGATGATCACGGATCGCATAGGGCAAGTGCCGCACCGAGGGCCACGGCCCTCCCCAGTCATGCCGCCCCTTCGAGCAGCCGAAGGAGTAGGCGATCTGGGCATAGATCCCCGCCAGCGCCTCGGGGTCCGGCGGCACCTGGCTGGGCAGGCCGTCGATGAGCAGATGACGACCGGCGTGGTGTTGGAGCTTCCGCGGGCGTGCTGGAGCGCGGCGAGACCCTGCTCGAAGCCGGCCGGGTGCACTCACGCCCGGCCGGCTTCGCGGACTTCCGGGCTTGCTTCGTACACGGCCAGATCTTCGTGCAATCGGGCGATCAGCTTCCGCACTCCGGCTTTGGTGAACCCCTTCGCGCCCAAGGGGTAATGCCGCTGAAGGCGAGCGAGCCTCTCCTCCAAGTGGCGCAGCTCTGCCTGCGCGATCTCGTACTGTTCTTCGTTGGTGATCATAGTCGTATTTCCACCAAGCCCTTTCTGCGACCGTCAGGCTCGCGGGTCCGACTGAAGAAGTCGACCCATTCCTCCCAGTCGGCCTCATCTTCCGCGGCGAAGATTTCCTCGGGCTGTCGCGTCAACAACATGGCCTCCAGCTCCAAGGCCGGCTGAAACTCACGGTCCACTTGCTGGATGAAGTCTGCCGGCAGTAGGATCACGCTGTCCACATCGTCCGGATCCGCCTTCGCCGTAACGAAGCTGCCATCCACCAGCAGCCGAGTGGCTCCGATCTGGCACGCCAATTCGATCCACCGGCGCAATCGGACGACCAACCGTCGGCGCCTTCGGCTCGACGCGCCGAACCGAAAGGTCGCTTCGGCTTCCGAACAGGTATGGACGCCTTCCGGCAAGTAGCCATCCGGGCGGAAGGCGGGGATGTTCGACGACGGCGGTTCTAGAGTCAAGGTGAGATCCCGACGATTCACTCCAGGCCGAGTGATAGATCGACACGCCCGAGCGGCACCTCGGCTACCGCGCCACCTCCGGCCCCTAGTTTAGCGTACAGACGTCGACCCCGGCAACGAATCCCGGATCCCGACGGATTCCGGCGGCTCCGTCGACTCGGTGCCAGCCTCCCGCCGCACCTAGGGCCACGCCCGCCCCCAGTCGTGCCGCCCCTTCGGGCAGCCGAAGGCATACGCGATCTGGGCATAGATCCCCGCCAGCGCCTCGGGGTCCGGCGCGTGGAAGTAGTCCGCGGGCGAGCTCGCGCAGTCGCGCATCAGCCCATCGTTGATCTCGCCCGGCAAACCGACGCCGATGGTGTAGACCCGCGCCCCGGCGTCCTTGGCGGCTTGCGCGGCCTTGCGGACCGTGGTCTCCATCGTCCCGTCGCCGGGATCGGGCGGGACCCCGCTGGGCAGGCCGTCGGTGAGCAGGATAATCACGTGGGTGGTGTTGGGCGTGCCGAGCGTGGGTTGGAGCGCGGCGAGACCTTGCTCGAAGCCGAGGTCCAGTCGGGTGCCGGCGGCTTGTCCGCTCGGCAGCGCGTCGATGGCGTGTTGGAGGCTCGCGAGGTCGCGAGCCAACCCGGTCTCGATCCAGGCGCGGTGGTTGAAGCCGACGACGGCGACGCGGTCGGAGCGACCCTGGGCGTCGGGCAAGAGGTCCAGCAGGGCGAGGAACCGCCGCGCGGCGTCCCGCGTGGCTTCGAGCTTGGTGCGGCCGGCACCGATCGCGTCGTTCATGCTGGTCGAGAGGTCGATGACGAGCGCGACGTCGGTGTAAACCCAGTCGATCGTGCACGTTTCGTGGAGGATGATCGGCAAGTAGAGCGGCTGGGGCTTCGGCGTCGCGGTCGGTGCAGGGGTGTTGGTCGCGGTCGGTACCGCGGTATAGGTCGGTGTCCGGGTAACCGTCGGTGTGTGGGTCGGGGTGCGTGTCGGGGTGCTGGTCGGAGTGTCGGTGGTCGTCGGCGTCGCGGTGGAGGTGGGCGTCTCGGTGGGCGGCAGGCAGAGACCGGACACGCTGATCGGCCGGCTGGCCATCGGCAGCACGCGCTGCTTGCTCTCGGAGTCGACGAGGCGGGCGGAGCCTTCGATGGGCCATGTGCCTTCGCCGAGCGGACTCGCGCGGTAGGTCAAGGTCAGCGGGACGGTGGCGTTGACGCGGCGCCAGGCCCAGTTGAGGGTGGTCTTGCCGTCGGGGCCGACAGCCAGGGTGATCGGCGGCGCGCTGGCGCTTCCGGTGACGAAGGCCAAGCCCGGCGGCAGCACTTGGGTTACGAAATAGTCGCGTACCTTCAAGTCGCCCACGAGCTCGGCTATCGAGAGATCGAGCATCCGCGTCAACCGCCCTCGGTCGGGGGCTTGGGTGAACTTGCTGCGCGTGCTCGGCATTTGCTTGGTGTCGTCGCACCATGCCGGCTGCTCGTCCGGGCAAGCGGCGAGCAGGTCGGTGCCCGTCGCATGGATCATCCGCGCCGCCTGCAGTATGGCCGCTCCATCTTCGGTGACGGCGGGATTGTGGCTGGCGAAAAAGACGATGATGTCGCAGATGGCGCTCGAAGCTTCGGTGGGTTCCTGGCGAGCACCCTGCAACATGTCCAGCGCGAGGCGCGTCGCCGGTTCATACTCACCATAGGTTACCGTACCGCCGCCGGTCATGCGGAGCGCCGCGCGGCTGGCGCCGATCTGATCGGTCATCTGCGCGATCACCGTCGCCACAAGTGGCGTGAATCGAACCACACCGACACGCACCGGACGCTGGGTGGCCCACTCGTCCAGGACTCTGAGCGAGGCGATGGCCTCCTCCATCAGCCAGTCAGGTTGCCACGACTTATCCGGGATGATGTAGACGACGTTGATGCCGCCCGGGCACACCGGGCAATCCGGCGCCACGTTGACCGTCATGGTCAGCGGATCGCAGATGCGGATGCTGCTCGCCGACACCGTGCCGGAGATCGTGCCGGTGCACTGGCTGAGGCGGGTGCCGGGGGGCTGGGTCTGGGCGTGACTGCGGCGGGCGACGGGGTAGAGGGCCACGAACGCGGCCGTGAGGGCGGCGATGGCCAACGCCAGCGCGGTCAAGCATCGAACGGGCGGCACGATGATCCTCCTTTGAACCGACGGCATCGGAGCGGCAGGATGACTCAGCCGATGGGCGACCGGGTGCCCGGGCCGCCGCGGGGTTGCGGCGGCGATGCGCGCATCGGTGGCGGGCGCCTATTTGCCAGGATACATCGCTTTTGGGAGAAATGTCAAGCAGCCGGTGGTCTTGTTCTCGCGGGCACCGGAGTAGAATTCATCGTGTGGGCAAGGCGCAATCCGACGACTTCGACGCGTTCCTGAGCCATTTCACCGACCCGGTGGATCGGCTGCTGGTGACGGGCGTGGCCGGCTCTGTCGCCGAGGCCGAAGAGATCGTCCTGAACAGCTCCCTTGATGACGTGTCCGAGCTGCTCCGGACGCCGCTATCCGACGACGCGCTGGGCCGCCACCCCCTGCTCGTCCTCTACCGCACCCGCGGCAGCCGCCCGCGCGAGGACGACTTGTTATGACCCCGGAAGCCCGGCTGGGCGAGATCATCACCGCGCTCGAATCCGTCGGCCTGGCTTGCCTGGTGTTGGGCGGGCACGCCGTCCGGTTTTACGGGCTCGCCCGGAACACCAACGACTTCGACCTGCACGTCTCCCCCGATCACTGGGGCGATCTCGCCGAGCGCTTGCGCCGGACGCCGCTTTTCGGCGGTAGAGTTCCCGTGGAGGGCCCGTCCTGGCGGGAGGGCGCCTTCAGGCGCTTCCGCATCGGGACGCTAGCGGACGGCAGGGACGAGTGGCTGGAGCTCTGGCGCGCGAACCACCTCCTCGCCCCCTTTGCGGAGCTCCTTGTCCGCGCCGAGCGCGGCAGGTACGGGACGCGCGAGATCGTGTTCCTCGGCCTCCCGGATCTCATCCGGAGCAAGGAGACCGAACGGGACACCGACTGGCAGGACGTGGGCTATCTCGAAGGCTTCCTCGATTCAAGGCTGCTGGCAAAGGTGGATCGCGGCGAGCTCGATCTCGCCCCGGCCCTCGCACAGCTCCGCAGTCGCGCCGGCTTCGGCGATTACTATCAACACGGCGCTTTCGGCGACACGAAAGCCGTATCCGCGGCGCTAGCCGCGACGCCGAACCCGATCACACAAGCCTACCTGGTTCCGTTCGCTCCGGATACCACTATCCCCGCCCCATCCCTTTTCTCGATCGAACCCATTGTCCTCGACCGGCTTCGGCGGCTCGAAGCCGGGTCGCCGCTCCACTTCTCGCTGGTCGAGGTGGTGCGACGGCGCTACATTCTGTTCCGAAAGGACATCGACCGCCGGGACAAGGAAAGCACGCGCGCGGCGATGGATGCTGAGAGGAACCGCCCAGCCGAGATCGTCTGACCATCCGGGTCTGGCCAGCTACTTTCCTTGGGCGGTCCCTCCCAGCCTCGAACACCGGTTATGGAGCCGGCGTCCTGTTCACGGCCACGCCCGCCCCCAATCATGCCGCCCCGTCGAGCAGCCGAAGGAGTAGGCGATCTGGGTGTAGATGCCGGCCAGCGCCTCGGGGTCCGGCGTGTAGAAGAAGTCGGCGGGCGATGTCGCGCACTGGCGCATCAGCGCCGCATTGATCTCCTCGGATGCCCCGATGCCGATGGTGTAGACCCTCGCCCCGGCGTCCTTGGCCCGCTGGGCGGCCTTGCGGACGGTGGTCTCCATCGTCCCGTCCTCGGGGTCCGGCGGCACGCGGTTGGGCCTGCCGTCGGTGAGCAGGATGAGCACCGGCGTGGTGTTGGGCTGGCCGAGCGCCGGACGCAGCACAGTCAGTCCGGTCTCGAAGGCCAGGTCGAGTCGGGTGAACTCGCGTTGACCGCTCGCGAGATGCTCGAAGGCGCGCCGCAGGGCGTCGGCATCGCGCGTCAGGCCGGTCTCGACCCACACAAGGCTGTTGAAGCCGACCACCGCGACGCGATCGGAGCGGCCGGCGGCGTCCGGCGTCAAGTCCATCAGCGCCACGAAGCTGCGGGCGGCGCCGAGCGTCGCCTCGAGCTTGGACTGACCCGCACCGGCGCCCTGGTTCATGCTGGTCGAAACGTCGACCGCGAGGACGACATCGGAGTACACCGACTGCTCCGTACAGGTTTCCCACACCATCACCGGCAGATAGATCGGCTCGGGCTTGGGCGTAGGGGTCGGCGTGGCGGTCCGGGTCGCGGTCGGCGTGAGGGTCGCTGTCGGCACGGGCGTGTCGGTCGGCGTCGGCACCGGGGTGTCGGTCGGCACCGGCGTCGGGGTCGGGTTGGACTCCGGCGTGGCGCTGGGGATGGGGACGTCGGTCGGGATCTCGGTGGGGGTCGCGGTCGGCGGCGCGCAGAGGCCGGTGACCGTGATCGGTCGGGACGGCATCGGCAGCTCGCGGCTCTTGTTGTTCATGTCGACCAGCTTGGCCCCGCCTTCGACGACGCCGGTGCCCTCCGCCAGCGCTTGTGCGGCGTAGGTGATCGTCTGCGCTTGGGTCGAGCGGATGCGCTTCCATTCCCAGTCGATCCGCACGCGGTGGTCCTGGGTCTTGTTCACCGCCTTCGGTGGGACGTTCGCCGAGCCCGGCACGTAAGCCAGGTTGTCCGGCAGGAACTGCGTCAGATAGAGGTCGCGCACGGTCACGGCCTCGTTTTGCAGGCCGTCCATGTGCTGCTCGACCATCCCGTTAAGCTTGCCCCGGTCGTTGGCGCGCGTGTAGTAGCGGCCCTGCGCCGGCATCTCCTCGGTGTAGGTGCAGTAGTCGTCGACCGTCTCGGGGCAGCCGACGAAGAGCTTGACGCCGGCGCTGCGGATCATCTGCGCGGCCTGGCGCATCGCCGCCCCCTGCCAGGTGTAGACGCTCTTCGTGCTGGCGAAGAAGACGACGAACTCGCACGGGTGATCGTTCTCCGGCACGTTGGCGGCCATGCGGCGGGCGTCGTCAAGCATCTCCAGCGCAGTCCGGGCCGCGCCCACCACGTCGCCGAAGGGGTCGTGGCCGAGACGTGGCTGGCCGAGCGGACCGCGCGCCGCGTCGATCTCGTCGGTCATGTCCAGCGCTTTGCGGACGAGATGCTGGTTGTAGTGGACCACGCCGATCTGGACCCGCATCCGATCCCTGATCGACGCGTCCCTGGCATAGTTGACCAGCCGGTCGTAGGAGGCCAGCGACTCCTGCACCATCCAGGGGCCCTGGAAGGCCGCCGTGAGCTGCACGTAGACCACGTTGACCCCGTTCGGGCAGATCGGGCAGCTCGGCGCGACCTTGACCGTCACGCTCAGCGGATCGCAGGCGCGAATCGTGTCGGCCGACAGGGCGCCGCCGGCCGTGCCGCCGCAGCCGCTCTGGTTGCCGCGCGGCGGCTGGGTCTGGGCTTGGAGCAAGGGCGCGGGCGCCAGGATGAGAGCCCCGAGCGCCAGGACGAGGGCGAGGCCGAGGGCGGCGGGCAATCGACGTGGACGCATGGACTTCCTCCTGATCGCGACGGCACGCGCCGGCGAATGAATTCGCCACGCGGATTCGGATGGGACGGCGCGACCGGCATCGCGATGGGAACCGCCGCGATGCCGGTCGCGTCCGGGTGGTCGCCGGCCCGCGAGGCCGCGGGCCGGCGCGTCAGACTAGGGCCAGGGCTGCCCCCAGTCGTGCCGCTCCTTCGGGCAGCCGAAGGAGTAGACGATCTGGGTGTAGATGCCCGCCAGCGCCTCGGGATCCGGCGTGTAGAAGTAGTTGGCCGGCGTCGTCGCGCACTGGCTCATCAGCGCCGCGTTGATGTCCTCGGGCGGGCCGATGCCGATGGTGTAGACCTTGGCCCCGGCGTCCTTGGCCTTCTGGGCGGCCTTGCGGACTGTGGTCTCCATCGTCCCGTCCGCGGGATCGACCGGCACGCGGTTGGGCAGGCCGTCGGTGAGCAGCACCAGCACCGGCGTGGTGTTGGGCGCCCCGAGCGCCGGCCGCAGCACGTCCAGGCCGGTCTCGAAGCCCAGGTCCAGCCGCGTGAACTGGTCCTGCCCCTTCGGCAGGCGGTCGATGGCGGCGTGCAGCACGCCGACGTCGTTGGTCAGCCCGGTCTCGACCCAGGCCTTGGCGTTGAAGCCGACCACGCCGATGCGGTCGCTGCGGCCGTCGGCGTCGGGCACCAGGTCCATCATCGTCAGGAAGACCTTGGCCGCCTCCAGCGTCCCCTCGAGCTTGGTCCGCCCACCCTCGGCGCCGCGGTTCATGCTGGTCGACATGTCCAGCACCAGCACGACGTCCGAGTACACCCACTGGATCGTACAGCGCTCGTTGATCATCACCGGCAGGTAGATCGGCTTGGGCTTGGGCGTCGGCGTCGCGGTCGGCGTCGGCGTGTTCGTCGGCGTGTTCGTCGGCGTGTTCGTCGGCGTCGGAGTCGGGGTGGCAGTCGGGACGTCGGTCGGGGTCGGGACCTCCGTCGGGACGTCGGTCGGCGTGGGCGTGGGCGCCAGGCACAGCCCGGTGACGGTGACCGGCCGCGCCGGCAGCGGCATCTCGCGGCTGTGGTTCTCGTTGTCGACCAGCTTGACGCCGCCCTCGATCACCCCGCTGCCCTCGGCCAGCGGCCGCGCGCTGTAGGTGATCGTCTGCGCCTCGGTCGCGCGCATGCGCTTCCACTCCCAGTCCAGCCGCACGCGGTCGTCCTGGGTCCGGTTCACCGCCTTGGGCCGGATGTTGGCCGAGCCGTCGACGTAGGCCAGGCCGGGCGGCAGGAACTGCGTGATGTAGAGGTCGCGCAGCGTCACAGCGTCGTCGTCCAGGCCCTCCATGTGCCGCTCGACCATCCGGCTGATCTTGCCGCGATCCTGGGCCCAGGTGTAGTACTGGCCGCTCTCGGGCATGTCCTCGGTGAAGGTGCAGTAGTCCATTACCGTTTCGGGACAGCCGACGAAGAGCTTGACGCCGTCGTTCTTGATCATCCGCGCCGCCTGGATCATGTCGGCGCCCTGATCGGTGAAGATGCTCTTGGTGCTGGCGAAGAAGACGATGAACTCGCACGGGTGCTCGCCCTGCGTGGCGTCGCCGGCGTTGCGGCGGCCGTCGCGCATCAGCTCCAGCGCCGCCCGCGCCGCGGCGATGACATCGCCGAAGGGATCGTGCCCGTACTGCGGCCGGCTCAGTTGGCCGCGGGCCGAGTCGATGTTCTCGGTCATCTGCAGCACTTTGCTCGCATGCGTGCTGTCGTAGTGGACCACGCCGATCTGCATCGGATATTGCTGCGGGCTGCCGCGCGCGGCGCGGTTGTAGGCGCGCAGGCGGTCGAAGGAGCTGAGCGACTCCTGGACCATCCAGTCGGCCTCGAAGGCCACCGTGAGCTGCACGTAGACCACGTTGACCCCGTTCGGGCAGACCGGGCAGCTCGGCTCCACCTTCACGGTCACGGTCAGCGGATCGCAGATACGGACCGTGCTGGCCGAGAGCGTGCTGGTAATCGTGCCCCCGCAGGGGCTTTCGTTGCTCGGCGGCTGGCGCTGCGCCTGGAGCGGCACCGCGTGTGTGAGGGCAAGCGCCGCCAGGGCCAGGGCGCCGGCCAGGCCCAGGGCGGCGAGAAGACGGAACGAAGGCATGACTTCCTCCTGAAATGCGGCCGGTCGAGCGCAGGGCAGGGCTGCGATCGGCCCGCCGGCGGGTCCGGGTGCGATGGGCGGCCGGGCGGGTATGCCGCCCTGCCGATGCTGACAAGCGGCCGCACAGCACGGACCCTTCGGGCACTGCGGTGCGCGCCGAGCTCAGAGTTCAGGGATCAGTCGTTCAAGTTCCTGCGCCGCGGAGGGACGCGCGGGCCAGGCGCATCCTGATTGGGAGGATATCACATCTTTGGCAGGAATGTCAAGATCGGGGGGCGCGTCAGGGCTGGACGATCACCGGCGTGCCGATCGACGACCAGCCCCACAGCCACTGGGCGTCGGGCGTCTGCATGTTGACGCAGCCGTGGCTGACCGGCGTGCCGAAGTCGGTGTGCCAGTAGGTGCCGTGGATCGAGTAGCCGCTCCAGAAGTACTGCACGAAGGGCACGCCGGGTGCGTAGTAGCCCGGCCCGGACATGTCCTGGCTGACGTAGCGGCTGTAGATCGTGAAGTTGCCCATGACGGTCGGGGTCGATGGCTTGCCGGTGGAGACGATGAACGAGCCGGCGACGGCGCCGTTGTCGTAGGCGGTCAGCGTCTGGTCGGAGAGGTCGATCACGATCCAGCGCCCGCTGGGGTAGCGCACCGCGTCCGCCGCGCCCTCCGGCATCGTGTAGGTCGGTGCCGTGTAGGCCGGCGCGGTGTAGGCGGGTGCGCCGCCGATCCCGGCACCCGGCCCGGCGACGAGCGTCTCCCCCGCCAGCTCCGCGGCGGAGGGGATGCGCAGGAGCTGCCCGACCACGATCCAGTCCGGCGAGGCGAGCCGGTTGGCCCGCATCAAGGCATCGACGGTCATGCCATGCCGCAGCGCGATGCGAAAGAGGTTGTCGCCCGGCGCGACCACCACGACCTCGCCGCCGCGGGCTTGGCCGCCTTCGGGTGCGCTCTGGGCCTGAGCTCGGACGGCCGTGGCGAGCGCCAGCGCGGCCGTGAACACGATGGTGAGGGCAAGCTTCCCGAGCATGTCGTCAACTCCTTGACGGGAGAGGAATGGGGCTTTAAGTTATTTTATGTTAGTACAGGTATCCCGGAATTGTCAAACCGGCTCATCCTGAACCCCGCGCGGTGCGCTCGACCGGCGATGCCACGCCGGCGTTCAGCGGCGGTGGATCTCGAACAAGCTGGCGCCCGCCGACCGCAGGTCCACCCACAGCCGGTCACCATCGACGATCAGCTTGTGCCCTCCGGCGGGCAACCGCAGGCGGTCGGTGAGCGTGAGCGACCCATCCCGTCCCAGCTCCGCTGCGATCAGGCGACCGTCACCGGTGACGGCGTAGGCCATGCCACTGTCGACGACGACGTCCATTGCGTAGCCGATGTCGCTCAGCCCGCCCAGCGGGCGCCAACCGCCGGCAAGGTCCACCACCTGCAGCCCGGCATCGCCCGCGGCGACGAGCAAGTGGTCCCCGGAGACCGCCAGGCCGCCCGCGGCCCCACCGTCGATGGCATGGCGGGCGGCTTCAACCGGCGCCGCCGGATCGCCGAGGTCGATCTCAACCACCTCCCCAAGGCCGCCGAGTGACACGAACAGGCGCTCCCCGTGCTCCGCCAGCCCGCCGAAGGCGGTCGGCTGGCGCCGATCGAGCACGATTTGACTCAAGCGTTCGGGGCGGGACGGATCGCTCAGGTCGACGACGTCCAGAACCAGCACCCGGTTCCGGGACGGATCGGCG
>CAZCJG010000099.1:0-2069 GCA_964498575.1 uncultured Anaerolineales bacterium | reverse complement strand
ATCGCTCAGGTCGACGACGTCCAGAACCAGCACCCGGTTCCGGGACGGATCGGCGAGCGTGGATTCGCGGGCCACGTAGGCGCGGCCGGCTCCGACGCGCACGGCTTGGACCCCTCCGCCGTAGACGTGCACACCGGGCCCGCCGGGGTCCGCCCCATCCAACGCCAGCCGGCCGAGCGGGCGGAGCTCCGCGTCCGCGGAGTAGACCGCGAGGTCCACGCCCTCGCGCGGATAGGCCGGAACCTCGGCGACCACCAGCGGCGTGCCCGGCGCCACCGCGAGCGCGTGAACCGGGATTCCGGGCGCGACGGCTTCGGCCGCGCCGGATCCCGCGCCGCCGAAGACCGCGATTCCCGGTTGGTCCAGCGATGCCAAGAAGACGCGCCCGCCGGCCGCCGCGATCTCACGCAGTCGCCCTGGCCGGCTCAAGCGTGCGGCGGCACGCGGCGCGGCGGGATCTCGGATGTCGACGGCCTGCACTTGGCTGAGCCCGGCCAACCAAGCATGGTTACCCGCTATCGCGATGCCCTCGACCCCGAAACCGACCGCCAGGTGCCCGAGCCTGGATAGCTCGGCGGCCCCTTGCGGGTCGACGACCGTGAGCGAACCCTGGACGCCGGAGTATGCGGCCGTGCCGAAGTAGGCGAGACCGCCGCGCACGATGGGTGGAAGGGGTCGTTCTGCTCCAAAATCATACTGCGGCACGCCCATGCCGGGAGTCACGCCGGATGGCACGTAGGTATAACTAGGCACGCCGGCGATGGGGATGGCTTTCCAAATGGCATGTACCTGCCCGGCCGCGATACCGAAGTCACCCATGGAGAAGCGCAATACGCTGCCGATCGTCATCTCATCACTCGCCACCAGCGACGGTCGGGCCGGCTCGGCGACGTCGTAGCGCAATAGCTGCGCTTGGCGATTGGACATAATGCCAAGGGTGTGCTCGCCATCGTGCCGGCAAACGAAGTTTCCGTCGGCGCGGGGCCCTCCCGGCAGGGCCACGCTGGTAACCGCCTTCCACGCGACTGGGTCGGTCAGATCGTATACGGTGAAGCCTTGGCCGACACAGACGAAGGCGTGCCGGCGATGGACCTGGATGTCCGCGAAGCCCGTGGCGACGCCGCGGGCCAGCACCCGCGGTGCGCGCCAGTCCCCGCCGAGCACGCTGACCGAGAGGGGCCCGTAAGAAGGCGCGTAGCGCGGGCTCAGCCGCGCGCCGTTCGCCCGAGTGACGACGAAAGCCACCTCCCCGCCCTCCCACAGGATGTCCTGCACGATGCCTTGGATCGGCTCGGACCGCCCGAGCGCGAGCAGCGCGCCGTCATCGCCGCGCCTGTAGGTGGCGACCTGCGAACCCTCGCCCACCAGGACGAGATCGCCGTCCGCCGCCACCGCCTGGCCCTGCCCCCAGGCCGCCCCGGCCGGGCTGAGTGTTCCCGGCGGCGCCTGGTGTACCACGGGCAGATAGATCCGCGAGGTCCCCGCCTGGCCTGGCGCGGCGTGGGTGGGTGGGGAGCCAGCCGTCAGGATTGCCGTGATCGTCACGGCCGATAGGGCGAGGCCAAGACTCGCCAGCCGCCGTCTACAAGTTCCGCGTTGTAGCACCATTGATCGCCCTCCTTGCAAGGATACGCATGGGAACCAGAACCCTATGCGCGGAAGACGATTGCGCGGAGCCAGCGCTTGCACGAGCGGGTGGACGCGAAGTCGAGCGAGGTTCAATCAGCCGCTTGACGCGGCGCACACCTCATGCCGGATCGCCGTTGTTCTCCATCTCCCGATACGCCCCGCGGTATTCCTCGGGCAGCATGTCGGCGAGGATCTGCATGATGCGCCGGGTATGGGCCTCGAGCTCGGCCGTGCGGGCGCGGTTCGGCGCGCCGGGCAGGACGAAGGGCTGGCCGACCCGCACATAGACCCGCGGCCGGTGGAGGCGCTTGAAGTCTTCGATCGCGCGCTCCTGCCCCCATGCGGCGACCGGCACGATCGGGACGCCGGTCCGGCTGGCGAGGTAGGCCGCGCCGGGCTGACCCGCGAGGAGCTCGCCGGACTTCGAGCGCCGGCCTTCC
>CAZCJG010000098.1:0-13534 GCA_964498575.1 uncultured Anaerolineales bacterium | reverse complement strand
GATGACGAGGACGACGTCGACGCGGCGTTGGTCTGGGAGGCAGCGCTCGCGGAGGGCGAGGGGGAGGTAGGCGGGGGCGGGGGTGGGAGGCGCGCTGGGCGTAGGGGGGTGCGTTGGGGCTGGTGTGAGGGTAGTGGTGGCGGTGGGGGTCGCGGTGGGGACGGGTGTGTCGGTAGCAGATGGTGTGGCGGTGGGTGGGATGTCGGTGGGGGTGGGGGATTCGGTGGAAATGATGGTAGGTGTGGGAAAGGGAACGGTACGAGGACCTCTGGGCGAGACTACGTCCAGCGGCGTCCTCAGCTCCTTTGTGCTACGACATGAATCGAAATTATATCGGGCAATCAACTCTGGCTCAGCTCCATCAAAGTAGCTTAGGACACGAAATTCCTTGTCAGCTCCCGTCGCGGCGACAATCCCATCGCCGCGACTGGTCCAACTCAGAGATGCCAGCCGTGCTTGTTCTTCCGTCACGGGGTCGCCATCCCAACCGGTTGTATCTTGGGCGGGCACGTTTGCCAGGGCCACCAGTCGCATCTTCGGCCCGGGATCTATTGTAAAAACGCCGACTTTGGAGCGCCCGTGAATTGCAAGTAGGCCATGGTTCAGCGTAGCGTAATTGAATCCCACTCCCCAACTCTCGCTCAAGCCCGGAGTACTGACGACGAATGATTGACGCGCCGGTAGATCGACGATTGTCACGCTTGCAGCGCTCATCATCCCGATGACCAGATAGCGGCCGTCGGGGCTGACCGCAACATTGGTGTTGCGCCCGCGAATGACAGCTTGAGCTGGGGGAGGTTGGTAGGGAATCGGACTGGCCATCAATGTCAAGTCTGGGACCCGGACGATATATACATTGTTGTCCATACCGACGAGATAGGCTTCACTTGAATCCGGTGCAATCCCGATTGAAATTACTTTGGGGCCGGAAAATGTGCTGAGCGAGTCCCCAATGGTCGGTCGTTGGCCCGCTGACGCCGATGATTGCAAGCTACCGAGCTCGCGCAACTCGACCGGGTGTGTCGATGTCGTAAGGAGGAAGTACCTGTCATCAGGCGTGATCGCAACAGGGCCGCCTTGAACGACACGAGATGTATTGACCCGGTATGTGTACCATCGCGAAGGATTCGACGAGGACCGTGCCAAGACATAAGTCCAATAACCAGAGTTGTTGGCTACCGACAAAACGAGGGCACCATCGGAGGTGACAGCCAGCCGACCGGGAGAGACTTGCTGCTCGCCTCTGGCAACGACCTCGCCTGTCGTAGCATCAAAGACTGATACAGCATCACAACCGTCTACATTCACTGCATCATCGTCGGTCGTAAAGACCAAGTCCTCGGGCTGGTTGTTGTCTGCATAGATATAAGGCGGCTTGGGTCCTGCAGACCACGCGAAGACTCCTATAGTGCTACAGAACATCAAGACAACCAGCACCAACCGAGGAACAGTCAACTGTCGTCCCGCCTCTAACGCTCGCCCGCCAGCTGGCGATCCGCAACCAACTGCCGGATCCACGCCTGATCCCGCGCATCCGCGGGCGGGCGCATTTCCGCGTCGTAGGCCACGACCAAGTCGAACCCCGCGCGCTCGTAGACCGCGTGGACCAGGTCGTTCAGCGTGACGCGTGGTTCCGCCTCGCCCGGAGCGAGGGGGACAACCAGGTCGGGGATGCGATCGCGAAGACCGAAGACGTACACCTCCGCACGCGGGCGATCCCAGGTGCGGCTGATGACGATGCGATAGTCCGCCGGTCCGCTACCCGGCGGCAGGCGCATCGGCATCGGCACGCCGCCGCGCAGCAGGTCGATCTCGACCAGGTGCGTGGCGCTGGCCAGCACGGCGAGCCGTTTCCGCTCGTACTGCCGCCGCCCATCGCCGGCGAGCTTATTGGAGCGCGACAGCAGTTCGATTACGGTGATCACGTCGCTGGTGGCGACGTCCCGAACCTCGAGATAGCGTTCGACGACTTCGTCGGGCATCGGCAGCTCGGCCACGAGGGCCAGCGCCCCGGTGGCCGCCATCGCGGCTGGCATCGCGGGGGGGGGCACCGCCGCTTGCGCGGGTGGGATAGTGACCAGCACATCCGGCTTGCCGACCAGCTCCGGCGGCGCGTCCACCTTCAGATAGGCGCGCTGCTCGACGGAAACTCGGTAACGCGGCCTGAGCCGCGGACCGAGCTCGTCCGCGATGGCGACGATGAGACGAGTGTGGAACTCCTCCCAAACGTTGGCCTGCTCCAGGAACGGGTCCATGCCCGGGAACGGCGTCGGCACGACAGCTTCCTCCAATCCCTCCGAACCGCTCGGTGCGGCAATTGCGCGCGCTTATCGGACCGCAATTGTAGCATCCTGGCCTCGGCATCCGACCGATCCCTCAACCAGCGACGTCCCGCCAACTGCTAGACGACCGAGCATCGGGCTGGGTACTACCGCCCGCTCCGGAAGCCTCCTGCCGGGCAAGGGATCGCCACCGCGAGGGTTCCGGGTCGGGCGGTAGGCGCCGGACTCGGAGACTCAATAACTGGCCAGGGCGGGAAACCGTGCTTCCCGCCCTGGCGTGTTACCGTTCTTTGGACGGCCTTCGCCACCGCGATCGCGCCTTGGCTCGCCGCCAGGACCTCCGCATCCGGCGCCTACCGCCCGACCGTACAGGGCAAGACACCGGCGATCGCCTGGTAGATCCGCGCCAGATCCTGGATCGTCGGGGCGCTGTAGAAGCGGTCGGGGTTGCCGGCCAGGCGCTGCAGCATCGACGGGTCGATGTCCGCGCCGAAGCCGATGGTGAACACCGTCACCCCGGCCCGCCGCGCCGCCGCGCCGGCGTTGAGCGCCTCCTGGTCCGCCGCACCCTCCTGCCGGCCGTCGGTGAGCAGGACGACGACCGGCGCGTGGCTCGGGTCGCGCTCGGGCCGCGCCAGGAGGTCGACCGCCGCGCGCAGGCCCTTGTCGATGCGCGTTCCCTCGCCGCGCGGCAGGTTGTCCAGCGCCGCGAGCGCGGCCGGCCGGTCGGCGGTCAGCGCCTGGACCACGCTTGCCTCGGCGTTGAAGGCGACGACGCCGGCTTTGGAGGGCGGCATGTCCAGGAAGCGCAGGAAGTCGCGCGCCGCGTCGCGGGTGCGGGCGAGCTTCTCGCCCCACATGCTGCTCGAGGTATCGACCGCCAGCACCACGTCGAACGGGCTGGCGGGCTTGCAGTAGCCGCGGTAGGCCAGCGGCAGGAAGACCGCCTGCAGCTCTGGCGGCTCGGTGACGGTGATGCGCGGCTCGGGGAAGTCGCCCGTGGCCGGCGAGCCGTCGCCGTCGAGGTAATCGACGAAGGCCAGCTTGTTGGTGGCGTAGTTGCCGGCGACCAGCGCCCGCAGCCGGTAGCGCGCCGTCCAGCCGCCCTCGGGCAAGGTGGCGAAGCGCCAGATCAGCTCGCCGGCGTTGATGGTGGTCGGCGGCGGCTCGGCCGAGCCGGGCACGTAGGCCACTTCGGGCGGGATCAGGTCGTAGACCTCCAGCGCCGTGATCTTGCCGCTGCCGGCCGCGACCGCCCCGGCGACCTGGCGGTAGGCATCGGCCAGGTCGTCGGCCGTCGGCGCCGGGAAGTACAGCTCGGGCTTGCTGGCGATCGAGCGCAAGGTATTGGTCGCGGCGGCGTCGGTGCCCAGGCCGATGGTGATGATCAAGGTGCCGGCCTGCTTGGCCGCGTTGGCGGCCGGCATGGGCGGGCCGGTGAAGATGTCGTTGTGGTTGCCGTCGGAGAGCAGGACCAGGACGGGCGTGGCGCCCGCCCGATGGCGCGAGCTGGTCAGCTCGGCCTGGGAGGCGACGACGCCCGCGGTGATGTTAGTCGACCAGCCGAGGACCGGCGGCGCGGGAATCGCCCGGATGGCCGCGCGGACCGCGGCGGCGTCGCTGGACAGGGACTGCACAACGCTGGCGTCGCGCTCGAAGGCCACGACGGCGACCTGATGCTGGCTGAAGTCAATCAGGTCGACGAACAGGCTGGCGGCCTGGACCGTCGGCTCCCAGGTACCGTTGTCGAGCTGGGAGGACGAGCGGTCGATGGCCAGGACGATGTCGGCCTTGCCGCCGGTCTGCTGCACGTTCGGGCAGCGGCCGTCGACGGTCAGGACGATCTCGACCTCCTGGCCGACGTAGACCTCGGTCGGCCGGGCGATCTTGCCGGTGTAGACCTCGCAGACGCCGTCGGGCGCGTCGGGTGGCGCCGGTGGCGCCGCATGGGCCGCGGCGATGGCGCCGGACAGGCACAGCAAGACGAAGGTCGGAGCAAGACGGCGGAGGATCGATGATGAACGGGGGTAGGATGGCATCGGACAACCTCCAGGATGATCAGGGTGGTAAGGTTGGACGGGTGAGGCTGGCAGGGTAGCCGACGACCTAATGGTAGGCCAAGTGCAGGCACCGGGCAACGCGCGCCCTTTTATCCTGTTCTTGGCTTTCGCTCACCTCGGTCTCATGCGCCCGGCTTATCATGGCGACCAGCACAGTTGAAGTCCTCCTTGTGCAACAGAAGAGCCCGGACCTTCGCGACTGGGGCGGAGTGGAGGTCCGGGTTCTTTTCTTGTTGCCTTTTCGCGGCGATTCTGGTAAGCTCCCGCCGCTGCGGCCGGACCCGGGCGCGCCCACCTTGATCGCGTCCGCCGCGTCGTCGGATGGTCCGGCCCCCAACCGGTGCCGCGCACCGGAACAAGAGGAGGCTAGAGTGCGCACGTGCTCCACGTCGTGGCGGGTGATCCCGCCCCCGCCGATCCTGGCGAGCCTGGCGATCGTTCTCGCGGGCCTGGTCAGCGCCTGCGGCGCGCCGTCCGGCGGCCCCGCCGGCACCGAGCCCGAGGCCGCCCCACCGGATACGGCCGCCACCACCGCTCCCGACCTCGTCCCCGGCGGCGAGATCAAGAACCCCGACGCCTTCGTCAACGTCGGCATCGCCGATTTCGTCGAAAGCCTCGACCCGGCCTGGCACTACGACACCGGCAGCGGGACCATCCTGCTCAACGTCTACGACACCTTGATCTACTTCGACGGCGAGAAGACCGACGCCTTCAAGCCGGTGCTGGCGACCGAGGTGCCGAGCCAGGAGAACGGCTTGATCCGCGACGAGGGCAAGACCTATGCCTTCCCGATCCGGACCGGCGTCAAGTTCCAGGAGGGCGGTGACCTGACGCCCGACGACGTCGCCTACTCCTTCCACCGCGGGATGCTGCAGGACCGCGCCGGCGGCCCGCAATGGCTCCTGCTCGAGCCACTGCTCGGCGTCAGCTCGATCCGCGACCTGGCGACCTCGATCGAGGCCGAGAAGACCGGCAAGCCGGCCGAGGAGATCGAGTTCGAGAAGATCTCCGAGCTCAGCCCGGAGACCCTGGCGGCGGTCTGCGAGCAGGTAAAGGCGGCGGTGACGGTGGAGGACGGCAACGTGGTCTTCCACCTCAAGGATCCCTTCCCCGCCTTCCTGGCCATCCTGACCGGCCAGTGGGGCTCGGTGCTGGACAAGGAGTGGGTGGCCGCGGAGACCAAGGACGCCGCGGGTGAGGCGAAGCCGGCCGGCTGGGACGGCGCCTGCGACACCTGGGCGAGCTTCCACGACCCGACGACCGAGGAGAGCGCGCTGCGGGCGGTGACCAACGGCACCGGCCCCTACAAGCTGGCGCGCTGGCGGCGCGACGAGGAGATCGTGCTCGATCGCAACGAAAGCTATTGGGGTGATGCGCCGGCGCAGTTGGCGCAGGTGATCTTCAAGTTCAACGAGGAGTTCTCCTCGCGCCTGCTGATGCTGCAGACCGGCGACGCGGACGAGATCGCCATCCCGGCCTCCAACGAGGACCAAGTCGAGCCCATGGTTGCCGACGGCTCCGTAACGCTGTACAAGGACCTGCCCGAGGTGGCGATGGGCTTCTGGGTCCTGAACCAGAAGGTCGCGGCCGAGGACAACGAGTACATCGGCTCGGGCCAGCTCGACGGCGAGGGCGTGCCGCCGGACTTCTTCAGCGATCCCCACGTGCGCAAAGGCTTCGCACTGGCCTATGACCTCGATACCTTTGTCAACGACATCGTGCCCGGCCACGCGCGCGCGTCCAGCGGGCCTATCCCCAGCTACATGACCGGTTTCAACCCGGATCAGCCGACCTACGACTTCAACCTGGATCAGGCGGCCGAGGAGTTCAAGCAGGCCTTCGACGGCAAGCTGTGGGAGACCGGCTTCAAGCTTTCAATCCCGATGGTGCCGGGAGCGGCGACCTCGCGGCTCAATCGCGAGATGTATCGGGACGCCCTGGCCAAGATCAACCCGAAGTTCCAGGTCGAGATCCGCGAGGTGCAATCCTCCGAGCTGACCGAGGACGACAACGCCGACAAGCTGCCGATCACAGCCTCCGCCTGGCAGCAGGACTATCACGACCCGCACAACTGGGCTTTCCCACTG
Source organism: uncultured Anaerolineales bacterium (assembly GCA_964498575.1). Lineage (GTDB taxonomy): Bacteria > Chloroflexota > Anaerolineae > Epilineales > Epilineaceae > CAZCJG01. The sequence continues at coordinate 7,105 of CAZCJG010000098.1, read as the reverse complement.
CTGGCCACCCAGGGCTACTACTCGCGGCAGATGGATTTCCCGGAGGAGGTCGCGGCGAAGCTCGATGACCTGATCGCGCGGGCGCGGGTCGAGACCGACCCCGAGGCACGCAAGCAGCTCTACTTCGAGATCCAGCAGATCTACTACGACGAGGCCTTGATGATCCCGATTCAAGAGTACATCGGCCGGCTCTACCTGCGGAGCTGGGTCAAAGGCTACGTCCACAACCCGGCGCGGGCGGGGATGTACTACGCGGAGCTGTCGAAGGGACCATGACGGCCTTCGTCATCCGGCGGCTGATCTTCCTGCCGCTGCTGTGGCTCGGGGTGACCTTCGCGATCTTCCTGCTCATGGGTTTCCTCTCGCCCTACCAGCGGCTGGCGCTGTACGTGCGGGTCGATCCGGTGACCTTGACCAAAAAGCTCGGCCCGGAGCAGATGCGGCAGATCATCGACCGCTACGGCCTCGACGATCCGGTGCTGGTGCAGTACGGCCGCTGGCTCGGCCAGGTGGCGCACGGGAACCTGGGCTGGTCCAAGACCGCCCAGGCGCCCGTTGGCCAGGCGCTCCTCGAGCGCTTCCCGGCCACGCTCGAGCTGACGCTTTATTCGATCCTGCCGATGGTGCTGATCGCGATCTGGCTGGGCGTGCTGACGGCGGTGCACCAAAACAGTTGGCGCGACCACTCGATCCGTCTGGTGACGATCGCCGGCTCGTCCCTGCCGATCTTCGTGTTCGGCATCTTCGGGCTGATGATCTTCTACGGCGGCCTGGAGTGGTTCCCGCCGGGGCGCCTGTCGCTGTGGGCCGAGGCGGCCGTCCAGAGCCCCGGCTTCACGCAGTACACCGGCATGTACACCATCGACGCCCTGCTCAACGGCCGGCCGGATATCGCCGCGGACGCGCTGCGGCACCTGGTGCTGCCGGTCCTCGCGCTGGCTTACGGGAGCTGGGCGGTGTTGACGCGGGTGACCCGCACCAGCATGCTGGATACCTTGCGGCAGGACTACGTGACCACCGCCCGCGCCAAGGGCGTGCCGGAGAACAAGGTGATCTTCGGCCACGCCCGGCGCAACGCGATGATCCCGATCGTGACGATCAGCGTCAGCCTCTTCGTCGGCCTGCTCGCCGGCGTCGCTATCACCGAGACGGTGTTCAACTTCAAGGGCCTGGGCTATTGGGGCGTGCAGGCGGCCAACCTCTACGACGCGCCGGCGGTGATCGGCGTCACGCTGTTCGGCTCGACCCTGGTCGTGCTCGGCAACCTGGCGGCGGACATCCTGTACGCGCGGATGGACCCGCGGATTCGGTACTGAGCGGATGAGCAGGAGGCAGCGCCTGGGACCGCGGGCTTCCTGCCCGCCAAGCCCTGCAAGCATCGCCAGCCGTCGTGCGTGCCCGGCGGGCTGGAAGCCCGCGGTCCCAGGTAGGCTCCCGCCATGCGCCTGAGACGTCTCGCGCACGATCGGCTGGCGCTGGTCGGCACGGGCATCCTCGCGGCCTTTCTGGTGGTCGCGGTGCTGGCGCCGTGGCTGGCGCCGCCGGAGGAGCCTTGCCCGTCGGTGGTCTACTACATCTTCCCCGACTGGTTCCTCCAGCCGATCGTCGGCGACCTGGCCTGCGAGCCTTACAAGATGCCGCGCGACGGCTACGGCTCGCGGCCGATCCCGCCGTCGCTGGAGGCATGGGCGAGCATCCCGCCGGACTGGCGCCTGCACCCGATGGGCACCACCGAGAACCGCTACGACATCTACTACGGCGTGATCTGGGGCACGCGCAACGCGCTCTTCGCGGGCGTGCTGATCGTCTTCTCGACCTTCCTGATCGGCCTGGTCTACGGCGCGGTCGCCGGCTACTACGGCGGCTGGGTCGACGGCGTCGGGATGCGCTTCCTGGACTTCATGTTCGCGCTGCCGGGCTTCCTCCTCATCCTGATCGTGGTCTCGATCCTCGGCCGCGGGCTGGACAAGGTGGTGCTCGTGTCGATCATCTTCGGCTGGACCGGCTACGCGCGCTTCATCCGCGGCGATGTGCTGTCGGTGCGCGGGCGCGAGTACGTGCTGGCCTCGCGCGCGCTGGGCGCGGGCGACCGGCGCCTGATCTTCGGCCACGTGGTGCCGAACATGATCTACCCGGCCCTGATCCTGGCCTCGCTGGATGTCGGCACCGTCGTGCTGGGCCTGGCCGGGCTGAGCTTCCTGGGCCTGGGCGCGGGCGAGGACCGCGCCGAATGGGGGCAAATGATCTCTCTGGCGCGCAACCGCATCGTCGGCCAGGCCGGCGGGGGTCTCATGGAGTACTGGTACACCGTGGTCTTCCCCGGCGCGGCGATCTTCTTCTTCGTCCTCGCCTGGAACCTGCTCGGCGACGGCGTGCGCGACGTGCTGGACCCGCGGATGGGCAGGCGGAAGCGGGGGTAGCATCGAGCTGCGATGCGCGCGCTGACCTTCCAGGGCATCCGGACGATCCGCCACGAAACCGTCCCGGACCCCGCGATCCTCGCCCCCGGTGACGCGATCGTCCAGGTGCGCCTGGCCGCGATCTGCGGCTCGGACCTGCACGTCTACCACGGCCGCGAGACGGGGATCGACGCCGGCACGGTGATGGGCCACGAGCTCGTCGGCCAGGTCGTCGAGACCGGCGCGGCGGTGGCAAACGTCCGCGTGGGCGACTTGGTGATGTGCCCGTTCACGACAAGCTGCGGGACCTGCTTTTACTGCGCAAGCGGCCTGACCGCGCGCTGCGTCCATGGGCAGCTCTTCGGCTGGGTGTCCGCGGGCGCCGGCTTGCAGGGCGGGCAGGCGGAGCTCGTCCGCGTGCCGCTGGCGGATAGCACGCTCGTCGCGGTGCCGGACGACATCCGCCCGGAGGAGGCGCTGCTCCTCGGCGACGTGCTGGCCACCGGCTACCACTGCGCGCGGATGGCCGAAGTCGGGCCGCGCGGGACCTTCGTGGTCGTCGGCTGCGGCCCGGTCGGCCTGATGGCGGTGGCCGCGGCGCGGGCGCTCGGCGCCGAGCAGTTGTACGCGGTCGACCCGGTCCCCGCGCGCCTGGAATGGGCGGCACGCTTCGGGGCCGAGCCGCTGCGGCTGGACGCGCATGCGCCCGTGGTCGCCGCGATCCACGAGGCCACCGGCGGCCGCGGCGCTGACGCGGTGCTCGAAGCGGTCGGCCGTCCCTCCGCCGGCCGGCTGGCCTACGACCTGGTCCGGCCGGGCGGGACGATCGCCGTGGTCGGCGTGCACCATGCCGCGGGCTTCGCCTTCTCACCCGGCGAGGCTTACGACAAGAACCTGACCTATCGCGTCGGCCGCTGCCCGGCCCGGCACTATATGCCGGCGCTGGTCGACCTGGTGCGCCAGCGGCGCGACCTGGCCTCGGTGTTCACCCACCGCCGGAAGCTGGCCGAGGGGGCCGAGGCCTACGCGCTGTTCGACGAGAAGGGCGACGGCTGCGTGAAGGTGCTGCTGGAGCCTTGATCGGCCGCTCGATCGCGCTCCTCAGCGCTTTCTATCCAAACGCATCACCACCATTCCGATCTCCACATCGCGCGCCGCCACCGGGAGAAACACGCGGTAGGTTAGGGGCGCAGCCGAGCCGGTCGGTGTCGTTGACGGCATCGGCGTCGCTGACGATGTCGGCGTCAGCGTTGCGCCAGGAGTACGGGTCGCTGTCGCCGTGGCTGTCGTCGTCGCGGATGCGCCGACCGTGGAAGTTGCCGAAGGGCTTGTCGTTGCCGTGGCGGTCGGAACATCTGTACTGGTTGCCGTGGCGCCAGGGGTCGCGGACGCGGTCGCGCCGCTGGTGGCCATCGCCGTGACGCTGGCGGTCGGCGTCGCCGTCGGGCTGGGCGTAGCGGTCAGGGTAGCGGTGCTGGACGAGGTCGCGGTCGCGGTGGCACTTGGTGTCGGGGTGACGGACGGGGTGGGCGTGCTGGTCGGCGTGGGCGTGCTGGTCGGCGTGGACGTGCTGGTCGGCGTGGGCGTGCTGGTCGCCGTCGCCGTCGGGCTGGGGGTAGTGGAGGCGGTGGGGGTAGCGGTGATGGTCGGTGTCGCGGTGGGTGGCAGGGTGTAGGTGACTTCGAGGAAGACCGGCGGGTCCCCGCCGGGCGGCCGGGCGGCGCTGCGCGAGCGGAGCTGTTTGGTGTTATCGAGGTTGTTGAAGTCCTCGTTGTTGGCTTCGAGCATGAAGCCGTGCTGCTCGTAGGTGCCGTTGACCCAGCCCTGGACGATCGGCACCACGCTCCACTCGTAGCGGCCGGCCGCGCGGTTGATCGCGCGGATGCCTTGGGGCGTGATACGGTTGGGCTGGTTGTTCCAGCGCACCAGCGACTCGCTCCAGACAGCGGTGATGCGCTTGGCGAGCACCACCAGGCTGTCGGTCATGCTGCCGTCGTGGTACATCGACAGCTCGGCCGCGGTGATGGTCGAGCCGGCCGGGATGTCCTCGACGTCGAAGCGCACCAGGATCCGGAAGCGGTAGCCGTCGGTGCCGACGATGGCCCGGCCGACGATGAGGTCCTGGGCGTTGCCGAAGTTGCGGCCCGGCTCCTGCTCCGACACGTAGCTGTCGGCGGTGGCCGTGTACTTGCGCGTGACGGTGATCGGGGCGATCGGCGGAGCGTCCCGCCCCCCCGCCCCGGCGCTCGCCAGGCCGGCCAGCGCCGACAGGCCCCAGATTCCGGCGATCGCCACCCAACCCGCGATTCGCATGGACATCGACGACTCCTTGCCCGGCCGCCGCGGCAGGCCCGCCCTACCGCACGCGCCGCATCCGCATGAGTGCCAGGGCCAGCGCGCCGACGGTGGTGATGAAGGCCAGCGCGATCTTGGTCGGGTCGACCACCGGCTGGACCTCCACGCCGTCGGGGCCGACCGCGATGACGGCCACCGGCCGGCCCAAGGACAGCCCGCCGCCGCCCCCGCCGCCGCCGGCCCCGATCTCGCCCGTCGTGGTGGCACCGGCGCCCATGCCGCCGCCCATCCCGAAGCCCAGCGCCATGCCGACCGACACCTCGGAGGCGGTGATCAGCGTGCGCTCGCCGACCTTGACGGGCTTGGAGAAGACGGCCTCGGGCCGCGCCACGTCGAACAGCCGCCGCAAGGTCCGCGCCGCCTGCTCGGTGCTCTTGATGCTGCTGGCCGAGATGCGCTCGACCTGGGCCGAGACGTCGACGGCCTGCTCGCCGGCGACCTGTTCGTCCGTGGAGATCGGGGTAGGATCGTTTGTGTCCTTCATGTCGATCATGCGTTTTGCCTCCGGGTGGCGAGCCAGCGGCTCAGGTCGGCGAGGCGCCGGGCGCCGTCGCGCACGGCGAGCGCGCCCAGCAGGGCGAGGAGTGCCAGCGAAAGCAGGGTGACCAGCCGGGCGCCCTGCACCGGGTCCGGGATCGGCACGCGGCGCGTCTCGCCCTCCCGCTCGACCACAACCGCGACCGGGCGGTTCCACACCCAGCCGCCGAAGGGCAGGCGCAGGACCACGGCGCGCGCCTCGGGCGTGACGCGGATGCCGGCGGCTTCGACGGGCTGGCCGGCGACGGTCTGTGTTTTGAGGGGCAGGTTGAGCTTCATGCCAGGCTTGCCTCGGCTTGCCCTGGTATCGAGTCGGACGTCGCCCGGTAGTCTAGGCCGCGGCCGGAGGCGGGTCAAGTCGCGCCAAGCCGGCCCATGCCACCCCATGACACCGGGTGCTCCATTGGAAATTCGGTGGCCGCCCCAAGCGCACGGACGCAGCCCTTCGCTTAGAGGCGCCCTAGAACAACCCCACCACCCGCCCGGTCTCCACGTCGATGTCCACCTGCTCGGCCGCCGGGTGGCTGGGCAGGCCGGGCAGGGTGCGCATCTCGCCGAGCAGCGGCGTCAGGAAGCCCGCGCCGACGCTGGCGCGGACCTCGCGCACGCGCAAGGTGAAGCCGGTCGGCGCGCCGACGGCCTTGGGATCGTCCGAGAAGCTGAGGTGGGTTTTGGCCATGCAGATCGGCAGGCTGCCGTAGCCCAGGGCGGTGTAGCGATCGATCTGGGACTCCGCCAGGCCCTCGTACTTGACCTCGCCCGCGCCGTAGACCCGGCGGGCGATGCGCTCGATCTTGGCGCGGATGGGGTGGGCGAGGTCGTAGAGGTAGTGGAAGTCCGACGGCTCCTCGGCCGCTTCGATCACCACCCGCGCCAGATCCACCGCCCCTCGGCCGCCCTCGGCCCAGTGGTCCGACACCGCCCAGCGCACGCCGGCGGCGGTCGCGATCTCGCCCACCGCGTCGAGCTCGCTGGGGTGGTCACCGGCGAAGCGGTTGATGCACACGACCGGGGTGACGCCGTGCAGGCGCACGTTGTCGATCTGCCGCAGCAGGTTGGGCGCGCCGGCATGGACCTCGTCCGGGTTTTCGGCCAGCATCTCGGGCGGCAGGGGGCGGCCGGGGACGACGCGGTGGTGGCCGGCGTGAAGCTTGAGCGCGCGGACGGTGGCGACCAGCACCGCCGCGTCCGGCACGAGCCCGCTGGCGCGGCACTTGATGTTGAAGAACTTCTCGGCCCCGATGTCCGCCCCGAAGCCGGCCTCGGTGATGCAGTAGTCGGCCGTCCGCATGCCCACCAGGTCCGCCAGGATGCTGCTGTTGCCGTGGGCGATGTTGGCGAAGGGGCCGGCGTGGATCAGGGCCGGGCCGTGCTCCAGGGTCTGGACCAGGTTCGGCCGCAGGGCCTCCTTCATCAGCACGGTCATCGCGCCCGCCGCGCGCAGGTCCTCGGCCGTCAGTGGGTGCCCATCCCGCGCATAGCCGAAGACGATCCGCCCCATCCGCGCCCGCAGGTCGGCCAGGCTCGTGGTCAGCGCCAGGATCGCCATCACCTCGCTGGCGACCGCGATGTCGAAGCCGGTCTCGCGCGGCGGGCCGTCGCCCTTGCCGCCCAGGCCGACCACCAGGCGCCGCAGCGCGCGGTCGCTGACGTCCAGCACCCGCCGCCAGGTGATGCTGTAGGGGTCGATGCCCAGCGGGTTGCCGTGGTAGATGTGGTTGTCGATCATCGCGGCGAGCAGGTTGTTGGCCGCGGCCACGGCGTGGATGTCGCCGGTCAGGTGCAGGTTGCACTCGGCCATCGGCACCACCTGG
>CAZCJG010000097.1:1531-13672 GCA_964498575.1 uncultured Anaerolineales bacterium | reverse complement strand
GCTGTTCGAGCTGCACACGCTGGGCGCCGAGAACTACTTCGGCGTGCGGCGCCAGCAGGACGTGGCCGGCTTCGCCGCCGGCGCGCCGGCCGGCTACGTCGACGACGACGTCTACGAGGCGACGCGCTGCTTCACCGGCTGGCGGGTGGACTTCGGCTACGGCGAGCCGGGCGTCGGCGAATCCGGCCGCTACCTGTACTACGAACCCTGGCACGACCGCTTCCAGAAACGGGTGCTGGCGCGCGAGCTCCCCAGCGATCAGGGGCCGATGCAGGACGGCCGCGACGTGCTGGACATGCTCGCCGCCCATCCCGGCACCGGGCGCTATATCGCGCGCAAGCTCTGCCGGCGCCTGGTCGCCGACGATCCGCCCGCCGACCTGGTCGCGGAAGCCGCGCGGGTGTTCACCGCCAACCTCGCCGCGCCGGACCAGATCGCGCAGGTGGTGCGGACGATCGTGCGATCGGAGGCGTTCAAGACGACCTGGGGCAAGAAGATCAAGCGGCCCTTCGAGGCGGTGGTCGGGGCGCTGCGCGCGAGCGAGGCGGAGTTCTACCCGGAGGACAACTTCATCTGGTTCTTCAACCAGACCGGGCACCTGCCCTTCGCCTGGCCGGCGCCCAACGGCTACCCGGACTTGCGGCAGGACTGGACCAGCACGATGTCGCTCCTCCAACGCTGGCGGGTGGTCGGCGGGATCCTGGAAGGCTGGGTCGAGCGCACCAAGGTCGACCCGGTCGGCGCGACGCCGGCGGCCTTGCGCACACCCGCGGCGCTGGCGGACTTCTGGATCACGCGCCTGCTCGGCCGGCCGATGAGCGGCGCCGGGCGCGACGAGGTCATCGCCTTCATCGCCCAGGGGCGCAACCCGAGCTACGAGCTGACGCAGGAGCAGATCGCCGAGCGCCTGCCGTCCCTGGTCGGGCTGATCCTGGCCTCGCCGGACTTCCAGTGGTCGTGAGGGGAGGTATCACGATGCTTCAACAGAACCATGGCATCACCCGCCGCGGCTTCATGAAGGGCTGCTGCGCGACGGTGGCGGCGATGGCCGGAGCCAGGCTCGGCACCATCGCCTTCGGATCGCCGGACGCCGGCGACGCGGGCGAGATCCTGGTCGTGGTCTTCCTGCGCGGCGGCGTCGACGGCCTGTCGCTGGTCCCGCCGCTGGACGGCCCCGACCGCGGCCACTACCAGGACGCCCGGCCGGTGCTGGCGGTCCCGACCGGCGGCGACAACCGCCTGCTGCGCCTGGAGGACCGCTTCGGGCTGCACCCCGGCGCGGCGCCGCTGTACGAGCTGTACCAGGACCAGCGCCTGGCCCTCGTCCACGCCGCCGGCCTGACCTCGTCGACGCGCAGCCACTTCGACGCGATGGAGTTCATGGAGCGCGGCACGCCCGACAAGAAGACGCTGTCCAGCGGCTGGATCACGCGCCATCTCGCGACATCCGCGCCGGACGCCGAGGCCGTCCTGCCCGCGCTGGCGGTCGGCAGCCTGCGCCCGACCTCGCTCCTGGGCAGCCGCGACACGATCGCGATGACCAGCCCCGAAGCCTTCCGCTACGTCGGCAACTGGCGCTACGGCGACAGCCAGCGCCAGGCGCTGCGGCGGCTCTACGGCGGCGACTCCTGGCTGCACGCGGCCGGGATGGAGGCGCTCGACGCGGTCGACCTGATCGAGGCCAAGACCAGCGGCGACTACACACCCTCCAACGGCGCGGTCTATCCCGAAGGCGAGTTCGGCACAAACCTCCAGGTCATCGCCCAGCTCGCCAAGCTCGGCCTGGGGCTGCGCGTGGCGACGCTGGACCTGGGCGGCTGGGACACGCACGAGGGCCAGGGCCCGCAAGGCGAGGGCTACTTCGCCGCGCACGTCGGCATGCTGGCCAGCGGGCTGGCGGCCCTGTACCAGGACCTCGACGGCGCGGGCGATTCCAACCTGACCCGGCGGCTGACGGTAGTGGTGATGAGCGAGTTCGGGCGGCGGCTGCGCGAGAACGCGGCCGGCGGCACCGACCACGGCCACGGCAACGTGATGCTGGTGCTCGGCGGGAGCGTCAACGGCGGCAAGGTCTTCGGCGACTGGCCCGGCCTGCACACCGACCAGCTCTACGACCGCGCCGACCTGGCGATCCGCACCGACTACCGCCGCGTGCTCTCCGAGATCCTGATCCGCCGCCTCGGCAACCCCTACCTCGGCACGGTCTTCCCCGGCTACGCCGACTACCACAGCATCGACATCGTCCGCGGGCCGGACCTGGCGCCGATCTACAGCCCGCCGCCGGAGACGGGCGGGCGGATCTTCCTGCCGGTGGCGAGGCGGGACTAGATCGATCGTAGGAGACTCCGACTGCTTCAAGGAGGTCCCGATGGATTCAAGTGAGAACCGGCCCTTCGTTCTGGGGCTTTGGGGCGTCAGGTATCAGGTCAAGGACGTTCAACGCTCGATCTCGTTCTATACCGAAGCGCTGGGCTTCACGTTGGACCAGCAACACTTGCCGGCTTTCGGGCAGGTGTCAATCGGCGATCTCAAGCTCATCCTCAGTGGTCCCGGGGCGTCCGGATCCCGGCCTATGGCTGACGGCCGCCCGCAAGAGCCCGGGGGGTGGAACCGGGTGGTCCTGCTGGTGAAGGACTTGCCTGCACGAATCAGCGAGCTCCAGGCTCAGGGAGTGCGCTTCCGCAACGAGATGGAAGTCGGTCCTGGCGGCAAGCAGGTTCAGGTGGAGGACCCTGACGGCAATCCAATTGAGTTGTTTGAGCCCGCCGGGCAATAACCGCTCGTCGTGTGGTGTCGATGGCGAAGAATCCAACCGACCTGGAGCTCCTCCGCATAAGAGTGATGGGTGGAAAGATCGGTCGGACCATTCGGAGGTGTGAGGGGTGGAATGGTGGGAGGGTTCCCTCCATTGATAGTTCGGCCTCACGCGCGAGGCCTGGCCGTGTGTGATAAGATGGAACGAGCATGGCACTTAAATACGACATGAAATTCGGTGTCACTGAGGTCGCACGCATGTTCGATGTTGACAGAGTAGTTGTAAAAACTTGGGCGCATCGTTTCTCTGAGTATTTGAAACCTGAATTCGGTGTAATTCCCCCTCAGTGGTTTGAGAACATTGTTCTTGCTTTTGTTGACTTTGATCCAGGATCAACCACGTTTAGGTACGGAGACTTCCCTTACTTCTTGAGACAAGGTGAAATTTGGGTTAACCTGGCTCACATTAAAACCCTCATGAGTTGGCTCGCTAAATCATTCCAGAATGTTAGATATAAGCGTGGCGCCATTTCACAACCTGTCACAACCTGAAACGGCCTAATTTGAGGCCGAACATTGCGTTGCAGCTGACTGCTTCCAGTGTCCGCTGCACTTCCGCTTTCGGCAGCAACTGAAGGCTGGTTAGCCGGCACGCGAGCTTATAGTTCCTACCTGCAAGCACATTTCTTGACAACGGAGGTTGCCGATGGGTGCGGATGAACGACAAATCCGCGAAGTGCATTCAACCTGGATTGACGCAGTCAACGCCGGCGACCTCGCCCGCTTGCTCACCTTGGTGGCGGACGATGTCGTGTTTCTCAATCCGGGCCAGGAGCCATTCGGTAGGACCGAGTTCTCCGCCAACTTCTCGGCCGCCCAACGACAGGTTCGGGTCGCTTGCGTCAGCGAGTTGGAAGAGGTCGTGGTCGCCGGCGAAGTCGCCTACACGCGCAGCCGCGACTCGTTGTCGGTGACGCCGCGCGGCGGTAGCGAAGCAACGCAACTCGCCGGGCACCGTATCACGGTGTACCGCAAGCAGCCCGATGGCCGCTGGCTCCTGGCCCGCGATGCCCACACTTTGTCCCCGGTCGAGAAATGAATCTCGAACCCCTCCCGTCCTCTCGCCGAGATCGAGTCGGTACGGCCTTGCTCCGCCGCCCCTGGGTATTTGTCGAAGTCGCGGTTGCTTCTCTCATCGTAGTCTTGAACATCCTCATCCCCACCCTCTTTTTACTCATCCAGGGATCCGCCAGCTTGTGGTTTCGCCGTCTGAGCTGGCTCGATGTCGGTCTTAGACGTCCCCCCAGTTGGCCCAGGACACTCCTTTTTGGCACTCTCCTGGCATTTGCCGTGACTGCTTTCGGCCTCTGGATATCGAGGCCTGCCATTGACACCGTAACAGGCGAAGTTCGGGACTTCAGCCAGTTCCGCTCCGTGTATGGGAGCCTACCCACGCTTCTTCTTTGGCTGGCGATAAGTTGGATCTTGGGGGCATTCGGTGAGGAGATGGCCTATCGCGGGTACCTCCTCAATCGTTCATTGGACTTGTTCGGCTCCCATTGGCCTGGATATCTGATCAGCATACTCCTCAACGCAGCGGTATTTGGGGCCTTGCACATGGAGCAAGGACTGAACGGCGTATTGAACACCGGAGTCGACGGCGCGATCTTCGCGATCATCTACCTTCTCAGCAAACGGAATCTCTGGCTGACGATCCTAGTCCACGGAATCGGCAATACGCTTGGGCTGCTCGCCTTCTATTTCGGATGGTTCAACCTGCTTGGATGAGCCGGGTCTCCCGGATCCGGCAACCCTCACCCCCGCCCGAACTCCCGGAACAACCGCTCCGCCGAGAACACGATCATCGTCGGCCGGCCGTGCGGGCAGGTGCGGGGCGAGGCGCAGGCTTCCAGGTTCCTGACCAGGGCCTGCATCTCGGCCAGGCCGAGCGTCTGCCCCGCCTTGACCGTGGCCTGCTTGCAGACCGCGCGGACCAGGCGCGCCTCGAAGCTGTCCTGGATCGGCGTCCCGCCCTCGCCCGCCAGGTCCAGCACCGTCCGCACCGTCTCCGCCACGTCCGCCCGCCGCGCCAGAACCTCGGGCAGGGCGCGCACCAGCGCGGTGCCCTCGCCGAAGGGCTGGATGTCGAAGCCCAGCTCCAGGAAGGTGTCCTGGTGCTCCTCGACCGCGCCGAGCTGGTGGCGCGTCAAGGCCACCGGCTCGGGCGCCAGCAGCGGCTGCGAAGCGACGGGCGCCGCGCGCGCCATGAAGCGCTCGTACATCACCCGCTCGTGCGCCGCGTGCTGGTCGATCAGGTAGAGCCCGTCCGGCCCCTCCGCCACCACGTACATCTGCGCCACCTGGCCGACCACGCGCAGCAGCGGCAGCGCCGCCCCGTCCCCCCCGAGGAAGGTGCCTTGCGCCCCCTGCCCCGCCCGTAGCGCCGCACGCTCCAGCTCGAAGTCCAGCAGCGGCGCCCCACTGGCCAACCCGCCCGCACCCCTCGCGGTCGCCGCGTCCACTTGGTCCACTCCGTCCCCTGGGTCCACCGAACCCACTCCACCTCCTCCAAACGCCATCAATGGATCAACCCTGGGTCGCTGCTGGCCCTCCCCCCGCCAGAGGTTCGGCAGCCAATGCGCCTCGTCCCCGCGCGCCGGGGCAACCGGCGCCTGGCCCACTACCGCCGCGCGGACGGCGCGCTGGACCGCGGCGAAGACCGGGCGGCCGTTGCGGAAGCGCACCTCGGTCTTGGCAGGGTGGACGTTGACGTCGACCACCTCGTGCGGGATCTGGACCATCACCACGGCCAGCGGGTGGCGGCCCTTGGGCAGGAGGGTACGGTAGGCCTCGGCGATGGCGTAGGTGAGCTGGCTATCCTGCACCCAGCGCCCGTTGACGAAGAGCGTGATGTGCCGGCGCGTGGCGCGGTGGACGTGCGGCGGGCTGGTGTAGCCGCGTACGTGAACCTGGGTCGCAGGATCGTCGTCGATGCCGGGGCGCGGGAGGGCGGGGTCGTGGCGGATCGCGATCAGCTCGCGCGCCACGTCCAGGCCGAAGGCGGCGATCAGGGTGTCCTCCAGCTCGCCGGTGCCGGGGGACTGGAAGGCGGTCCGGCCGTTGGAGACCAGGCTGAAGCGGCGGTCCGGGTAGGCCAGGGCGTAGTGGACGACGACGTCCTGGATGTGGGCCGCCTCGGTAGTCTCGTTGCGCAGGAACTTCAGGCGGGCGGGGACCGCGTTGAACAGGTTCTCGGCCGTGATCACCGTGCCCGCCGGCGCGCCGACCGCCTGGCGCGCCAGGAACTCGCCGTTGTCGATGCGCAGGCGCATGCCGGCGTCCTCGCCCGCGGCGCGGGTGATCAGGGTGACGTGGCTGACCGAGGCGATCGAGGCCAGCGCCTCGCCGCGGAAGCCGAGCGTACCGATGTGGTCCAGGTCGGCCGACGCGCGGATCTTGCTGGTCGCGTGCTTCTGGAAGGCCAGCTCGACCTGGTCCGCCGCGATGCCCTGCCCGTTGTCCGCCACGCGGATCAGGCGCCGCCCGCCGGCCTGCACCTCGACGCGGATCTCGTCCGCGCCGGCGTCAAGGCTGTTCTCCACCAGCTCCTTGACCACGCTCGCCGGCCGCTCGACCACCTCGCCGGCGGCGATGCGCGCGACGGTCAGGTCGTCGAGGACGCGGATGGGGGAGGACATGCGGGAATTATAGGCCCGGCCCCACAGCTCCGGGTGGATCGCGCCGTTTCCGATCGCTGTCAAGGACGATAGGCCGCCGAGCGGCGCCCGGAGCCGACTGGCACCGGGCCGCGATGCTCGCCCGCGGTCGTACTTGACAACGTGAACCCTCCTCCCTAGAATTTAGGCTAACCTAAATCAACACTACGGCGGGCCAACCTGCATTCCGGCCCGCTGCGGAAATGCAGATTCTCGAGGAGGATGGACCATGAGCCAACTTTCACGCCGCGCCTTCGTACAGCGCGGCATGTTCGCCGCCGCCGCCCTGACCGGCGGGGCGCTGGTCACCCGCCGCGCGGCCGGGCTCGCCGAGGCGGAGACCGTGCGCGGCGAGCACGCCGGCGCCGAACATGCCGGCACCGGGCACGGCATCGCCCACGACGACCACATGATCCAATCGACCGTCGGCGCGGTCGGGCCGGACGCGATCGGCGTCGATCCGATGGCTTTTCTGACCGCGTTCGACTACGGCAAGGTCAGCCGCTTGCCCGACGGGCGGACGCTGCGCGAGTGGGACATCCTGGCACTGGATCGCGAGATCGAGGTCGCGCCGGGCGTGTTCTTCATGGCCTGGACCTACAACGGCCAGGTGCCCGGCCCAACCCTGCGCTGCACCGAGGGCGACGTGCTGCGGGTGCGCTTCACCAACGGCGGCACGCACCCGCACACGATCCACTTCCACGGCTTCCACCCGCCGCGCATGGACGGCTTCACGCCGCTGGTCCAGCCCGGCGAGAGCTTCACCTACGAGTTCACCGCGCGGCCCTTCGGCCTGCATCCGTATCACTGCCACGCGATGCCGCTCAAGAAGCACCTGCACAAGGGTCTTTACGGCGCGCTGATCATCGACCCGCCCGGTGGACGGCCGCCGGCGCGCGAGATGGTGATGGTGATGAACGGCTTCGATACCAACTTCGACGGCGAGAACGAGATCTACGCGGTCAACTCGGTCGCCTTCTACTACCAGCAGCACCCGATCCGCGTCCGCCGCGGCGAGCCGATCCGCGTCTACCTGCTCAACCTGACCGAGTTCGATCCGATCAACTCCTTCCACCTGCACGCCGGCATGTTCAAGCTGTTCCGCACCGGCACGCGGCTGGACCATTACGATCTCACCGACATCGTCATGCTCTGCCAGGGTGAGCGGGCGGTGCTGGAGTTCACGCTGGAGGACCCCGGCCTCTACATGTTCCACGCCCACCAGAGCGAGCTGGCGGAGCTGGGCTGGATGGGCTTTTTCGAGAGCGTGGACGAAGACGCCCAGGGCGCGCCCGACGACTTCCCGGCCCGAGGAGGGGCCGCCCTCGCCGCCGCGGACTTCGGGGCGGCCGCGCCGGGCAACCTGGTCTGCGCGATCGGAGGTGAGCTGTGAACATGACCGGATCCTTTAGCACACCCCACTGGCTCGGCGGCTCGCGCGGGCTGGTCGTTCTCGCGGTGATCCCGCTGCTCCTGCTCGCCGGCTTCATCGCCTTCCTGGTCGCCACCGGCAGCGGCCTGACGCCGATCAGCGCGCCGCCGGTCGAGGAGCTGACCGTCCAGCGCGTCGTCCTGCCGCGCCCGGGCGAGATGGAGGTCCACATCGCCAACGGCGGCCCCTCGCCGGTGACGATCGCCCAGGTGGCGGTCGACGACGCGTATTGGGACTTCCGGATCGACCCCGCGCCGACCGTCCCGCGCCTCGGCGGCGCCGTCGTTCGCATCCCCTACCCCTGGGTGCGCGACGAGCCGCACGAGGTGATGCTGGTCACCAGCACCGGCGTCACCTTCACCGGCGCCGTCGACGTGTCGCTGCCCCAGCCGGCGACCAGCACGTCGACGTTGTTGCAGTTCCTGCTGCTGGGCTTCTACGTCGGCGTCGTGCCGGTGGGGCTGGGGATGCTGTGGTATCCCGTCGTCAAGCACATGGGCACGCGCGCGCTGGCCTTCGTGCTCAGCCTGACGGTCGGGCTCTTGGTGTTCCTGCTGATCGATACCCTGCTCGAGGCGCTGGAGATCGCCGGGCGCCTGCCGGAAGCGCTGCACGGTGCGCCGCTGGTGTGGCTGACGGCGCTGCTGACGATCGGGCTGATCGAAGCCATCGGCGCGGTCCGCCGCGGCGGGCGCTCGCCCTTGGCAATCGCAGGCTTGATCGCGCTCGGCATCGGCCTGCACAACTTCGGCGAGGGGCTCGCGATCGGCGCGGCCTACGCGCTGGGCGAGGTCGCGCTCGGCGCCTTCCTGATCATCGGTTTCACACTGCACAACGTCACCGAGGGCCTCGCCGTCGCGACGCCCCTGGCCCGCGCGGCGCCGCGGCTGCGCCACTTCGTCGGCCTGACGCTGCTGGCCGGCGCGCCCGCGATCCTGGGGACCTTGACCGGGGCTTATGCCTATTCGGACCTCGGCGCGGCGGTCTTCTTGGCCATCGGCGCGGGCGCGATCGCCCAGGTGGTCTATTCCGTCACGCGCTACACGCTGCGCCTGGCGGGGGCGGATGGCTTGCCGGCCTTCAGCCCGGTCACGGTCGGCGGCTTCGCGGTGGGGGTGGTGATCATGTACGCGACGGCGCTGTTGGTCGCGGCTTGACGGGTCCGGCGCGACGTTGATCGCCTTCGCCCGGTCGTGGCAAGACGTGCACGCGATACCACGGAGGCGCTGACTTCGGAGCATCCTCCGCCGCCAACCGCCGTCTGAACGTCGATTTGATCACGCCAGGTGGGCCGAAAAACCACCAGCGAGCTAAGAAAGCCCGCTCCCCCGCGTTAATCCAGTGTGCACACCCTGTGCACTGGGGCGTATGATCGCGGAAGCCCCCGGCCGCTCCGCCAGGCGCGGCCGGGGGCCACGCCGCCCGCCCCGCCGTGGAGAACCCGACGATGACGAAGAGCCCGGACGTCCGAGACAGCGACTGGATCGCGGAAGCCCTCGCCCGCTTCGAGGGGCCCTTGATCCGCTACGCCCTGCGCTTCACACGCGACATCGAGGAGGCGCGCGACGTGGTGCAGGACACCTTCCTGCGCCTCTGCCGCGCCGATCGCGCCGAGGTCGAGGACCGCCTGGCGGCCTGGCTGTACACCGTCTGCCGCAACCGGGCGCTGGACATCTACCGAAAGGAGCACCGCATGGACACGCTGGGGGAGGCCGCCATCGCGACGCACGCGCGCGCCGCACCCGCGCCGGAGGTCCTGGCCGAGCAACGCGACACCCACCGGCGCGCCCTGGCCGCGCTGGGGGGCCTGAGCCACAACCAACAAGAGGTCGTGCGCCTGAAGTTCCAGGCCGGCCTGAGCTACCGCGAGATCAGCGAGGTCACCGGCCTCTCGGTCTCCAACGTCGGATACCTGATCCACACCGCGATCCACCGCCTGCGCGCCCAACTCCTGGCCGACGAGGCCGAACCCGTATCGAGGAGCACCTCATGAACAGCGAGCAGACGACGAACCCGAACAGCAACGATCCGGGCATGAGCTCGAACACCCCCCTCCCTGGCGACACGCCGCCCTTCCGCCCGGAGCAGCTCACCGCCTGGGCCCTGGGCGAAGGCGAGACGCTCGACGACGCGGTCCGGGCCGCGATCGAAGCGGCGGTCCAGGCCGACACGCAGGTCCGCGACGAAGCCGACGCGATCCGCGCGACCGCGGCGCTGCTGGCCGGCGAGCTGGCTCGTGAGCCGGACGACGAGCTGGCGACTTCGCAACGCGCGGCGATTCTGGCGGAGGCCGGTCGGGCCGCCATCCCTGTGGAGAGCGAGCCGGCGGACGGCTCGGTCGCCGGCGCCGAGGCGGTCGACAAGCCGGCGGGTGTGGTCATCCGACCACGCTGGACCGACTGGCTCAGGCACCCTGGCCGCCTGCGCTGGGCCGCTGCCGCCGCGGCGACCGTGGCGGTGGTCTGCCTCGGCGGCTGGATGGCGCTGCGGTCCGACATGATGCCGTATCTCGGCATCGAGGGGTCGCCCCTGGCCGGCGGCGCCGATATGGCCGCGGGCGAGTCGGTGGCCAGCGGCGCATTGCCCGCGGACGGGCTGGCGGGGTCACCGGCCCCAGACCTCGATTCCAGCCGCGTGTACTCATCGCAGTCCTCCGCGCAATCCTCCGCGGCGGCCGAGCCTACCGCCGGAGCCGCTGCCGCCTACGCTTCCATCGACGATCGTATGCGAGCCGCGGATCGCCCCGTAGCCCCATTCGGACTGCCGGAGGTACTGGACTTGCGAGCTGCGCCGACCGCCTGGGACGCTGCTGAAGGCGGTGAGATTGACGGGGAGCCGAGCTACCCGCCGCCCCCCGAGCCGACCGCCAACACCGAATCCTACGCGCCGGCCGTCCACAACCCCTTCGTCCGTGTGGACGAGCAGCCGCTGTCGACCTTCTCGATCGACGTCGACACGGCGTCCTACTCCAACGTGCGCCGCTTCATCCAGCAGCTCGGCACGCTGCCGCCGGCGGACGCGGTGCGGATCGAGGAGATGATCAACTACTTCGACTACGACTACGCCCCGCCGGCGGCCGGCAGCGAAGACCCCTTCGCGGTCGACGTCGCGGTGGCCGAGGCGCCCTGGCGGCCGGAGCACCGGCTGGTGCGAATCGGCATCCAGGGCCGCGAGGTCGAGCGCGCGGCGCGGCCCGACGGCAACCTGGTCTTCCTGGTCGACGTCTCGGGCTCGATGATGGACCCGAACAAGCTGGACCTGGTCAAGCAGTCGCTGGCCATGCTGGTCGAGGAGCTGGGGCCGCGCGACCGCGTGGCGATCGTCACCTACGCCGGCGAGGCCGGCCTGGCCCTGCCGTCCACGCCCGGCAGCGACCG
Source organism: uncultured Anaerolineales bacterium (assembly GCA_964498575.1). Lineage (GTDB taxonomy): Bacteria > Chloroflexota > Anaerolineae > Epilineales > Epilineaceae > CAZCJG01. The sequence continues at coordinate 2,393 of CAZCJG010000097.1, read as the reverse complement.
GCGCACAATCCTGGACGCCATCGATCGCCTGGAGGCCGGCGGCTCGACCAACGGTGCCGGCGGCATCCAGCAGGCTTACGACGTCGCGGCCGAGCATTTCGTCGAAGGCGGCGTCAACCGGGTGATCCTGGCCACCGATGGTGACTTCAACGTCGGCATGACCAGCCTGGACGACCTGCAGCGGCTGATCGAGGACGAGGCCCGCCGCGGCATCTTCCTGACCGCGCTCGGCTACGGCATGGGCAACTACAAGGACGAGACGCTGGAGATGCTGGCCGACAAGGGCAACGGCAACTACGCCTACATCGACACCCTGGCCGAGGCGAAGAAGGTGCTGGTGACCCAGCTCAGCGGGACCCTGGTGCCCATCGCCAAGGACGTCAAGATCCAAGTCGAGTTCAACCCGGCCAAGATTGCCGCCTACCGCCTGATCGGCTACGAGAACCGCATGCTCGCCGCGCGCGACTTCGACGACGACACCAAGGACGCCGGCGAGATCGGCGCCGGCCACAGCGTCACCGCGCTCTACGAGATCGTCCCGGCCGGCGTGCCGCTGGACGAAGGCGATACCGGCGACAGCGCCCGCGACGAGGAATCCCCCTTGCGCTACCAGCCCGCGCCCGGAGCTGACACCGCCGCGGCCACCCCTGAAACGAGAATCGCACCCACCGCCGGAGCCGCCGGGTCCCACGCTGACGAGCTGATGCTGCTCAGCCTGCGCTACAAGCAGCCGGACGGGCAGGTCAGCCGCAAGATCGAGCGGCCGATCAAGGACGATGCCCGCCTGCTGGATCGCGCCGACGAAAACTTCCGCTTCGCGGCAGCCGTCGCGGCCTTCGGAATGATCCTGCGCGACTCGCCC
>CAZCJG010000097.1:0-1431 GCA_964498575.1 uncultured Anaerolineales bacterium | reverse complement strand
CTTCCGCTTCGCGGCAGCCGTCGCGGCCTTCGGAATGATCCTGCGCGACTCGCCCCACCGCGGCGACGCTACGCTGGATATGGTGGCGCGCCTGGCCGAGCCGGCGCTGGGGCAGGATCGTGACGGCCTGCGGCGCGAGTTCCTGGATTTGGTCCGGGCGGCGCGGGGGTTGGGGCATCGGGAGTAGTCGTGGCGGGGGTGTAAGGACTCACGAGCGCTGGTCGGCTGCGCTTTCTGAGTCCTTACACCCCCATCCACAGCGATGCCGCCACCTGCACCGCGACCCAGCCGGCCGCGCCGAAGACCGCGCCGACCGCGGCCCAGCGGGCGGGGCGTTCGCCGAGCAGGCTGCCGAGCGCCCCGCCGATGGCGCCGTAGATCACCCAGGCGACCGTCCAGCCCAGCGCCCCCCCCAATGCGCCGACCGGCTGGGCGCCGAAGCCGAGCGCGAAGGCCGCCGGTGCCGGCGGGGCCACGCCGAGCATGGCAATGATCTCCCCGACTATCACCCAACCCAGCCCCCAGCCGGCCAGGCTTGCGGCGCCCCGGATCAGGGACCAGCGGATGAGCGGGAGGGAGAAACGATAGTCCGTCGCCTGCTCGAGGCCGCGGAAGACATTGGCGGCAGCCAGGGTCATGCCGCCGACCATGGCCGCCCAGAATCCGGCCGGTGTCTCGGCAAAGGCGACCGGCGGGGCGAGGAGCGGCTCGAAGAGCGCCGCGACCAGCGCGCCGATGGCGACCGCCACGCCCGCCGCGGCGACCGCCAGGATGGCCGCCCAGGATAGCGACTGGCGGAGCCAGCGCGTCGAGACCGTCGCCGGCCAGGCCACCGGCGCCGCCGGAATCCCGGCCGGTCGCGTCGAGCGGGCCATCCCCGCGGCGCCGCGCCCATTGGTCGCGCTCGGGCCGCTGGCGGTCAGCGGGAGCTTGGCGCCGCCGCGCCCGTTGACCGCGCCGAATCCCAGGCCGGCGCGCACGCGGTCGATTACCCCGGGCCCCGCCCCTGGCGCCAGGCGAGCCAGGCTGCCGGAAGACGGGGCGCGCGACCAGCCGCCGGTCGCGGTGGCCGGCGGCGCGGCGGGCTGGCGGGGCCGCGGGGCGGCCTCGCGGGGCATCGTCTCGCGCTCGGGTTTGGCGTTGCAGATGGGGCAGCGCTTCAGGTGATTCGAGAAGCAGTGGTCGTTCTTGCACTCGACCAGGGCCTGCTCGGCGACGAGCAAGGCGTCGGCCCATTCCTCGGCGGCGGGGCGCAGCCGGGGCTGGTAATGCCCATCGACGAAGCAGCGCAGGAACAGGCCGGCGACGGCGGGGTGGACCGTCGCGGGGTCGGGCGCGCCGGGCGGCGGCGCGACCAGCTCCGCGGTGGCCGGGGACCAGGGGAACCAACCCTGGGCGATCTTGGTTTCGACCGGCGGTGGCTCGTCCGCG
>CAZCJG010000096.1:0-13723 GCA_964498575.1 uncultured Anaerolineales bacterium | reverse complement strand
GTTGGGGCAGCCGCGGCGCTTCGTGATGGAGCACGCCTACTGGGGCCAGGACTACAGCGAGACCCAGGTCCGCCGGGCGCTGGACGCGCACGGGCTGAAGTACACGGCGTGGGATGACCCGGACAAGCTCTACGACCGCGTGGTCGACACTTTGCTCGGCGGGCGGATCGTGGGCTGGTTCCAGGGGCGCTTCGAGTGGGGGCCGCGGGCGCTGGGCAACCGCAGCATCCTGGCGGACCCCCGCCGGGCGGAGATGAAGGAGATCGTCAACACCAAGATCAAGTTCCGCGAGCCTTTCCGGCCCTTCGCGCCGGTGGTGCTGGAGGAGCGGGCGCGCGACTACTTCGAGCTGCCGCGGCGCGACCGCAACTTCCCCGCCGAGTACATGCTCCTCGTCGCGCCGATCCCCGAGGCGCGCCAGCCCGAGATCCCGGCGGTCACCCACGTCAACGGCACCGGGCGCCTGCAGACCGTGCGGCGCGAGGTCAACCCGGCCTACTACCGGGTGATCGAGAAGTTCGGCGAGGCCACCGGCACGCCGGTGCTGCTGAACACCAGCTTCAACCTGCGCGGCGAGCCGATGGTCAACACCCCCGAGAACGCGCTCGCGACCTTCGCCCACAGCGACATCGACGCGCTGGTGCTCGGCAACATCCTGGTCGAGAAGGCGACCGCGGCGACCAACGGCGCGTCGATCGACGCGCTGGTGGCCGCGCCGGCGGTGGTGGCGGATTAAGGCAAGGCGGATCGGATGGTGCGTGCACATCTGATGCCGGCGTGACCCCGCCGGCCATCCACCCCACCGCCGAGGTCCACCCCACCGCCGAGGTCGGGGCCGGGACCCGGATCTGGCGCAACGCCCAGATCCGCGAGGGCGCGAAGCTCGGCCCGGGCTGCATCGTCGGCAAGGACGCCTTCATCGACCACGACGTGACCATCGGCGCGCGCTGCAAGATCCAAAACGCCGCCCTTGTCTACCACGGCGCGACCTTGGAGGATGGGGTCTTCGTCGGCCCGCGGGCGGTCCTGGCCAACGACAAGCGGCCGCGGGCGATCAACCCGGACGGCGGCCTCAAGTCCGAGGCGGACTGGGAGGTCGGGCGGATCCTGGTGCGCTATGGCGCCGCCATCGGTGCCGGGGCGGTGGTCGTCCCCGGCGTGACGATCGGCCGCTGGGCGATGGTCGCCGCCGGCGCGGTGGTGTCGCGCGACGTGCCGGATCATGCGCTGGTGGCCGGCGTGCCGGCGCGGATCGTCGGCTGGGTGTGTGCCTGCGGCCGCGGCCTGGCCGGCGTCGCCGAAGGCTGGGGCCGGTGCGATCACTGCGCGGCACGGGTGAACCTCGCCGAATGACCGTTCCCTTCGTCGACCTCACCCGCTACGAGCCGGGATTCCTGGATCGCTGGCTCGATCGTGTGCGCGAGATCACGCTGGGCGCCCGCTTCGTCGGCGGAGTGGCGGTCGAACGCCTGGAGTCGCGACTGGCGGCAGTGTCGGGCCTTCCCCACGCGGTCGGCTGCGCCAACGGGACCGATGCCTTGCAGCTCGCGCTGGGCGCGGTCGGCGTCGGGCCGGGCGACCACGTGCTGATCCCGGACATGACCTTCTGGGCGACCTTCGAGGCGGTGGTCAACGCCGGGGCGCGGCCGGTGACGGTGGACATCGACCCGGCTGACCTGCAAATGGACTTCGCGCTGTTTCGGGCTGCGGTCGAGCCCTTCCACCCTCGGGCGGCGGTCCTGGTCCACCTGTACGGCTGGTGCTCCGCGCGGCTGGACGACTTCCGTGACTTCTGCCGGGACCGCGGCTTGCCGCTGATCGAAGATGGGGCACAGGCCTGGGGGGCTTTGTGGCAGGGCCGGTCGATCTTTGCCGAGGCGGATATCGCGACGGTTTCTTTCTACCCCGCCAAGGTGCTCGGCGGCTGCGGCGATGGCGGCGCCGTGCTCTGCGCTGCGGGGGACGTCGCGGAGCGGGTGCGGCGCCTCGGCAACCACGGGCGGATGGCGCACGATGTTCACGGGACGGTGGGCTGGAACAGCCGCCTGGATGGCCTGACCGCGGCCTGGCTGGACCTGACGCTGGATGTCCTCAATGCCCGCCTTGCCGCGCGCCGGCGCGTCGCGGCCTGCTACCGGGCGGCGCTGCGTGCCCAGGGCTGGGAGGTCGCCGGCGCGCCCGAGGGCTGCGTGGAGAACGGCTACGTCAACGTGACGCTCGTCGAGCCGGCCGCCCGGCCGGCGGTGGAAGCGTGTTTGCGGGAGCAGGGGGTCGGTTTCGGGAAGCTTTACCCGCTCGCGATCCACGCCCAGCCGGGGGCGGCGGCGCACCTGGCGGGATCGGTCGAAGGTGCCCGGGCGGAGTGGCTGGGGCGGAGCGTGCTCAACGTGCCGCTGTTCGCCGGGATTCGGGACGACGAGGTGGCGCGGGTGGTGGAGGCGATGGAGGCGGCGAGCCGCGGGTAGCGCCGGCCCTGATCGTGGCCCGAACTTCGCCGTATCCCCCGCCCCGGCGCGCGCGTCTTACTCTCCGTGGAGCCGCGCTCCACGACCGCGTTTTGGCGTGTGGTTATTTTTGCTATAATAGTGCAAGAGAGGTTATTGGTAGGGGGGCGGTGATCCCCACAACACACCGCTCCCAACCCTGGTCAGCAGTTCCGCGACGTCAACCGTCAAGCCGACTCGGCCCTTGTCCAGGCCGGCGGCTCTCCAACCCCCATCTGCCCGTGCGGGCCGTGGATGCCACGATCGCACGCCCGGAAGGATGGGCGGCTCATCCGTGAACCGTGCAATTGGGTGCGCGATCGTGCACCGGAGCGGCGGAGCCTGCCCTTTTCACGCTCTCCGCGGGCAGCCCGAGGCATAATTGTCTTGCCGCCTGCGCGCGCCCGGCCGAGCGGCCAACCGAGCGACGATTCGTCTTCCAAGGAGCAATGAACAACGTGGCGTTGAACGCGTCTATCGATCGGATCATCCTCCCCTGCGCCGACCGGCTGGTCGACCTGGTGGTCGCGCCGGAGGAGCGCGCGGCGCTGAAGGCCGGGGCCGAGCGCCTGCCGTCGATCCAGCTCTCGGCCCGGAGCGTCTGCGACCTCGAGCTGTTGGCGACGGGCGCCTTCTCACCGCTGGACCGGTTCATGGGCCGGGCGGACTACGCGCGGGTGCTGGGCGAGATGCGGCTGGCCGGCGGGCACCTCTTCCCGATTCCGGTGACGCTGCCGGTCGACGACGACGCGCCGGTGGCGCTGGACCGCGAGCTGGCGCTGCGCGACGCCAACAACAACCTGCTCGGCGTGCTGCGGGTCGACGAGATCTTTGCCTGGGACATGGGCACCGAGGCGGACGCCGTGTTCGGCACGCGCGACAGCCGCCATCCGTTGGTCGCCGAGATGCACCGTTGGGGCCGGCGGTTGGTCGCCGGTCCGCTCCGCGTGCTGGCGCTGCCGGCGCGCTACGACTTCCGCGAGCTGCGGCTGACGCCGGCCGAGACGCGCGCGCGGCTGGCCACGATCGGCCATGCCAACGTGGTCGCCTTCCAGACCCGCAATCCCCTGCACCGCGTGCACGAGGAGCTGACCAAGCGGGCGACCGAGGCGGTCGATGGCGTGCTCCTGCTGCATCCGGTGGTCGGGCTGACCAAGCCGGGCGACGTCGACCACTTCACGCGGGTGCGGACCTATCGGGCGCTGGCGGAGAAGCATTACGCGCCGGACCGCATCCTGCTCGCGCTCCTGCCGCTGGCGATGCGGATGGCCGGCCCGCGCGAGGCGCTGTGGCATGCCTTGATCCGCCGCAACTACGGCGCCAACCACCTGATCGTCGGCCGCGATCACGCCAGCCCGGGGGTGGACGCGCAGGGCCGGCCGTTCTACGGTCCGTACGATGCCCAGGATTTGGTAGCCCGCCACGCGGGCGAGCTTGGCGTGGCGATGGTGCCCTTCGGCGAGCTGGTCTACCTGCCGGACGAGGGGCGCTACGAGGAAGCCGGGAAGGTGACCAACGGCACACGGATGGCGACGCTCTCGGGCACGCAGGTCCGCGACGAGTATCTGAACGGAGGCAAGCGGCTGCCCGAGTGGTTCACCCGCCCGGAGGTGGCCGAGATCCTGGCCGATGCCTATCCCCCGCGGCGCAGGCAAGGCGTGTGCATCTGGTTCACCGGACTCTCGGGATCGGGGAAGAGCACGACCGCGGAGATCCTGACCGTCTTGTTGCAGGAAGCCGGGCGCCAGGTGACCCAGCTCGACGGCGACGTGGTGCGGACGCACCTCTCCAAGGGCCTGGGCTTCGGGCGCGCCGACCGCGACACCAACATCCTGCGCATCGGCTTCGTCGCGTCGGAGATCGTGCGCCACGGCGGAACGGTGATCTGCGCGGCGGTCAGCCCCTATCGCGCGACCCGCAACGCGGTGCGCAGCATGGTCGGCGCGGAGCGCTTCGTCGAGGTCTTCGTCGATACGCCGATGGAGGTCTGTGAGGCGCGCGACGTCAAAGGCATGTACGCCAAGGCGCGGCGCGGCGAGATCACCGGCTTTACCGGCATCGACGATCCCTACGAGCCGCCGGAGGACGCGGAGATCGTGCTGGACACGGTCGACCGCAGCGCCGAGGTGAACGCGCGGGCGGTGATGGGGTGGCTGGCGGAGCGGGGGTTTGTAGGCTATGGCGACCTCGATGGGGTCGGCCCGGAAGGCACGACATCATGATGAGCGGCTGTGCTGAAGCACCTGCGCCCGCCGCGGGCAAGCGGGACTCCTGACATGCGTGCCGTGTACCCGGTCCCAGGCATTGCCGAACCCGCGCGGGCACCGCGCAGATCCACGGTTGGGCGCCGCTTGATCTTGCTCGGTCTGAGCCTGGCACTGAGCTGGGCCGTGGTCGAGGTCCTGATCCATGGGGTCGAGATGCGCACGGGGCCGCTCTTCTTCGGCGGCCTCAGCAACCCTGAGTACAACCCAGACTTCGTGCGGCCGCACCCGGTGCTCGGCGTCGAGCACGTGCCCGACAGCGGCCGCCGTTACGGCTTCCCGGAGCACCCGGCCGGTGTGGTCGAGCTGCGCAACAACAACCTTGGCTTGCGGGAGGACGCGCCGACCGAGCTGGCCAAGGCACCGGACACGTATCGTGTCTTGGTCCTTGGTGATAGCCAGACCGACGGGCTGGTGTACAACGCGGAGTCCTTCGTCAACGTTGCCGAAGCGAGGTTGAACGAGCGCTCCCCTCGCCCGGACGGCAGGCGTTGGGAGCTGCTCAACGCGGGGGTCATCACCTACCAGCCGGTGCAGTCCTATCTGTGGTGGCGGGCGTACGGGCGCGCTCTGCACGCGGATGCGGTCGTCCTGGTGCTGTATGCCGGGAACGACCTGCTGGACGCGAGCACGACGCGGGTCCGGCTCGCCCCCGATGGCAGCGTAGACGTCGACACCGCGGCGGCGCCGGTGGTCGAGCCCTCGTTCAAGCAAACGGTGCTCCGGCATTGCCGTACCTGCGTGTTGGCGAGCCTGCCGCTGCGCGGGGGACCTCTGGAGGATGTCTTGGTGCGCGCAGGTCTGGTGAGCCGAACCCTGCGGGTTGGCAGCGTCAGCGACAGCGATCTGCTGAAGGCGCATCGGACCTGCCGAGGCTGCATGTGGCAGAGCCTCAACCAGCGGGTGCGCTATGATGCGGCACCAGCGCAGTACGCCCGGGACGTGCAAGCGCTGAAGGGCATCCTGGCACGGTTGAGAGGCGAGGTCCACGCCAGCGGCGCCCCGCTGGCGCTCGTGTTGCTGCCCTCCAAGCTGCAGGTGGAGGGCGACGTCGTGCCGGAGATGGCCGAGATTGCAGGCGTGCTGGGCGTCGTGGAGTACCAGCCGCCTATCGAGGATCGGGTCCTGGAGGACCTGCGGCGGGCGGCGACGGCGCTGGATGTGCCGGCCCTGGATGTGACGCCGATGCTGGTGGATCGGTATGCGTCGGACTCGGAGGCGCTGTACTATCGGATTGACTGGCACCTCAACACGGCTGGTCACGCAGCGGCCGGTGAGGCGCTTGCGCAATGGGTCGCCGCCACGTTGGAACCCTCGTCGGAGTGAGCCGACCGTATGGCGGCATCCATCACCTTCCGCATGCGCATACGCTGGCGAGGGTGGCGCTCGTGAACACGCCCGGGAGACGCTGGTTCCTCGGTGGCGCGGCGATCCTGGCCGTTCTGTGGGCGGTGGCCACGGCCGGCCTCACCGCGACGGCGGTGCGGGCGCAGGCGGCCGCCCCGACCTGGTCTCAAGCGGAGACGCTGACGGACCTCGCCCAGAACGCGGCGCTGCCGGCGGCGGCCGTGGATCGCATGGGCTTGGTGCACATGGTGTGGGCAGGCAATGCGCCGGGTGAGGAGCAGTTGCGGGGCACCGAACGCCTGATCTATTACAGCGTGTGGGATGGCAAGGCCTGGTCTACGCCGCAGGACGTGATCATCAGTCCGGGTGTCATCCTGGCGATGGCGCTGTGCGCCGACTCGAGCGGCAGCCTGCACCTGATGTGGGAGTCCGGCAGCCAGTTGCTGTATGCCCGGCGCGTCCGGTCGAGTGACGGCGAGGCTGGGTGGACCGATCCCTTGCCGCTCGATGAGGTCGGCATCATCCCCGGGCAGTTCAGCGTCGACATCGCCGCCGACGCGGGCGGCAAGCTGCATGTTGCCCTGGCGGAAGAAGCGCGGCGCATTCTGTACTTGAGCAGCGAGGACGAAGGCGAGACTTGGGAGCAGCAGCTCGTGTTCGAGAATGAGGACCACCAGGTGGCCGAGCCCCAACTGCTGGTCGACCATCAACAGCGGTTGCACATCGTCTGGGCCAGCTACGCCGCCGGCGGCTGGCCGCCGCGCGGCATCTTCTACTCCCGATCTGAGGACGGCGGTCAGACTTGGGAAGTCCCCGCCCCGCTGTCGCCCGAGGAACCCTTCGCCAAGCCGTCGATCACCGAGCGTGAGCCGAACGAGATCCATGTGGTCTGGAGTGGCACCTCGGGCGACGCCGGCGACCGCCGCGGGCGTTACCACGACTGGTCGCTCGACGGCGGCCACTCCTGGTCCGGCATGTCGCCGATCTCGGGCCTACCCTTCACGCTCGGCAGCACCCTGCACGGGCTGATCGCCGACGCCGCCGGCCGGCTTGTGCTGGTCTCCGGCATCGACGAAGTGATGGCGGCGGTCTGGTCGGGTCAGTCGTGGTCGGCCCCCGCCCGCCTGTCGGGGCCGCTGGCCGAGGATACGGAGTGCGGATCGGTGGATGCGGTCGCGGTGCTCGGCAACCGCATCATGGCGTATTACCATTGCTCCCAGCCGGTGACCAGCGCCGGCTCGATCGGCTCGATCTGGGTCAACTGGCTGACGACCGACGCCCCGCCGGCTGAGGCGCTGCCGTATGCCGTTGATGCTCGACCGGGCTCGGCGGCCGCCGGCGCCACCCCTCCGCCCGCGGCTGCCGTTGGGCAGGTTCCCGTCGCTTCCGCCACCGCCACCGTTCGGTCGCCCCAGCCGCCCCCGGGGTCGCGCGGCGTTCTGGAGCCCGTCGATACGAGCGCCCTGTCGTTGCCCGTCATCGCCGGTGCCCTGCTCGCCGGGCTGGTTGTGTTTGGGGCGATCGTCGTTCATCGTAGCTCGGCACGGTGATCTTCGGAGCACTCGATCCGCTTGACGGTGCCCCCGGATGAAGCAAGGAGCAAGCTTGTGAAGACTGTACGCATCGCCGATCACGTCGTCGGCGCTGGAGCGCCGACCTTCGTCGTCGCCGAGGCCGGCGTCAACCACAACGAGGACCTGGCGTTGGCGCTGGAGCACGTGCGCCAGGCGGCCTCCGCCGGCGCCGACGCGATCAAGTTCCAGAACTATCGCGCCGATCGCCTGGTCACGCGCAGCGCGCCGAAATACTGGCGCACGGCGCCGGGCGACGGTACCACCACGCAGTACGAGACCTTCTCCCAGCTCGACTCCTTGCCGCCGTCCGCCTATGCCCAGGTCGTGGCCGAGGCGCGGGCACAGAACATCGTCTGGTTCTCGACACCCTTCGACGAAGCCAGCGTGGATTTCCTCGAGGCGCTTGATGTTCCGGCCTACAAGATCGCTTCGGCCGACTTGACCCATCACCCGCTGTTGGCCTATGCGGCCGGCACGGGGCGCCCCCTCATCTTGTCGACGGGCCTGGCGACCTTGGGCGAGATCGAGGCCGCCCTGGATGTCGCCCACCGCGCGGGCAATGATCAGATCATTCTGCTCCATTGCACCTTGAGCTACCCGACCGAGCTTCGCGACACCAACCTGCGGATGATCCAGACCATGCAATGCGCCTTTCCGGACTATCCGATCGGCCTTTCGGACCACACCCACGGCACGCTGATCCCAGCCCTGGCGACCATGCTGGGAGCGGCGATGATCGAAAAGCACTACACCATCGACAAGGGTCTGCCCGGCAGCCCGGATCACAAGCTGGGGGTCGACACGGACGAGCTGCGCCAGCTCGTCGAGCAGGTGCGCATCGCCGAGCTGGCGCTCGGCTCTCCCAGGAAGGGACCGATCCCGGCCGAGGAGCCGGCGCTCCGCCTGGCGCGCCGGTCGATCGTGGCCACCGTCGACATCCCGGCGGGCGCCATCATCCAGCGCGACATGCTTACCTGCAAGCGACCGGGTACGGGACTGGCGCCCTCGTTGCTCGGCGTGGTCCTCGGCCGCCGGGCGCGCCGCGCGATCGGCGAGGACCAGGTGCTGACCTGGGACGACGTTTGAAGTCCCGGATCGAAAGGAGTGCGCGATGATCGTCAGCGTGATTATCACCAATCACAACTATGGGCGTTACCTGGGGCGGGCCATTCAATCGGCCCAATCCCAGCGCCTGATGGGATCCGACGATCTCGAGATCATCGTGGTCGACGATGGCAGCACCGACAGCTCGCATGCGGTGATCGACGCCTACCGCGAAGGCATCAAGGTCGTCTACCAGGACAACAAGGGCTTGCCCGCGGCCATCAACACCGGCATCCGGCGCAGCCGGGGCATGTACATCATCCGCTTGGACGCCGACGACTGGCTGGATCGCCATACCTGCTTCATCCTGTCGTACTTTCTGCACCACAACAAGGAGATCGGCTTCGTCTGGCCGGACTACCTGGTCCTGGACGAGTACGAGCGCGTCGTCGACCGCACCTCCGAGCCCCTGGGGGCCGGCATCATGTTCCGCAAGCAGCTCCTCGTCGACATCGGCTTGTACGACGAGGCCATGCGCACCCACGAGGACAAGGACATCTTGATTCGCTGCGCCGAGCGCCATGAGGGGGCGCACATTCCCCTCCCGCTCTACCGTTACTTCAGGCACGGCGCGAGCATGACGACGGATCTGGCGTACGCACGCGACTTCGCCAATGTGCTGATCCGCAAGCACGGTGAGCACAAGGTCGCGGTCGTGCAATCCAGCTTGCGGGCCCGCGCCGTCCGCCCGGGGGCCAGGGGTGGCGGCGATGTATAGGACCGGCCTGCGGCGCTGGATCGACGCGCTGGACACCGACTCGCCCCGCGTGCTCGTCGTCGCCGAGATGGCCAACGCGCACGAGGGGAAGCTGGAGACCGCGCTCGAGTTGGCGCGCGCGGCGGCCGAGGCCGGCGCCGATGCCTTCAAGCTGCAGTGCTTCACCGCGGCCGAGCTGTTGGTGCCGAGTCATCCGGACTACGGCGTCTTCCATGCCTTGGAGATGCCCGAGATCGACTGGGTTCGCCTGGTCGAGCACTGCCGCGCACTCGACCTCGCGGTCTTCGCCGACGTGTTCGGGGCCGGCAGCGCCGGGTTGATGGCGCGGCTGGGGGTCGACGGCTACAAGATTCACGCGTCGGACGTGCCCAATGCCGCGCTGCTCGACCGGGTAGGCGGCTACGGCAAGCCGGTCTTGCTGTCCTGCGGCGGGGCGACCTGGCTGGAGCTGTGCGAGGCGCGCGATCGGCTGCGGGCCGCGGGCGCCGGGCCGATCGTAGCGGTCTACGGCGTGCAGCGCTTCCCGACGGCGCTGGAAGATGCCGGCCTGGCCAAGCTGCGACTGCTGCAGGACAAGCTGGAGCTGCCGGTGGGCTACGCGGATCACGCGGCGGGCGAAAGCCCGCCCGCGCTGTGGCTGCCGCTGGCCGCGATCGGCGCGGGATCGGTGCTGGTCGAGAAGCACGTCACGCTGGACCGCGGCCTGGCCGGCACCGACTACTACTCCTCGCTGGAGCCCGGCGAGCTCGCCCGCCTGGTGGCCGACGTCCGCGACGCCGAGCGGGCGATGGGGCGGCGCTCGCTGGATCTGTCGGAGGCTGAGCAGGGCTATCGCGCCGGAATGAAGAAGCGACCCGTGGCGGCGGCCAGCATCGCCGCGGGAGCGACGGTTCAGGCCCAGGACCTGGTATACAAGCGCGTGCCCGGCGACTTCAGGTCGGTGGACGGGGCGCTGCTCATCGGGCGCAAGGCACGCCACGGGATCGACGCCGATGCGCCGCTGGTCGAGCGGGACCTCGACCTCAAGATCGCGGCGACCCTGGCCTGCCGCGTGGGCTCCGGCCGCCTGTACGCCAAGCCGCTCCAGCCGATCGGCGATACGACGATCCTCGAACACCTGGTGCGCAGCCTGCGCCGCAGCCGGCAGCTTGCGGACATCGTGCTGGCGATCAGTGAGGGCGAAGAGAACGCCGCGTTCGTGGGCATGGCGCGGCGATTGGGCCTGCCCTTCGTCCACGGCGATCAGCGGGACGTGCTGGGTCGCCTGATCGGGGCGGCCGATCACGTGGGGGCGGATGTCGTGCTGCGGGTGACGCCCGAGAATCCCTTCATCTATCACGAGATCATCGATCGGCAGATCGCCTGCCACGTGGACAGCGGGGCGGACATCACCATTTGCGAGGAGCTGCCCAATGGCACGCACGTGGAGATCATCTCGCTGGCGGCGCTGAAGCGCGCGCACCGCTACGGGGAGGATCGGCACCGCTCCGAGCTGTGCACCTTGTTCATCTTCGAGAACCCCGATCTGTTCAAGATCGAGCGCTTGCGCGCTCCCGAGCCGGTCCGGCGCCCCGAGCTCCGCCTGACCGTCGACACGCCCGAGGACCTGGTGGTGGCGCGCGCGGCCTATCAGGCGGCTCGGCGGTCCGATGGCATGACCTATTTGAGCGACGTCATCGCGTATCTGGATGCCAACCCGGCGTTGACCGCGCTCAACAAGGACCTCCAGACGCTGAAGCTGTGGAGGTGATCTCGATGGGCTACACGCTCCTGAAAGCGACGTTCAAGAACGCGGGCGACTTTCTGATCTTCGAGCGGGCCCGCGACCTGTTGCAGGTGTTCGCGGGCTTGACCGACGACCGGATCGAGCTGCTCAGCATGCGCCCGATCCCGGAGGCGCGCCTGCCCGAGGTCAATGCCAGCCGCCGCGTGATCATCTGCGGCGGCCCGGGCTTCCACAGCTCGTTCTATCCCGCGGTCTACCCGTTGTGCGACCCGCCGACGCGCATCCGGCCGCCGATCGTGCCCTTCGGCCTGGGCTGGAGCGGCGGACCGAGCAGCGACCCGAGCTTGTTCGCGTTCACGCCTCAGTCCCAGGCGCTGCTGCGTACGATCCATGACCGGATACCGTATTCGAGCTGTCGTGACGTGCTGACCCACGACATCCTGCTGCGCGCGGGCTTCGACAACGCCCTGATGACCGGCTGCCCGGTGTGGTACGACCTGCCCAGCCTGGGCCAGCCCTTCAATCTCCCGTCCGAGGTGCGGCGCCTGGTCGTCAGCACGCCGCAGCACCCTGCCCTGCACCCGCAGTGCAGGGCACTGCTCAACGCCCTGGGCCGCCGCTTCCCGGACGCCCAGCGCTACTGCGTCTTCCACCGGGGGATCTTGCCGGATCAGCGCACGTCCTGGCGCGACAGCACGGTGCTCGTGCGCACGGCGGCGACCGCGCTGCGCAACGGCTACCGGGTGATCGACGCGGCCTACGGCAACGAGAAGATCCAATTCTACCGCGACTGCGACCTGCACGTCGGCTACCGGGTCCACGCGCACCTCTTCTTCATCAGCGTTCGCAAGCCTTCGCTGCTGTTTCACGAGGATGGCCGCGGGCTCGGCCAGACGCGGACACTGGGGACGCCGGGCGTGACCGCCTGGCACCCGGATGCGCTGCATACCATGCTCGGCATGATCGACAGCGGGCTGCCCGCTCTGCGCCCGCGCTTCGAACAAGCCGTCGAAACCATCGAGTCCACCTTGCCGACGATGCGCCGGATGCTGGAGTCCATCGCCGCATGAGCCAGCGAGCAAAGGCCCACCCGGATGGCATGGCCGGTTGCCGAGTGATCCGGACGGCATGGACGGCTGTCGAGTGAGGGCGACGATGGTTGACCCGGTGATCATCGAGCCGGTCTCGCGCTGGCGTGCGCTCCCGCTGCGAGAGATGTGGCAGGCGCGCGAGCTGCTCTACAGCCTGACGCTGCGCGATGTCAAGGTGCGCTACAAGCAGGCCGCGCTGGGCGTGGTCTGGGCCGTGCTGCAGCCGCTGGCGACCATGCTGGTCTTCACGCTGGTCTTCGGTGTCTTGCTCAAGGTCCCGTCGAACGGCTTGCCCTACCCGCTGTTCGCGCTCTGCGGCTTGGTGCCCTGGATGTATTTTTCGAGCGGCGTCGGGCGGGCGTCGACCGTGCTGGTGGCCAACAGCCAACTGATCTCCAAGATCTATTTCCCGCGGCTGTTCCTGCCCATCGCATCCACGCTTTCGGGTCTGCTGGAGCTCGGCATCGCGCTCGTCGTGTTGTTCGCGATGCTGTTGTTCTATGGTCTGCCGCTGACGCCGCGCCTGCTTTTCTTGCCCCTGTTCGTTGTGTTGGCGGTGGGAACTTGCCTGGCGGTAAGCCTCTGGCTGTCGGCGTTGCACGTGCGCTATCGGGATATCGGCTACCTCATCCCTTTCGTCGTTCAGTTGTGGATGTACCTGACACCCGTGATCTACGGCACCAGCCTGGTGCCCGAGCAGTACCGCTGGCTCTTGGCGCTCAACCCCATGACCGCGGTCGTCGGCGGCTTTCGCTGGTGCTGGTTGGGCGATCCGGCCGTGGCCTCCGGCGCATCCTCGGCCCTGTACGGAGTCGGCGTGTTGCTGACCTTCGTGCTGCTCGTCGGTGGAACGCTGTTCTTTCGCCGGGTGGAGATCTCCTTTGCCGACATCGTCTGATGTCGTCGTCTTCGACAGGCCGTTGAGCGTCTCCGTTGTCATCTGAAGTCATTCGCGCCGAGGGCATCGGCAAGCGCTATCGCCTCGGCGACGTGCACCGGCACCATGCGACGCTCCGCGACGAGATCGCGCGGCTCGTGCGCCGGCGACCAGGAGCCCGGGGAACGCAGCGCGACGATCCATCGTTCTGGGCGCTGCGGGACGTCTCCTTCGGCGTGCGACGGGGAGAGGTGCTCGGCGTCATCGGGGCCAATGGCGCCGGCAAGAGCACGCTGCTCAAGATCCTGTCGCGGATCACCCACCCCACGACCGGCCGGGTTACGGTGCAAGGCCGCGTCGGAACCTTGCTGGAAGTGGGGACGGGCTTTCATCCCGAGCTCAGCGGCCGGGAGAATATCTACCTCAACGGCGCGATCTTGGGCATGAAGCGGCGCGATATCGACAAACGGCTTGACGAGATCGTCGCCTTCGCCGAGGTCGAGCGCTTCCTGGATACCCCCGTGAAGCGCTACTCCAGC
>CAZCJG010000095.1:0-13740 GCA_964498575.1 uncultured Anaerolineales bacterium | reverse complement strand
AGAGGCCGACCCCGCGCTCGCCGACCGCGGTGGCGTAGCCTTCCGGCAGCACCGCGATGAAGTCGTGCGCCTGGGCGGCGCGGGCGGCGGCTTCGACCTCGGCGTCGGTCGCCTCGGGCCGGCCGAAGGCGATGTTGTCGCGGATGGTGCCCGAGAACAGGGTGGGGTCTTGCAGGACGATGCCGATCTGCCGCCGCAGCGACTCCAGCGTCACCTCGCGCAGGTCGCGGTCGTCGATCAACACCCGGCCGCTGGTCGGGTCGTAAAAGCGCGGGATCAGGTTGATGATCGTGCTCTTGCCCGAGCCGGTGCGGCCGAGGATCGCGACGACCTCGCCCGGCTCGGCGGTGAAGGTCAGCCCTTTGAGGACCTCGTCCGCGGCGCCGACGTAGCGGAAGTGGACATCGTCGAAGGCCACCCGGCCCCGCACGTCGGCCAGCGCGACCGCGCCGGGGCGGTCGGCGACCTCGATCTCGGCGTCGATCACCTCGAACAGCCGCGCCGCCGAGGCGCCCGCGCGCGACAGGCCGGCCGCAAGCCCGCCGAGGATGAAGATCGGCATGAGGAGCAGCGAGAGGTACATGTTGAAGGCCAGGAGCTCGCCGACCGTCATCGACCCCGCCAGCACGTCCAGGCCGCCGAGCCAGAACACGATCAGCGTGCCCAGGTTGTAGAAGAGGAAGATCAGCGGGAAGCTGGTCGCGAAGACCTTGATCAGGCCGAGCCAGATCTCGACCAGCCCCTGGTTCGCCTCGCGATAGCGCCGCGTTTCGGCGGCCTCGGCCGCGAAGGCGTGGACCACCCGCGCCCCGGCCAGGTTCTCCTGCAGCACGGTGTTGAGCGTGCCGAGCCGTTCCTGGATCAGCTTGAAGCGCGACTGGACGCGGTAGATGAAGGTCCCCAGCACCGCGAAGATCGCCGGGATCACCGCCAGCATCGCCAGCGCCAGCTTCCAGTTGGCGTAGAGCAGGATCGCGGCGCTGCCGATCAGGAGGAACAGCGCCGACAGGAACTGCAGGAAGCCCAGCCCGACGAACTGCTGCACCTGCTCGACGTCGCTGGTCACGCGCGTCATGAGCTGCCCGGTCTGCGCCTGGTCGTGGTAGGAGAAGGACAGCCGCTGCAGCTTGGCGTAGATCGCGTTGCGCAGGTCGAAGGCCACGCCCTGGCTGGCCACCTCGGACCAGTAGCCCTGCAGGAAGGCGAAGACGCCGCGCAACGCCGCCACGCCGACCAGGGCCAGGGCGGACGCGGCGATGATGCGGAGGTTCGCCTCGGCGATGCCGCTGTCGACCCCCCATTGCAGGACGCGCGGACTCGCCAGGCTGGCCAGGCTGACCAGGAGCAGGCTCGCCAGCGCGCCCGCCGCGGTCCGGCGATACGGGCCGAGGTAGCTCAGCGCGCGGCGGAGGGCGGCCATCGGCGTGGATCGGCGGTAGCACGAAGATGCATGACGCGGAGATTATACATGGTTCCGCGGGACAGGTGGGGACCTGGGCGGCGCCATCGGCTTGCGCCTGCCCTGCCGGCCAGTTGGTCGCCCTGCCCAATGTCGGATAGAATATGCCAATTCCCCCAACGCTTCAGGAGCTACACCATGGCCGTACCCTCATCCCCCTACAGCGCCGAATTCCTGGACCAGCAGAAGCGCCGCCTGCTGTCGGATCGCGAGCGCGTGCTGCAAGACATCGACACCGACGAGGCCGGGCTGAAGAGCTGGCACGGCGACGACGGCAGCGGGCTGAACCAGCACCCGGCCGACGACGCCACGGCGCTGACCGAGCAGGAGCTCGACGTCACCTTGATCGAGAACGCGCGCTACATCCTGGGCGAGGTCGAGGACGCCCTGACGCGCCTGGACGACGGCAGCTACGGCTGGGACGACGAAAGCGAGTGCTGGATCCGCGAGGAGCGCCTCGAAGCCCTGCCCTGGGCCCGGCGCGAGATCGAGGGCCAGCGCCGGCTCGAGGAGCGCGTGAAGTACCGCGAAGCCGGCTACTCGCACGACCCCGACGTGACCTCGATCTGAGCGCGGTCGATGATCACCCCCCCGCCGCCGGCCGATCGACGCCGGACCTGATCGACAGCAGACCTGCTCGACGCATGTCATTCCTCCGCGGCACACGGCTTTTCGGCCTGACGATCCTGGCCGTCCTGATCCTGGACCAGCTCTCGAAGGCCTGGATCATCGGCGCCTTCGAGCCGGGCGCGGGCTGGCCCGTGCCGGACGCCGGCGTCGGGCGCTTCCTGCGCCTGGTCCATGTCCACAACACCGGCGTCGCCTTCGGCATGTTCCAGGGCAACAACGCGATTTTCGTCGTGGTCGTGCTCCTCATCGTCGCCGGGCTCGTCGCCTACCAGCACCGGCTGCCGCCGGACGAGCGCTGGCTGTCGGTGGCGCTGGGCTTGCAGGTCGGCGGGGCGCTAGGCAACCTGGTCGACCGGCTGCGCTGGGGGCATGTCACCGACTTCCTGGACGTGCGCTGGGAGGGTGTCTTCCACTGGCCGACCTTCAACGTCGCCGACACCTGCGTCTTCATCGGGGTGTGCATGTTGGCCTGGCGCCTGTGGGAGCAGGACCGGCACAGGCCGGCCACGGCCGAACCGCCGGTGCTGGCCGCCGCGGCGGACGAAGCGGGTGAATGAGGGAGCCGCGGACGGCGCCGACAGCCCGGCCGAACTCCTTCGGCACACCTGGACCATCGCCCCGGAGCAGGCCGGGGATCGTCTCGACCGCTTTCTCGCCGATCGCTTACCCGAGCTCTCGCGCACCCGCCTCCAGCGCGTGATCCGGCAACGCGGCGCCCGGGTCAACGCCGAGGTCGTCAACCGCGGCGCGACCCGCCTGGCCGCGGGCGACCGGGTCGAGGCGCTGATCCCGCCCGAGCTGCCGGCGCCGGCACGCCCGGCCCCGGCGATCCCGCCGGTGGGGGTGCTCTACGCCGACGCGGCGGTGATCGTGGTCGACAAGCCGGCCGGCCTGGTGGTCCACCCCGCCCGCGGCCATGTCGACGACACCCTGGTCCACGTGCTCCTGGCGCGCTTCCCCGACCTGGGCGAGGCGTTTCAGGACCACCGCCCCGGCATCGTCCACCGGCTGGACAAGGATACCTCGGGGGTGATGGTCGTCGCCCGCACGCCCGCCGCGGCCGAGGCGCTGCGGCGGCAGTTCAAGGAGCGGACAGTCGAGAAGGTCTACCGGGCGCTGGTCCGCGGCGCCGTTTCACCGCCCGAGGCGATCATCGACGCGCCGATCGGCCGCGACGAGCCGGTGTTGCGGCGCATGGCGGCCCAACCCTGGCCGCACGGCGCGCCGGCGCAAACGCGCTATCGGGTGCTGCGGATCGCCGGCGGCTACACCTGGCTCGAGGCGCGGCTCCTCACCGGCCGCACGCATCAGATCCGCGTGCACATGGCGGCCATCGGGCACCCGGTGGCCGGCGACGCGCTATACGGGCGTCGCGACCCGCACATCGGCCGGCAGGCGCTGCACGCCCTGCGCCTGGACTTCGACCACCCGACCAGCGGCGAGCGGCTGTCCTTCACCGCGCCGCTGCCGGAGGACATCGTCGCAGCGCTGGATGCGCTGGGCATCGGGGCGGACGGGTGATTACTGACTTCTCAAACGCTGCCAAAGTGGCTCGTCGCGCGCCGGCACGGCGTCAAGCGAATAAATTCGCCGCTGGATGATGGCCTTCGGCCCGCCGGGATCCCCGACGCGCCTGCCGTTGGCGCGTTGGGGTGGCGTGTCGGCCTGCGCCGACACAACCTTGCAGGTTCAGCCAGTTTCGAGCATTCAACGGCTACGAGCTCGCCGACTCCTCCGCCTTCGCTTCCGCCGGTTTGGCCGCCTCCTTGGCGGGCGACTCCTCGTCCGCGACCGACTTCTTGAAGTCGCGGATGCTCTTGCCGAGCGCGCCGCCCACGTCGGAGAGCTTGCCGACGCCGAACAGGACGACCACGATCACCAGAATGATCAACAGCTCCGGACCACCCAGGGAACCGAACATGGGTTGTACCTCTTCTTCCTGAAGAATCCTACCGGAAGCCGGGCGAGCTGGCCTGCGATGCTAGCCCGGCGTGCAAAGCTCGCGGACCCCGCGGCGCGCGATCCGCGATGCCTTCGCACAGTATAGCACCCGTGCCAGGGGGGCGGGAAACGCACGCTTCGTCGTCACCCCCGCGCCGGCGCCTCGTTTCCCGCCTCCACCGCCGCCCGCCGCAGGTCCACGCCGATGAGCAGGACGAAGCCGAGGATGAAGAAGACGACCAGCGACAGGATGCCCACCCGGTAGCTCGCCGTCCATTGCAGCGTCAGACCGAAGAGCAGCGGCCCCAGCCAGCTCGTGCCGCGCTCGCTGACCTCGTACAGGCTGAAGTACTCGGCTTCGCGGCCGCGGGGGATCATCAGCGAGTAGGCCGAGCGGCTGAGCGCCTGGGTGCCGCCGAGCACGATCGCGCCGGTGACCGCCAGCGCGACGAAGCCGGCGGCGTCCACCAGCGGCCCGTAGGCATACACCGCCCCGCCGATCCATACCAGGAGGCTCATCATGATCGCCCGCTTGGTCCCGATCCACCGTGCCAGGTACCCGAAGAGCAGCGCGCCGCCGAAGGCGACGAACTGCACCAGCAGGATCACCCGGATCAGGAAGTCCTGCGCCAGCCCCAGCTCCACCACACCGAACTGCGCCAGCAGCGCGATCACGGTCTGCACGCCGTCGTTGTAGAGCAGGTAGGCGACCAGGAAGAGCAGGGTCTGCGGGTAGCGCGGCAGGCTGCGCACGGTATGCGCTAGCTGGCGAAAGCCGGCGCCGAGGAAGTGCTCGCCCGGCGGGAGGCGCTTGGCCGGCTGGCGGGTGCGCAGGAAGGCAAGAGGGATCAGGGTGAAGCCGGCCCACCACAGCCCGCCCGACAGGATGCACAGGCGCGCCGCCAGCGACGCGCTGATGCCGAGATCTTCGGCCCGGCTGAAGAAGAGCAGGTTCAGCAGGAGCAGCAATCCGCCGCCCAGGTAGCCCATCGCCCAGCCGCGCGACGAGACGGCGTCGCGCTCGTCCGGCGCGGCGAGCTCGGGCAGGAAGGCGTTGTAGAACACCATCGACGCGCCGAAGCTGAGGTTGGCGATCAGGAAGAGCAGGCCGCCGAACAGGTAGCGCTCGCCCGTGACCAGGACCAGCGCCATCGTCGCGCCCGCGCCGAGGAAGGCACAGGCGGCGAGCATCGGCTTCTTGCGGTGC
Organism: uncultured Anaerolineales bacterium; assembly: GCA_964498575.1. Classification (GTDB taxonomy): domain Bacteria; phylum Chloroflexota; class Anaerolineae; order Epilineales; family Epilineaceae; genus CAZCJG01. The sequence goes on along the minus strand of CAZCJG010000095.1, from coordinate 8,503 downwards.
GAATAGTCGGCGATGGCGCCGAGGATCGGCAGGAAGGTGACTTGCAGGACTACGGAGAGCGAGATCAGGTAAGCCCAGTAGGAGTCGGCGTAGATGCGGTCCAGCCAGCCGGCCCAGACGGCAACCCCCCCGACCACGACACCCCAGAGCCAGCCCAGCCCCAGCTCGCGCAAGGGATACAGGAAGCCATCGGTGTCCGCGGCGGACTGGGCGATCGCGGTGAGGTAGGGGCCGAGGAACACCACCACCACCGTGGTCGAGAAGGCCGAGTTGGCCCAGTCGTAGAAGTACCAGCCCCACTGCTCGCGGCGTTGGCTCAACGCGGTCCGACCCCACTGCCGTGAGCTTGGGCCATGCTCGCCTGCACGCCGATCGGCGGCTGCCGGTTGCCGGTTGACATCGCGTTTGAGATAATATCACGGTCCGGTCTGGAATCGCGCGGACCGGCCCCCGCCCCCGCGCCTATCCCCACATCTGCAGGCAAAGTGACTCAGCCGAGGAGGCTATAGGATGCGAAGATCAGGCAGGATCGCTCGGAGGATTATCGGGTTGGCAGTGCTGATCGGAATGCTGGCCGCCCTTGGATTGCCTTCGACCGCCGGGGGGCAGGCCGCCGACCCGCGGATCGACGTGTGGCTTTACGCCTCGGTGGTCGGCATCCAGACCGCGTCGACCGCGCGGCCGACGGTCCGCCTGTTCGACGCCGCCGGCAACCGGCGCGCCGAGGTCACCGCCTCCGGGCAGCCGGCGGGCGGGCGCTGGCAGGTGTCGCTGACGCCGCCGGGCGCCGACCTCGGCCAGGCGGTGCTGATTCAACCCGGCGATCGGATCGAGGTGACACTGGGTGGCCAGGTGACGCGGGTGGTGGTGCCGGAGATGACGGTGCGGCCCGACGACGCCGCGGACCGCGTCAGCGGCACCGCGCCGCCGGGCACGCGGGCGCTCTATGCCCAACTGCACCGCGACGAGAGCTGGTTCGACCCACCCTATGCGATCGAGGCCATCGGACCCGTGCTCCCCGGCGCCGGCGGCCGCTTCGACATCCCGCTGGGGGGCAAGTTCGACCTGGCGCCGGGCACCTGGGGCGAGCTGGTGGCGGTTGGGGCCGACGGGCAGCTCACGGTCTTCCAGTTCGCGCCGCCGGCGCTGACGATCCACACCACCGAGCCTTACGCGATCCTGCGCGCCACGCCGCCGGAGCGGCCGGTGCTGGCGCTGCAAAGCGAGATCGGCACCGAGCTGTTCCGCTCGGCGCCCGCCTTCGCGCTCGGCGGCGCGCTCTTCGCCGTGCTGATGGTCCAGGACGGCATCCCCGCCAACGGGATCTACCAACCCGGGCCGGACGAGACGGCGGTGATGTGGGTCGATGGCCAGGCCGTGCTCGAAGCGCCCCTGCCCCGGGCGCTGGTGACGATCGACGACGGCGCGCGGACGGTGCATGGCTACGCCCCGGCCGGCGCGCGTACCCTGATCGCGCTCAGCCCGGCCGGCAGCGGCGGCCCGAGCGTGAACGCTCTGGTCGCGCCGGATGCCGACGGGCGCTTCAGCGTGGCGTTCGCGGGCCAGGCCGTCGAACGGGACGCGATGGCGACGGTCTTGACCTACCCCGGCCAGGGCGTCGCCCGCGTCACGACCGGCGTCGTCCCGGCGCAGAACATCCTGCTGCATGGCTACACCGTAAGCGGGACCCTGCCGGGCTGGGGCGAGGTGCGGATCGAGCAGCGCGCGCCGGACGGGTCGCTGCGAGCGCGCGGCTCGGTGCGCGCGGATGCCGGCGGCGCCTTCGATGCCGAGCTGATCACGCCGGAGGGCCGGCGCACGATCCTCGCGCCCGGCGACCGGCTGGTGTTCACGCCCGAGCTGGGGACCGTCGTCGACCTCACGATTCCTCTGCTGACCGCGACGGTCGACGCGGGCAAGCGCGCGCTGCAAGGGCAGGCGCCGCCCGGCGCGGAGATCACGGCATTGGTCTACTCTGGTGATCCCGACTACTTCGGGCTGACCTCGTACGAGCGGGAGTACCAGACGATCGGGGGGCGGAGCGACCCCGGCGGCGCCTTCGACCTGCGCTGCGCGCCGCCGGCACCGAGCTGCGCGATGCGTTACGGTTACGTGACGGCCCGCTCGGGTTCGGCCAACGTCATCCTGGCATGGTTGGATACGCCGCTGCTCGGGCTGGGGGTCACGGTCGGCGGCGCCATCGGCTGGGCGACGGCGGGCCTGTCGGTCCAGGTGGCCGCCCAGCCCGCCGGCGGCGCGCCCGCCGCGCCGATGACGGACACTGCCCGGCCGGGCGAAGGCGGCCGATTGCCGGGCTTCGACACCCCGCTCGACGGGGTCTTCCCGGACGGGATGAAGCCGGGCGACCGCGCCCGGATCACCATCGGCGCGAGCGGCCCGGACGTCACCATCCCGGCCTTCGACTGGCAGGCCAATCCCGCGCGCGACAGCGTGGCCGGCTCCGGACCGGCCGGCCGCGCGGTCGTCCTGGTGGCCTACGCGCGCGGCGACACGACGACGCGACCGTTGGCGGCCTCGGCGACGGTGGTCATCGGCGCCGGCGGCCGCTGGCAGGCGCGCTTCGACGGCTTCGACCTGCACGGCGGCGACGATCTCGCGCTCTACCTGCTCGGCGACAACCACTTCCTGTGGTGGGTCGAAACCGCCATCCAGGCCACCGAGCCCGAGCCGACCCCGACCCGGCCGCCTCCACCGACTTCCCCGCCGACCGCCACGCGCACCGCTCGACCCACGGCGACACCGACGATGGGGCCGCGCCAGGCGCCGCTCTACCTGCCGTCCGCCGCGACTTGGCGCTAGGCCGCCGGTCCTACCATGTTGCCAGAGTCGCCCACCACGCCGGAGTCGCCTGCCGCGCCGCCGGAATCGCCCGCCACGCCGGAGTTGCCCGCCATGCCGCCGGATTCTCACTCTCCTGCGCCGGCGGCGGGATCGCCCGCCCCGGCGCCGCGGGCGATCATCATAAGTGACGTCCATGGCTGCCTGGCCGAGCTCGACTTGCTCTTGGCGCGCATCCGCCTGGTCGCCGGCGACCGGCTGTTCTTCCTCGGCGACCTGATCCACCGCGGGCCGGATAGCCTGGGCGTGGTCCGCCGCGTCCGACGTCTCCTGGAGAGCTACCCAGGCAGCGCCTGTGTGGCCGGCAACCACGAGCTGATGCTCCTGCGCCGGCACGGAACGCCGATGCCCGCGCCGCTGGACCCCGTGTTCGACGCCGCCGATTGGCGGTTCTTCACCTCCCTACCGCTCGTCGCCCGCCTGCCCGAGCTCGGCGTGATCGTGGTCCACGCCGGCTTTCCTCCCGCCCTGTTCAAGCGCTTCGACGCCCTGGGCGAGGTCTCCCCGACCTGGTGGCAAGACGATGGCGAGCGCGCCATGCTCCTACGCGCCTGCGTGATGGTCCGCGACGTCGACCCGCGCGGCTACCCGGCCAGCCCGCTCGACGACTGGACGCCGCACTGGCACTGGTCGCTGGGCTACCGCGGCGAGGAAGGCTTCTGCTACTACGGCCACGACCCGCAGCTCTTCCCACCCGTGCCGCGCATCGCCGCGCACGCGATCGGCCTGGACACGGGCTGCGTGTTCGGCGGCCGCCTGACCGCGGCCATCCTGCGCCCGGGCGACGACCCGGCCTATCCGGAGATCGAGAGCGTCCCCGCCCACACCCGCTATTCGGACCCGCCGGAGCGGTTGTTGGCACAGGGAGAGGACGCGGGTCCGAAGGGGTAGGTCCCTCAGACCCCCGGCACCGGGAACGCCCCGGCCATCTCCGCCACCTCGGCCCGAACTCGGGCGATCGTCGCGGGATCGCCCGCGTGCTCGATCACTGCTGTGATCCAACCTGCCACGCGCCGCATCTCGTCCGGGCCGAAGCCGCGGGTGGTCACCGCCGGCGTGCCGAGGCGCAGGCCGCTGGTGACGAAGGGCTTTTCGGGGTCGAAGGGGATCATGTTCTTGTTGGTGGTGATGCCGGCTTGATCCAGCACCTGCTCGGCCAGCTTGCCGGTGATGCGCTTGGGGCGCAGGTCCACCAGCAGCAGGTGGTTGTCGGTGCCGCCCGAGACGATGCGGAAGCCGTGCCCGGCCAGCGCCTCGGCCAGCACGTGCGCGTTCTCGATGATCCGCGCCTGGTAGTCGCGGAAGGCCGGCTGCATCGCCTCGTGCAGGGCCACCGCCTTGGCGGCGATGACGTGCTCCAGCGGCCCGCCTTGCAGGCGCGGGAAGACCATCTTGTCGATATCCGCCGCGTAAGCCGCCTTGCTCAGGACCAGCCCGCCGCGCGGCCCCCGCAGCGTCTTGTGGGTGGTGGACGTCACCACGTCGCTGACCGGCACGGGGTCCGGGTGCAGCTTGGCCGCCACCAGCCCCGCGATGTGCGCCATGTCCACCATCAGCCGCGCCCCGACACCGTGGGCGATCTCCCCGAAGCGCGCGAAGTCGATCTGCCGCGGGTAGGCCGTGGCCCCGGCGACGATCACCTTCGGCTTGTGCTCGGCCGCCAACTGTGCCAGCGCGTCGTAGTCGATCCGCTCGGTCGCCTGATCCACCCCATACGCCACCACCTTGTACAGCTTGCCGCTGAAGTTCACCGGGCTGCCATGCGTCAAATGCCCGCCCTGATCCAGCCGCATCGCCAGGATCGTGTCGCCGATATCGAGCAGCGCCATGTACGCCGCCATGTTGGCCTGCGAGCCGGCGTGGGGCTGGACGTTGGCGTGCTCCGCCCCGAACAGCGCCTTCGCGCGCTCCCGCGCCAGGTCCTCCGCCGCGTCCACCCACTCGCAGCCGCCGTAGTACCGCTTGTGCGGCAGCCCCTCCGCATACTTGTTGGTCAGCACCGAGCCGGTCGCCTCGCGCACCGCCCGGCTGGCGTAGTTCTCGCTGGCGATCAGCTCGATCCCGAACCGCTGGCGCTCCTCCTCCTTGCCGACAATCGCCGCGATCTCCGGATCGACCTCGGCCAGCGATCGCGACAAGGGATAATCCTGAACGGCGGCGGCAGCAACGTCAGCGGGCATGACCATGGCGATTCCTCACAGTTGTTTCTCTCGAAATCCAGCGGGCAGCGCACCCACTGCGCGGCAATTTCGAGTATACCACATCCCACGATACCATATCCCCACGCCCCCTGACCTCCCAGACCTTACCCAAGACCCGCCAAGTCCCGCTGACCTTCCACAGAACCATGCCCCCCGACTCCCCTGCCCCGCCCTCCGTGCCCTCCGTGTCCATCCGCGATCCCGACCCCGCCACCCTCTGCGCCCTCAATACCGCCCTCCTCAAGCAAGCCGGCGCCCGCCTCGGCTTCGCAGACGACCTGACCCCCGATGCCGTGGCCCGCTTCGAGCGCTACGCCGCCGAGCTCGTGGTCTGGAACCAGCACGTCAACCTCACCCGCATCATCCGGCCGGACGATATCGCCATCCAGCATTTCCTGGACTCGCTGATCTGCCTGCGGGGCCTGCCCGATGCAGCGCAGGCACGCGCTCTGCGCTTCATCGACGTCGGCAGCGGCGCCGGGCTGCCGGGGCTGGCGCTGAAGATCGTGCGGCCGGACTGGCCGGTGACGCTGGTCGAGTCCGTCGGCAAGAAGACCGCTTTCCTGGATCATGTGGTCGACGTGCTCGGGCTGCGGGACGTCACCGTGCTACACGCCCGCGCCGAGGACGTCGGCCGCGACCCCGCGCACCGTGCCGCCTACGACCTGGCGTTGGCGCGGGCCCTGGCGCCGCTGCCGGTCGTTGCGGAGTATCTGCTGCCGCTCTTGCGGGCGGGAGGGCGGATGCTGGCGCAAAAGGGCGCGGACATCGAGGTGGAGCTGGTCACGGCACGACGCGCGCTACACCTGCTCGGCGGGCGGCTGGTCGAGACCCAGCCCTACACGTTGCCCGGCGTGGATCGCCCCCGGCACGTGGTAATCGCCGACAAGGTCCGCCCGACGCCGAACGCCTACCCGCGGCGGGCGGGCGAGCCGGGGCGGCAGCCGTTGGGTTAGCGTGGGTGCCGGCGGGACGCCGGCGCTCCCAGGGAAGACGCGCGCAGCCAGATCACCGCTCGAACGCCCCGATGTCGCAGCGATCGCCGAGCGGCCGCGGCAGGCCGCGCTGGTCCAGGATGCCCTCGCCGCAGCCTGCCATGCCGCGCGCGATGGCGTTGATGGCGGGGCTGCCGTCGAGCAGGGTATGCGTCCAGGTCGGGCCGCCGTTGTCCGCCAGCGGGCCGAGGCGTGGATCGGTCGAGGGGCGGTCGCCGGGGCCGCTGAGGGGGCATGAGCCGTCGCTGGCGAGGTTCCAGCCCTCGCTGACGATGTCACCGCCCGCGCAATCCTGCCCGCCGACGTGGCCGGCGACAATCGAGCCGAGCAGCCGCAACCCGCCGTCCGTGTCGCTCGACACGATCCCACAGCCCTCGCCCTCCTCGCTCCCGGCATGGTTTCCCGCGACCGTGCTCCAACGCAGGTAGAACAGTCCCTGGTTGAAGATGCCGTTGCCTCCGTTCGAACTGTTGTAGTTGCCGCTGATCGTGCTCGCGACGACGGTCATCGTCCCATACCCGTTGACGATCCCGCCGCCGCGGTTGGCGTGGATCGCGCTGCGCTCAAGGAGCACGTGCCCGTCGTCGTTGCACAGCCCGCCGCAGGGGCCGTCTATGGAGACGTTGTTGCGGATGGTCGTATCGGTGATCGTCGTGTCGCCGCGGGAGACGACGAGGCCGGCTTCCTTGTAACCGGCGACGTTGGCTTCGACAACGCTCCTCGAGACGCGGAACTCGGAGCCGCCGAACTGCATCCCGGCCGCTCTTATCGCGCGGTTGGCGCGAATCGTCGCGCCTTCGATGACCAGTCGGCTGGCCGCGTGCAGCCCTCCGCCGACGTCGGCCTCGTTGTGGCTGATCTCGCTATCGCTAATGCGAAGCCCCCCGCTGCGGCCGAAAATCCCGCCGCCCCGATTTCCAGCGACATTGCCGCGCACCGTGCTCGCGACCAAGGCCACATGATCACCCTCCGAGGCGTAGATGCCGATGCCGCCACCGTCCTCGGCGCTGTTCGCGGTGACGAAACTGTCGGTGAGCTGCAGCACGGCCTCGCCGCTGACCAGGATGCCGCCGCCGACACCGCCCACCGCCTGGTTGCCGTGGATGAAGCTGGCGTTGACCTCCGCCCGACTCCACCGACCCTCGACCGAGATCCCGCCGCCGTCGGTGGCGCGGTTGCCCATCACGTTGACGCTTTCCAGAACCAGGCTGCCGGAACGGACGAGGATGGCGCCGCCCCGGCCTTCCGCCGTGAACGGCAGATCGGTGGCGCCCCCGCGCAGCGTGAGGTTGGACAGGATCAGCTCCCCGCCCGCCACCGTGAAGAAGCGCAATGGCGGTGTGCCGGGCGCCGCGGCGCGCTCGATGGTCGCGTGCCGGCCGTCGACCACGATCGCCGTGTCGATCGGCGGCAAGCCACTGGCCGTGTCGGACCTTCCGGAATTGAGCGCAATTGGGAAGTAGCCGCGGAAAGGTCCGGGCGGCGGCACCGTCTGCGGCGGCGGCTGCGGCGCTATTGCCGACAGGTAGTCCTGGCTCAGCGTATAGACCGCGTTATCGGCCAGGTAGATCACGTCCAGCCCGTCGCTGCCCGCCTCGCAGTCGCGGCGCGACAGATCGGTCGCGGCCTGGGCGTTGCGGATCGCCTCGATCAGGCCGCAGTTGCCATCGCCGGGAGCCCACTCGACGATGCCGGCATCGACGTAAATCGCGCTGGCGGCCCGCAGCGGCGCGCCCGCTCCAAGCACCAAGCCGGCCAGCCCCACCACCGCCGACGAAAGGGCGGCGCGGTGCAGGGATGCTCCATGGTTCACGGCAGTCCTCCTCGATGCTCGCCCCGCAGTCGGACACTGCGCGGATGCTTGGAAGGATGATACTCCCGTTTATCGCATGTTTGCCAAACGCGGTGTAATGTTTTGGCTCCCGTTGGCACGCCCGTCGACGCTGTCGGGAGTACCGTACACGCCCCCTTCCACCCCGCGCCGGAGCTCGGTGATCCGGTTGTCGTCATCGACCAGGACGACCGCCGGCTGCCAGGCGCGGGCCTCGGCGTCGTCGAGCTGGCCGTAGGCCATGATGATCACGCGATGGCCGACGACCACCAGGTGCGCCGCCGCGCCGTTGAGCTGGATGGTACCGCTGCCGGCCGGCGCCGGGATCGCGTAGGTCTCCAGCCGTGCGCCGTTGTCGACGTCGACCACCTGCACCCGCTCGTGCGGCAGGATGCCGGCGGCGTCGAGCAAGGCGGCGTCCACCGAGATGCTGCCGATGTAATGCACGTCCGCGCCGGTCACCCGCGCGCGGTGGATCTTGCCGGTGAGCAATGTGCGAAGCATGTCGTTTTCCCCGAGCCTAAATCGTTAATCGTATGAACGATTATACGATTGATGATGCCATCCGCAAAGGGGCCGGCCGGGCACGACCCTCGGCATCCAGCGGGCTGGCGGCC